>JAITGP010000026.1 GCA_031280545.1 Candidatus Peribacteria bacterium
CCAGAGGATTCCAAATGTGATGGAATTTGTGGAGTAAACGACTGTAAGATTTGTATTTCCGATTGTGAGAAACCGGATATCTGTTTATCCTATTGTATCTCTAATGGGATCCGTGATCCAGGCGAAGAATGTGATCCTAGTGAACTAGGATGTACGGCTTTTTGTAAGCGAATAAATCCACCAGAGACCTCCTGTGACGGGATTTGTGGAGTCTTAGATTGTGATCTCTGCCCAACCGACTGTGACCAGACCGATAGATGTATTACCCATTGTGGAAACGGTATATTGGATAGAGGAGAAGAATGTGATGCGGGACTGCTTAATGGAAAAAATGGAATCTGTTCAACTATCTGTAAACTTGAGACCTGTGGAAATGGAAGGGTGGATCTCGGAGAAACCTGTGAAAGCTGTCCTCAAGACCTCTCTCGATGTATTGTAGAGCAAAATTGTAATATGTGTCCCTGTCCGTATGCAGACTTTGCAAGTGATTTAATTCTGAAAGATCGTATCAGAGCTAAACTTCGAGATGCCCCTAGAAAAGTCTTCTACAGCTTCTCCTCAGAAGTCCTGCTTTCTAATTTTCTATAATTTGTGTCTTTGCGGTTTAACTACCAAAAATTGAACTTGACTTTATAATAAATAAAGTTATACTAAAGAAAAAAACAAAAATGAGAAAAGAAAAATGGGAAACCCTCTGTAAACGGTGTGGGAAATGTTGCCATATCAAGCACAGAGTCGGTAAAATTACGGTCATAGATCCCAAGTTAGTTTGTCCTCATTTGCAGGACGACAATACTTGCGATATTTATGATCACAGATTGGGACCGGAGTGTCTTTCCGTACAGGAAGTCCTCCGGAAAGGAATATCGGGAATCATCCCCGAAACTTGTGGATATGCACAACTGAATCCAGCGTACAGATTTGCACGAGATCCTTCTGATATAGAAGAATTCTGGACACTGGTCGCTGAGAATGGAAGTGTATGTGAAATAAAAATCGCCAGATACTTTTACGAGTTGTCGGCAAAAAAGCGAGAAATCGCAAAAGAAGAATAAAAAATTACAGAAATGAAAAAGAAAAGTTTGATTTTTAGTTTGAGAGTATTTGTTCTGATGATGTTCGTAGGGATCACCTTCAGTGCCTGCGATAAAGATGAGTATTATTACACAACCATTATCATCCCCCCTACAACAGGTGATAATGGAAACGGTAACAACGGTAGTGGGAACAATGATGGCGATATTTCCTTCATTGTAGACGGAAAATTCGTCAAAGAAATTACCATCTATCAGGACATCCTGTTAGAATTGGTCCCAAAAAATAGATTCTCTGATGGTTACTTCAAAGTCTGGTATTACTGGGCACCTGAAGGCATCATTTGGGCTCCGCCCACCAGTGGACAATATGCTGGGAAATATGTGAACTATATTGTTCACAAAAAAGGTACCGAGGATACCTTTTACGCACAGTACTTTGATAGAATAACAGGAGAGTCATTCTCCCAAAAGGTGGCATTAATAATCCACCATCGGTAGGGACCACCAAAAAAAGCGAGCTGAAACCCAGTCTCGCTTTTCTCAATCCAAAAATAACCACTTAGCCTTGACATTTATAGGACAAATATATATACTCCTCAGACAAATTAACAAAAAAAATAATAAAATGGCAAAAGAAGAAATGGAGGTGCTTTACCTTCAACTTTGCGGTAGAGAATTCGATCGAATCTCTCTCCGTGTTCGGAATTCCCTCATGAAAAAGAAGGAGGAGTACCACTCGGGCTTTCCTATCTCAAATATTGAGATCGATAACAGTATCAAATTTCAGAATTTTTCCCTCCTTGAAAAAGAGCTAAAAAAGCTGAAATTGACTACAGACTTTCAGGCCTGTGTGGTATTCGGTACAGAGGCTTGTTTTGATGGCAGGAAGGGCCACAATGGAGGAAAAGGCTATTATGGGAAAAAGCCGAGACTTCTGGAAATGTTAAAAAAGTTATTTCCTGAATGGGAGGATTCTAATATTATCTTCTTCTATGAAGACCCTCATGAAGGACCTCAGGAAAATTCCGATCGGATCGGTTACGAGATAATTGATCCGCTCCATTTAGTCCTGAAAAAATGGGAATTACAGGAGGTGGCAGTATGAAAAAATTAACTCTTCTTCTCTCACTTCTGCTTTGTCTGTTCGCCAGCTGTAGCTGGCACACAGATCCCTTCGAAGAAGCCCCCATCACCTGCCCCGGTTCTTCTGGTGGCTCAAGTGATGGCTCAAACCCTGGCGATGGCAAATATACCAATGCTCCAAAGGCTGAGCTCGGCATTGATCCCGATTACTATATGCTAGCTGGCGTAGGTATTCGAATCGTCGATGAAAACCTCTATTTTATTGAGAACTCAAACTTGAGTTTCTCGAAAGGGAATAGAGGGATTCATGTACTGACCCATTCTTCCATTCGGAATAGAGCAATCTACTTCCAATTTGGGGAGGGACAACCGATTTTCAAAGAGTCGGTGAAAAAAACAGGATGGAATTATTTCGCCCTAGAAAAAAAGAGCCACGCTCCAGAATGGCTCTATATCACCGTAGGAAGCACTACTACTAAGCTTTTCTTGATGTATTAGGCTATCCCTTACAAAGCCTTTATAAAAAGCGAACAGCATTTCTGTTTCGCTTTTTGTGTATCTTCCCAAAAAAATGTAAAGCCGAACATGTTCAGGAAGTGAGATTTTTCTTGCTTTTTTTTCTCTTTTCGAGTAGTATTAGATAACAATGTAAGTTTTTATTCATTCTTTCCTCTCCTATGACCTATATTCCCGAAGAACTTCTTGATGAAATCGAAACCCTTAAAGATTCAGGGAAATTCGATGAGGCGATCAGAAAGGTAAATGTAATCCTTTCCAAAGATCCCAGCAACGAAGAAGCATTACTTCAGATAGCAGATATTCATTATCGTAGAAATGAAATAGATAAAGCTGACAAAGCAGTGGATTTTCTCAATACTCAGAAAAAAAATGATCCTCTCGGACTCTATATTAAAGGGATCTTAGAAATGGAGAAAAATAATCGAAAAGAAGCTAGAGATCTTCTAAAAAAAGCCTTAGATCTTACCCAGGGGGACAATCACGAAATTATCCGTTGTTATGGGCTTTGTGAATATTGGTATGGAAATAGAGAAAAAGGGATGTCCTATCTCAAAGAAGCCTTTGAAATGAATGGGCAAGACGCAGAAGTAGTCTATAATATTATTCAGATCCATATGTTGGAGCATTCTTACACAAAAGCAAAAGAAATGATCAATTATTTTTATGCTAATCATGCAGATCTCAAAGTCGTAGATAAAACTTTAGAGCGATACGACAAAAAAGTTGCTTTATTTGAAAAATTTTTGGCAACTCAGCATATCCTCAAGGGAGTAAGGATATAATAACAAAATTCTGTCACATATCTCTTTTTTATTCGTTATATCTTATACGAAAGTATCTTTTTTACTTAGTTTCAGCGGAAGTATGACACTATTACGTAAGCTTTTAGTAATGAGCCGAAAGAAATGGGCTTTTATTGTAGCTATTCTTGTCGTTGTGGGTATAGGTGGACGACGGGGATATCAGCATTTTTTTACTAATGATCCTAGCAAGGATGAGTACCTTTCCAATGATATGAAAGTGGAAAAGGGAGACGTAGTAAATTCCCTCCAAATGAATGGAAGAGCAAATTTTTCTAGCACCCAAAAACTGACTTTCCCCAATGCTGGAAGGATTACTGGAGTTTACAAAAAAGTCGGAGATCTCGTGAAAGCAGGAGAGGTGATCGCTAGGATGGACACCTACGAAATAGATAATGAATTGGAAAAAGCGAAAATTAATTTGGAAAATCTCCAGAGAAGTCTGGAAAAAGCTTCGGACGGTTCCAAAAGGGAATTGGAGATTCTCAAAGCAGAAAAAGAATATCAAGCTTTACTCTATCAGCAACAGAATGCTCCTGCTTCTCTTAACCTTGCTTTGCAAGCGATAGAAAATGAGTACACAAACAAAAAGAACGAGTATCAATTAGCAGTTCGTGACTATGAAAAGAGTCAGAAAGACTACGAAACCAAAAAAAAGACCTATGAGGAAATCCTAACCTTGAATAAATCAGGGACCATTTTACATTCAGATGAAATTTTGAAAAATAAGGTTGAAGACTTGAAATTCACCGCTGATGGGGTAAGAAAAGAGTTAGATAAATTGGATAAACTTATGCTCTATACCACAAAATACGGTATGACTAAACCAGACTATTATATGTATATTGGTGCCAAAGATCAAAACACTAAAAATCAAGTGGAACGCCTTTTCCGAGAGATATACACTACTGCTACTGCCATGTATACTCGAGCAAATAGCGGCCAATTACTGACTCTCCCTGAAGTAGAATTAAAATCTCAGCTTATTCAACAGTATGAGGTTTTAAAAGAACTAGCAGAACAAAAAATTGCTTTGAGTATTGCAGTAGAAAAGATGTTTGAGGCAAGTATCGAAAGTGCAGGAACTCCATGGACTCCAGTTTCCATCACGGATGGTAGGGATCTTAAAACAACGGCAAACACCGCAATTGATGAGATTTTAGGACTTGCAAAACCAGAAACCATTGGTGAAAAAGCAAAATCAGAATTAGAAGACTTGAAATTAAAACTAGATAAACAAAAACAAGACTTGGATAAACTCAAAATTGAGTATGATCAGCTAGATGTGGAGAAAGCCAAAAAGATTTCTGATACAAAAATGGACTATGAAATGAAAGATTTGGAAGTGAAAATCTCAAAAACCACATTAGACGATCTGAAAAAAGGAGAGAATGAGGATATAAAACAGATTAGAAGTAATATCAAACAGTCTCAAAAAGAGATAGAAACCATTAGTAAGAGATATGATGGCTATATCCTAAAAGCAAATTTTGATGGAGTAATCACCAAGATGAACATGCAGGTAGGAGATACAGCTGGAGGAGGACAATATGGTTCTTCCAGTGAAGAGAAATCTGTTTCTATCGAGAATCCTGATAATTTGGAAATCAAGTTAAATGTGGATCAGACCGATATCGCAAAACTTTCCGTGGGAATGTCTGTGAAAATTCTTCTCGATGCGTTGCCAGATTCACCATATACTGGAACCTTAGTAGAGATTGACACAACGGCAGGAGAGAATGATGGATGATATGGTGGCGGTGGTGCAAGCTACAAAGCAAAAGTGGTATTTACCAAAAAACCAGACGATGTGATCTTAGGATCAATGACTGCGATGATTACAATCATTTTAGAAGAAGCTCACGATGTATTAGTAGTACCAAATATCGCTATTTCTGAGGGATTTCAGTGACCAACCGTAATGAAAGTGGAAAATGGAAAGTATAAAAAAGTAACAATAGAAGTCGGAATTTCCGATGAAGCAAATACAGAAATACTCTCAGGATTGTCAGAAGGAGATGTGATTATGGGAGTTTTCATCGATAAAGAAGGAATGGATGCTGCAGGATTGAATGATGATACGAGTGGTGAAAGTAGCTTCGCGGGGTAACAGTGTGCAATTTTTATAATCAGACTTTTAGTTTTTTTCCCTAGGTACGAGGATGAATCTCTTACAATATTTCAAAGAAGCACGAGGAACAATAAAAGGGAATCCGATGAGGTCCTTTCTGAGTATTTTGTGAATTGTGATTGGGATTGTATCTGTAGTAGTCATGCTGGGAATCGGGAAAGGTGCAGAGATAAAATTGATGGAAAGTATGGGTGATTTCGCAAAAAACCAAATTCAGATCAATAGAGGGTGGTCAGAAGATGGAAAAAAACAACTTTTCCTCACTCCTGCTACCGTGAAGTATTTAGAAGCGGTATTCCCAGAATTAGAAGGAAAAATATCCTATAGTGCCTCAAATTACATGTCATTACCGATCAAGAGTGAATGGGGTGGGTATGAAGGGATGTCTTATTATGGAGTCCCATCAGCATGGTTTGAAAATACTGAAAGAAAACTCTTGTATGGTTCCCATTTTACCACCTGACAATATGAAAACGCTGACTTAGTAGCGATTCTAGGAGAAGATGCTTCTCAAGTGTTTTTTGGAAACGAAAACCCTATTGGTAAAAAAGTGGAAATGGGAGGAAAAATCTTTGCCGTAGTGGGAGTCCTCAAAAACGATCCCCTTTTAGCTGGTTGAGATCGAAAAAATTATGAAGCACGAATCCCTTTTCCTACCTTTGCAGCCAGATTCCCTCAGAATGCAGACTTGTATAGTCTGACTGTCTATCTACCAGCATTAGCAAATAATGCAATATGGCAAAAAAGGATTTCTTATGCTTTGATGAAATTTTACCACCTCTCTCACATTTCTGAGCTGAATTTTACAATCGATAGTATCTCTAAATACGTGGAGGAGATGAAAGAACAACAAAAGATGATGAATTACCTGCTCCTCGCAATCGGATCAATCTCCCTGCTGGTAGGAGGTATCGGAGTCATGAATATTATGCTCGTATCTGTGACCGAAAGAACCAAAGAAATCGGAATCCGCAAAGCGATTGGTGCTTTATCTGCGGATATCATTCTCCAATTTTTGGTGGAGAGTATTCTTATCACATTTTTAGGAGGAACGATCGCAATTATCTTGAGTTATGGAGCACAATTTCTCATCAATAGGTACGGACAGGCTATGAACTTGTATGCAATGATTACCCCAGAAATTGTGGGATTAGCATTAGTGATTACTTCCGTTACAGGAATTATTTTCGGAATTCTTCCAGCCAAAAGAGCAGCGAGATTACAAGTAATTGAGGCCCTAAGATACGAATAGATTACAAAGTCTTTGCCTCTTTTCTCATCTCTTTTTCGATACTCCTTTCTTTTAAAATCTGCTTTTTTTCAATTTTTTTTCTGAGCTTACCGAGTCCAATTTTAACTTTGATAAATCAGCTCTTGGTCACGAAAACTTCCAAAGCCAAGGAGGTCATCCCAGATTTATCCATGCTGGAGGCAAGCCTCGCAAGTTCACGTTTGGTGATCAAAAGTTTTCTCTTCCTTTTCGCCTGATAGCCAGGCACGAGCAGGGGAGAAGTTTTCCCATACAGCGGGATATCCATACCTAAAATTCGTAGCTCTCCATTCTGAATGGAGATGATGGTATCGCTGATGTTGATATGTCCAGTTTTCACAGATTTCACTTCGTGTCAAGCCAAAACTATTCCCACCGTATAATCAGCAGAAATTTCATAGTCAAAGTAGGCTCTCTTGTTTTTTGTCAGAATTCTCATAACACTTTTATATATATTTTCCCTTGCAATGCTAGCAAAATTATCTATAGTTTACAGCAATAGGTATCATTTTACTTTTTAACTATATTAGCAAATGCTATTCGATTTCCAAGCGTTTATCGATGAACTGAGAGAAAAAGAAGATAAAAAGCAGATCGTCGAAAAGTACGAGAGCTTATTTGGAGCAATCCAAGGAGATGTGAAGAACCAACCTTGGTATACGGATTATTTATCCAAATTCTCCTTTCAATCCTACCTCACTCCTGATGAATTGGAAGACGATTTTGATTGGGAAATGTTGCAAAAACTTGTGCTTGGGTCTTTTTCTAGCGATTATGAATTAAAAGCAGATGAGAAGAAAAAAGGATTTGAACTTTTTATCGCCGTAAAAAGCGGAGATCAAAGTGTAGTAAAAACAGTTTCTGAATTACGATCTTTCCAAATTCTGCGTCTGTATGAAATCTATATTGAAGAGCAGATCAATCTCCATATTTTAATGCACGAGGATGAAGAAGAAAAAAAGGCCCTCACAGCAGAAAGAGAAATGAGAATCAAAAAGTGGAATGCTGTTCTTGAAACCCTAGATAGAGAAGAAAAAGCAGCAGAGGCTCACAAAGAGCAAGAGGAAAAATTAGGTGATTTGATGGGACAACTCTAAGATGCAACCAAAATTTAAAAAAGTTAAAACCGAACATCATATTTTACCAGAGTTTCACGGCTTCCTTTTTGATATAGAAAAGCTACCAGAGATCTCGAGGATCATCCCCGGGAGGATTTCTCGTCAGCAAAAAGGTTCTTCAGAAATCAGATTTTCTGTCTCTTATCTCACCCCTACAGGGATGAAGTGTATCATGTCCAAGGGCTCTACAGCTCAGGAGCTTTTCGTTGTCTGCAGGGAGGAGGTGAGAGAAGAGGTGAAAAGAAAGCTGGAAGAGTGGCGGAAGTAAATCAAAAAAGCCTGTCTCGCGACAGGCTATAATTTTTTCTTAGAAAAACCAAGTTTATTTGTTTTTTAATTTGTTTTTCTTCCCTTTTCCTTTGGAAAGGGGTTTTAAATTCGGGTTATACACTTGGGATTGTGATCCCATCACCCAACTGACTCGCTGAATTAAACTTTGCCAGAATTTTTTCCATACACGGTCTTTTTTGTTCATACGATTTTATTTTTATTATGTTTATATATATACCTATATTATATATTAGTATATAAAAGTCAAGTATAATATTTTTTATCATTTCCCTCTCTTGAAAAACTGCCTGAAATCACTAGGATTACATCACTTTATTACAAACTGTAAGGAATGCACATCGTAGGAGCAGTTTTGCTCTGTATAGCATTAGGATATTTCCGAATTTGGCTCGTCCAACACGTTTTTTTCAAAGAAAGAAAAAAATTCTCTCTCTCCCTCTTGGGGACAAGTGTTTTTCTCGTTGCATCGCTGTATTGTTTTGAAGTGATCATGCAGTACGTTTTCCCAAATCTTGAAGTCTCCCTTCCTCGGTTTGGTTATTTCCTCTTGTATTGTGGTCTGATTTTTCTTTTTTTGCTTTTCCTCAATAAAAATTATCAGAGCAAACAACTTTGGTTTCTCTTCTTCACTCGGCTCCTCATGTTCGCAATCGTGGGATTCCTTGGCTTCAAGGTGGGTGTAGGAAGCGTGGTAATCTATTATCTTATCAGTGCTTATGCTGAAGAATTTCTAAAAATTTGAGCGAGCGAAAACGCTACCAATAAAACTAAATTTTTCTCCTCGGATGTGCTCTCTTTCTCAATCTTGGTAGCACTGGGATTCAGCATTGTGGAAAATCTTTTCTATGTCGGACAGCAAGCCTTGGGTGCAGAATTGGGGGGGGTGGTATCATTAGCTTTTGGGCGTGGAATTTTTTCTTCCCTTATTCATCTGATTGCTACAGGGACCATCGCATTACTACTCTTCAAACTCTATCAAAGCGTGAAATTTCAAGCTCTCGCTCCGATCAAAAAAGTGGGTCGCGTGATGTTGTGTATGTTGGCTGGGGTGGTTTTGCATTTGAGCTACAATCTAGCGATAGGAGCTTCTCAATTTTGGGTGTATATCCTAGTTGTCATTGGAGGATATTTTTTACTGAGTTATATTCTTTTTCTTTCTGATAGTTTGTATAGGGAAGAAGAGAAAGCGTAGTTTCCCTACCTGAATTGTTTCATAGTTACCAAGAATAACGAGGAACTGAACTTTGCTTGTAGAAAAAGCTCCCCAAAACTTGCAAAAGAGAAAAAAATGAGTATAATTTTGAGGATATATTTGTTGAATTTCTCAAATTTATTTAAATATTCTTTATTCCCATGAAAGAAACTGAATTGAATCGAAAAGAACAAACACAACCTCTTTTTGCTAAGTTCCCAGAAGCGAGTTTTTATGAATATGAAGCTGCTATAAGAGCATTTTTAGAAAAGGAAAATCCCGAGGCTGATGAGAAAGACATTTCCTACTTAGTAGAAGAAGATATTTTGGAGATGAAGGAGCGATTAGAAGACCCCGCTGTTACAAAAAAGGCATGGGAAACTGTTATCGCTATCACAAAAAAGGGACGAAAACTCACCAATGTTGATCCAGAAGAAGGAGCCCCATAAATGCTTGAATTTACCAATGTAGAGTGAGAGATCAAAAAAATTTCCCTTAACTTGCAGAAAGATTTATTAGAAACGCTAGATAAGTAATAGTTTCGTGCATCTTTATAAAACCCCCTCTACATGATAGAAGAGATATTAAAAGCCTGAGAAAAAGCAAGGTTTGAGGCCTCAACCGTTTGTTATTTATGCAAAGAGGGAAAAGTCTTGTTTTTGAAATTTGCAAAGAAGTGGGGGGAAGTGTTTTGTGCTCCTGGGGGAAAAGTTGAAAACTTCGAAACTCCTACAGCATGTATCATGAGAGAATTTAAGGAAGAGGCGGGATTAACACTTTTGAACCCAACCCTAAAAGGGATCTCTTATTGGAATTGGATGGATAAAGAGCTGGGGATAATCTATTTTTACGGTGCAACTGAATACAAAGGGAATCTCCTAGCTACCTCAGAGGAGGGGAGCTTAGATTGGATTCCTGTGGAAAACATCGCAAAGCTTCCTCAATTTGATATGAATATAAAATTGATCCCTTATCTCTTAGAGGATAGAAATACAAAAGGGATCTTCGAGGGATATTTTAACTTGAATGAAGACAGTAGCATAAAAACCTACACGGTAAGAAGGATATAACTCGGTATTGAAGCTCCAAAAAAAGATAGCCTAAGCTATCTTTTTACTAGAGATCCGTACCTTAATGATCTATTTGTCTTCTTTCTTTGTTGTGGGTTTTTTAGCAGGAGCTTTTTTTTCAGTAGGTTTCTTAGCAGGAGCTTTCTCAACCTTTTCAGCTTGTTCTTTCTTTTCAATTGGTTCTTTAACTTCTTTCTTTGCTTCTACTTTTTTTTCAGTTTTTTCTGCAACCTTTTCAGTTTTTACTTCCTTGCTAGCTTCAGCTTTTTCTTCTCCTTTTACTTCACGAAGTCCTGTAAAGTAATCAGCGTGTTTATAAGAAGCGAGGGCTTGAATCGTAGCCAAAGCATTATTTAATTTATTATTAGCACCAATCATTTTTGAAAGGATGTTTGCATATCCAGCGAGTTCCAATACTGCTCTGATAGATGAACCTGCTTTAAGTCCAGTACCCTCAGAAGCTGGCAATAATCTTACTCTACAAGCTTTATATTTATACGTCAAAGCGTAAGGTACGGTATCACCTTTGGTGATAGGTACTTCAAAGAGAGCTTTATATGCTTCATTAGTAGCTTTTGCTACTGCTCCAGCCACGTCGTTTCCTTTAGAAATACCGAGTCCGATTTTTCCTTTCTTGTTTCCTACGAGAATAGTAGCTCTGAAAGACATTCTTCTTCCTCCTGTAGTCACTCTCGTCACTCTTCTTACTTCCAAAAGGAGTTCATCAAATTCTTTCTTTGGCTTTTCTCTATTTCTGTCGCCTCTTCTATCACCTCTGTCTCCGCGTCCACCTCTGTTGTTGTCATTTTTTCCTCATTTGGAAAATCTTCTTTCTCCATTTTCGGAAGGTGTAGAAGTTTCGCTAGTTTCAGAAGTAGCTGGTTGAACAACTTCTGCTACGACAGTAGTTTCGTTAGTTTCTTCTGTAATGTTTTCTGGTGTCATACCAATAATAAATTAAATAATAAATCTGAATGTTATTTTGAATCTCTTAAAAGCCAATTAATTCTACTATTTCTAATTGTGATTGCCTAATAGTTTCATATTTTTCGAGAATGCTTTCAATAGACATCTTACTAGCGAACAAGGATAAAATCTTATAATACAATTCCTCCTTTTCTCAATCCTTCAGCGAAAGCTTTTACTCTTCCATGATAGAGATATCCGTTTCTATCAAAGGTCAGCTTTTCAATCTTTTTTCCTTTTAATACTTCAGCGAAAGCTATTCCTGCATTTTCTGCTCTTTCAGTTTTAGTAGCTCCTTTAGCTCCTTTATCACTTGTAGAAGCAAGGGTTTTTCCATCAGCAGAAACAAGGTCTACTTTCACGTAGAGATTAGATTTTGTAATGATAGCTCTGTAGTCAGGGAAAGCAAGTTTGATTTGAGTATTCACTCTCTGCTTTCTTCTGAGGTACTTTCTTTGCTTTTCCAGCAATTTATTTTTAAGATAGGTCATTGGTAATATAAACAAAGATAAATCTGAACGTTAGTTTTATTTCTTAGCACTCTTTCCAGCCTTAAGCTTGATGAACTCATCAGAATATCTGATTCCTTTTCCTTTGTAAGGTTCAGGTTTTTTGAGTTGTCTCATTTTAGCAGCCACTTCTCCAACCAAAGCTTTATCATATCCGTTGATCGTGATCACGGTATTACCTTTGATATCTTGTTCAGTTTTCACTTCAATCCCCTCAGGAATTGGGAAGTTTACTTTATGAGCATATCCGAGTGAAAAGATTACGTCTTTTCCAGATGCTTGAGCACCATATCCTACTCCGATAATGAGCAATTTTTTCTCATATCCTTGAGATACTCCAATAATCATATTATTGATAAGTGTCCTAGAAAGCCCTCGTAAATTCTTGAAAGAATCATTTTCGATGCTCACCGTGATTTCGTTTTCTTCTTTTTTAAGAAGTACTCCTGCAGGCACAGTTCGTTCTAGGTTTCCCTTTGCACCTTTCACAGCTACATGAGAGCCAGTCAAGGTCACCTCTACTCCAGCAGGAATAGTGATAATTTTTCTTCAGATTTTAGACATTAGTGTAATAATACCAAATATAAAAGCTTACATTAGCTACTAATAATTAGTAGATTTCAGCGATGAGTTCTCCTCAAAGTTTCTTTTCTTTAGCTACATGTACAGGTAATAATCCCTGATTAGTAGAAATAATTCCAATTCCTTTTCCTCCTGCTACATTTTTGAGGTCTTTATATCCTACATACCAAGGACGAGAAGGTTTTGAATAGAATTTCACTTCAGGAATATCATTGATAGAGTCTTTTACGACTTTCAAAGAAATAGTAATCGTTTTTTTTGCTCCATCTTCAATAGTTTGATAACTATTGATAAAATGATACTCTTTGAGCAAATCAAGAACTTTTACCTTAAATTTTGAGTAAACTACTCCATCGACAGTAGTTTTTCTAGCCATATATGCATTTTTAATCCTGATAAGAAGATCGTGGATTGGCGCATTTACATAACTCATTGTTTACAATAGTTTAAAGATAAATTTGTCCTCTGATAGGAGGACAGCGAACGGAGAGATTTGGATTACCAACTTGCTTTTCTCAGTCCCATAATCAGACCTTCTCTAGCGTATCTACGAAGACACACACGACAAATGCCGAAATCGCGAACGTACGCTTTTGATCTTCCGCAAAGTCTACATCTATTATAGAATTTGGTTGGTTGTTTTAGAGAACCTCCTTCTGAAAATTTCTTTTCATACATTTTCCCTTGCTTTGATTTTAATGCTGCTCTAGCCATAATGTAAGTAAGATAAAGATAAATAAATCTGATTATTTAAAGATGAATCCTAATTCTTCTAAGTATACCTGTGCTTTCTCAGGATTACCTGCAGTATTCACTACCGTGATTTGCAGTCCCATAGGAAGAGTCACCTCATCTACTCCAAATTCTGGAAAGATAGCATAGTTAATGATACCAAAGTTCAAATTCCCTTGTGGATCGAAACTTTTTTTGGAGATTCCTGTAAAATCTCTTACACGAGGAAGCACCAATTTTACAATTCTATCGAGGAAATCTACAGCTCTTCCTTTACGAAGAGTAACTTTGAGCATTACAGGTAATCCTTCACGAAGTTTGAAGTTTGAGATAGATTTTTTAGACTTACACAAATGAGGTTTCTGACCTGTGATAATTTTCAGATTTTTTTCAAATTCTTCAAAATCTTTGTGCCCTTTTCTGGTCACTAGTGATCCAATACCCATAGATACGATTACTTTATCTACCTTTGGTACTTCATTCACATTCGTGAGCTGAAGTTTGTCTTTCATTTTTTCAAAGAGTTCTGATTTTTTCATTGAGTAAACAAACAGTTAAGTAAAACTAATCAATCGCTTTTCCAGTTTTTTTCGCGATTCTGACTTTTTTCCCTTTTGAGGTAATTTCAATCCCGATTTTAGTTGGAGCTTTTTGGTCTGCCAAATAATAAGCAACATTGGAAACATGAAGTGGTAAGGTTTTTTTAACAAATCCTTCACCTTTCTTGGCTTTTTTCACAACGTTAACGTCTTTTACATATACAAAATCGCCGTCCACGCTGGAAATGCTAGACACGCTTCCCTTGTGTTTCCCAGCGATAACCACAACTGGATCTCCTTTTTTAATTTTTTTCATCTGGATGATTGGGTAATATAAATAAGGTGTATAAATCGGAATTATCAGAGCAAAAAAAAGTCTGATCTCTTCGCCCCTGATAGCCTACTATGTGTAAGCTAAGAGAGTATCGCACGAAACCCCACCTCACTCCTAGCACAATCATGATGTGAAAGTGTTGTAGGAGTTGGTTTTTGATTTATTATATGGTTGATGTATAACGATCTGCTACACAATTGCAAGAGAAAATTTTATGTACAAATGACATACCTTCCATCCGCACTTAGTTGGCAATCTGGATCATGAGATTCCCCATTTAGCCACGCATCTACGACATCTCTTCTTTCTTGTAAAGTCTCTCTCGTGTCCTCAGGTGATTTTCTAAATCGTTCTAAATCCTCAGTATCTACACTTTCTGGACGACTGGCAGAGGGAGGGAGATAGCCTCTTGACACGCACTTTTGCTCTCTACATTGTACCCCTGCTAATGCTACACATCCATAGACACACTGGGGATTTCCTTTTTTCTCCTCAGCCTCTCTTCGCTGGTTGATCAACTGCTGAGCAGGAGCGACAAATTGTTTGTTTACCGTTAAATGACACCCAAATGGGCATTCTCCATAAAAGGCTTCACAGTCGCTATCCATTTCGCAGTAATTCCATCTGTCTATTTGTTCATTGATAGACTCTTGGGTTCGTTCATTGATTTTTCAGGTGTAAGGTAGCATAAATCCTCCTAATTTTTCCACTTTTTTCAACTCATCGATATCTACTACCTTATAATAATGATTACCTGCAGCACCTTCCAACCGTTGCACCCATCCATTAAAGTAGAGCACCGTTCCCTCACTCAGGTCCTTTTGGTCAATGAAGCTGGTATATAAGGACGCGGGGACGAAAAGATGATCTGAGCTATCTACATTATTTCTCGTCATCACCAAGTCATCTGCTTGTGGGGTAGGGGGGTAATTCTCAGCAGGTCCAACTCCATCAGAGCTAAACTCCCCCGAAAAAGCGATTGCATCTTCTGGCAAGGGTTCTGCCTCGGGTTGAGTCTGTTGATAAAAAAGTATTCAACCTACTGCAAGGAGAAGCAAGAGCAAAAGTATCCAAAGGATATTTTTTTTCATATTAAGGAAAGAAAAAAATAAATCTAATTTTTAGGATAGTCTTTTTTTTACGAATTGCAAAGGTTTTTTAGTTCCTATTTTTTGACGTACATAAAAACAGTGAGCAGATGTATTATTTAAATAATAATAAAAAATATAAAATTGGTATTGACATTTGATATATATATGAGTATAATAAACAAGTAAAATAAAAGATAAAATAAAAAAAACGATGTGGATCTTTAACAATTTAAACCGTCTGAATAAGCAAAAAGGAGACGTTAAAATCGAAGTAGCAAAAAAATTATCAGTAATTAAAAAATTTTAAAAAAAGATGGAAAAAAATTTGAAAAGTTTATTAAATTTCCTCGGAGTCAAATTTGAGGAAGGTGAAGGTTGGGAGTTTGAAAGCTATCGCTTTTTACCTCTGAATTTGATTATTGTAGGGTTTGCACTTTATATTCTCGGTGGATTGGTCTTTGATTCTTGGTTTATGCTCGATAAAACTGAGCGTGCTGCCGTGGAAACTTTTGGGAAATTCTCCTATGAAACTGAAAAGGCAGGAGGAATTCATGGTAAAATTCCTTTTATCCAAACCGTACGTAAAGTGCCTACCGAGGTTAGACATCGTTGGGAACTTGGATTTCGTACAAAGGGCGAAAACGACTACGAGGTTGTAGAAGAAGAATCTACGATGCTCGCGAGAGGAGAACAAGTTGGCTCTTTTGAATGGATCTTTCAATATACGATTACGCGTCCATATTCTTGGCTCTATACTATAAAAAATCCCGAAAAGATTTTAGATAAAGTAAGTCAAGGTACAATGCGACTTGTAGTTGGGAAAACCTATCTGGACGATGTTCTTACTTCTCAAAAGTATGAAGTACAAGAAAGTAACCGAGATTTATTCCAAAAGTATTGTAAGCTTATTGGGTTGGATGTGGAAATCAATGAAGTGCAGCTTCAAGACTGCGATTTACCTAATGAGAAGGTAAAAGCTGCCTACAATGAGATTGTAAACGCAGAAAATCGTCGCAATGGTCAAAAAGATAAGGCGAATGGATATGCTTTGAGTGTTATCTTGGAAGCAGAAGGAGACTCTTCTGCAATTATAAATGATGCAAAATCTTACGAAAGTAAGATGGTAAACGGTGCTAAGGGTGAATTGGAACGATTTGAAGGACTTTTAGAAGAATTTCGAAAAGATCCCGTGACCACGGAAAATAAATTATTGTATGAGGCTAAACAGGAGGTTCTCTCCAAATCTGCCAAAAAGACCGTGATAGAAAGTAAAAATACGTTAAATATTAAAAATTTTGATGCAAAATGAAAAAAATATTATTTGAAACAAAATGGAACAGCCTCGTGGCGTTAGTAGTAATTATTCTCTTTATTATTGGGAAGTCAACCTTCTTTACGTTGAGAGAATATGAAAAAGCTGCAGCTTATCACTTCGAAGAATTTAGTAGGAGCTATATGGAACCAGGGTTGCATTTTAAATGGCCATGGCCGTTTGAAACAGTGAATCGGTTAGACACTCGTTTGCAATTATATGAAGGAAAGCCAACGGTAATCAAAGAAAAAAATAAAAAGAATCTTTTGATTGACCCTTTCCTTTTGTGGAAACCTATCAATCCTAATACTTTTTTTACGAAGTTAGGTGGAAATATGACGCGTGCGATACACCGTTTAGAGGACCATACAGGAGCCGTAGTAAATCGAGTCTTAGGATCAAGTAATTTTGACGACATTGTGACCAACAATCGTCAGAATATCTTGGATACAATTAAGTCGATTTCTAATGAAGAATTAAAAGATATTGATTTATCTGTAGCACTCTTCTCTTTCAATCGTGTGGAACTTCCTCCTGAAAATCAACAATCGGTCTTTGACCGGATGATCAGTGAAAGAACAAAGGTTGTTCAAGGAATTGACGCCGATGGAGAAAGAATCTACAAAGAGATTACGACCTCTGCAGATTTTACGGCAAACAATATTCGTAATAATGCCAATCGTATGGCGGATTCTATTAAAGGGGTTGCTGACAAAGAACGCTTAGCAATCATGAATGCCTTTGCGATAAAAAGCAGGTCATTATTCGACCTGTACAATAAGATTGAAACCTACAAGAAATCCTACGGTGAAAACACTGAATGGATTTTAGATGGGAAAGAGATCCTAAATACTCCTAAGTAATCTTAGAGAGTGAAAAAACTATTATTAAAAAGCTGGCAAGGGAATCTCCTTGTCAGCTTTTTTTTATAAATTTTTTTCTCTTGGATAACAATACCACTTCCTTATAATGTCCATATAAAAAACAAACTAAAAAAAGGAAATAATCCATGAAAAAAAATCTTGCAAAACTAGCACTCTTCCTACTAGGATGGAAGATCAACCTGACTACTCAGAGGATACTCACTGATAAAAAGTATCTTCTGATCGCTGCACCCCATACGAGTAGTATGGACTTTATAATTGGGAAACTAATCTATCTCGCCTTAGGGAAGGAATCTAAATTCTTCATCAAAAAGGAGTCGTTCAAAGGACTGATTAAAAATCTGCTTATCTCCCTCGGAGGGATTCCTATTGATAGGAATAACCCACGAGAAGCGGTAAAAATAGCAAAACGTCTGGAAAACGACGAAGATTTGATTATCATTCTCACTCCTGAAGGTACCCGAAAGGCTACCAATCGCTGGCACAATGGCTTCTATTCCATCGCGAAAAGAGCGAAAATCCCTGTTTTTATCGGGATCCTGGATTATAGCGAAAAAATCTGTACTCTGGGACCAGAATTTCAATTCTCTCCCGAATTTGATTTTGAAAAGGACATGGAACAGCTTTTGTCTTTCTATAACCCTCATCAAGCGAAGTATCCTACACAATTCCTGCACCACGGAGAGATTTGATGTTTGCTAACTTACAAGGACGGATTGACCGTCTGCCCCTCAATAGATATTGAGGGGATTTTTTTATGCTAAATCTTTATGCCAATTCCCATCCTCATTCTGTTTAAATCCATTTTTCTCTGCAAAGACATCATAAATCTGCTTAGCTACTGTGAGGGAAAGGTGGGGGACGGCAGTCTCCCTTTCTACGGTTTTTTTCTCAAACTCATCATAGACTAATTCTGTACGTGGATATTTTGTCCACTTATTATTTTCTGCAGAAACGAGCTCTATCCCCCTGCAATGATATTTTTTTGCCAAAAGTACTGCTATTTCATAGAGGTTTTCCTTCCATGGTAGGGTATGAGTAATAGGCTCTACTCCTGTTTTTTTTGTTCTCCCATATCTATCAAAATACGAGGCGGATACTGCTTGGATTTGGTGGATAAAAAGGGTATTTTCATCTTTTAGAGAAAAGGAAAGAATAGCTAAAGGCACGTTCCCTTGAAAGAGTCCAATCCCAAAAGGACCATCCAAATAAATGGTGTATTCCTTTCCTGCGAAGTTTTGGTGTATTTCAGGTCTCTCTCTTCTAGCTACTTTTACATATCTCTCTTTCCCATTGATGATTCTCAATGCGTAGGTAGACATCTTATCAAAAAAATCCTCTGCAAAAGGTTCTTCATTGGTGTTTACTTCCTTCCATCGCCAATCCTCTGTATGTCCCAACGCAGCTTCATTGACGGTTGATAGAGCACGTAAAGAAAAACCTTCTCCCAAAGTTTTATTCACTTGGTGTTGAATTTCTGGAGACTCTAAAGTAGTAGATAGATTCTTTGCTATTTCAAATAAAAGGAGGGTTTGACTACTATCAAAGTTGTGATGATGAATCCTTCGTTGTACAAGATAGGATTTTTCCAAGATTTGAGCATTCTTTTCAGATCCCACAAAGGGGAGAGTTATCAGATATTTCTTCAACTTTTTATGATTGTTCCCATACACATAGGAGTGGTGCCATATCCGAAAGAGCATTGCTACTCAAAACTTTTTCTGGAGAACTTGGATGTCTATGGTATGAATCAAGAGATCAGCAAAAGCTCTTTTCGTATTTTCTGGCAAAGACTCCAAAAAGCTGATTGTCAGAGGTTGAGAAGGATTTTTGAGTAATTCTTCACACAATTCGCTAGGAGTGAGTGGATATCTGTAGTCGGCTACTTTCCAATAGTGATCTGATGCTTCTTTTTCTTTCACAAAGTTTTTAACCTGTTCTAGAGATGATGCTTCTACAATTTTATATTCATCTCAAAAAATCTCCTGCCACAATTGTTCGATGTCACGGATCTGGGGAGTGTTGATAGCTTCTGATGTAGAAGGTACTTGTTTCATAAGAATAAGTATACTCAAACGAGGTAATTTTGTCAAAATTTCTCCCATAATTATAGATGTAGCACATAATTGAAATAAGTGCTATCTTCTCTTGAAATTATAAAAAAAATCTGTATACTTATTTATGCATTTTAAAAAATCCCCTCACTTGCTACAAGCGGAGGGGAAACTCCTACAAAATCAAGTCGAAATTAAAGATTTTTTATCTCTTACTCTATTACACGTATGAACTACAATATCTTCACCCACAAACTCAGCGAAGCCCTGCAATCCGCACACGACCTCGCACTCAACCTCAAACACAACACCCTTGACGAGGTCCACTTCCTTTTCGCGATGCTTGACCAGAAAGACGGTTTCGTCCCACAAATCTTAAAACAACTGAATGTAAACCCTCAAGATCTCAAAGACAAAATACTGCTGACGTTGAACGAATATCCGAAAATTGACGGACAATACCAACTCAATATCAGTCAGACTTTTCAAACTCTTTTGCTAGAGGCAGAAAAGCTGATGCAAAAAATGGGTGATAGTTATCTCAGCACCCAACACGTCTTTTTGGCGTGATTGAAGAACAATAAGAAAATTCAAGAACTCACTACCAACCTTGACTACAAACAGGCAGAAAAAGCTGTGGAAACTCTCAGGGACGGTGAGAACATCACGAGCGAAGACCCCGAAATCAGCCTTGATGTGCTGGAGAAATTCGGAAGAGACATCACCCACTTGGCGGAGCAAGGGAAACTGGACCCCGTGATTTGAAGAGAAGACGAAACGAGAAGGACAATGCAGATACTTTCGAGAAGGATCAAGAATAATCCTGTCCTGATAGGAGAGCCATGAGTGTGAAAAACTGCGATAATCGAACTCCTTGCCCAGCAAATCGTAAAAGGCGAAGTGCCTGACAGCTTAAAAAATAGGAAAATTATTGAACTGGATATGGGAGCATTGATGGCGGGAAGCAAATTCAGAGGCGACTTTGAAGAGAGGCTGAAAGCGATTTTGAACACCGTAGAGAAATCTGACGGTCAGATTATTCTTTTTATTGATGAGCTTCATACCGTGGTCGGAGCTGGGAAAGCGGAAGGCTCTATGGATATGGGGAATATGCTCAAGCCAGCTTTAGCAAGATGAAGTATCAAGGTCATCGGTGCGACCACGCTCAATGAGTACCGCATTATCGAGAAAGACCCCGCTCTTGAAAGGAGATTTCAACCCGTGATGGTCAATGAACCGAGTAAAGAAGAAGCAATAGCAATTCTGAAAGGAGTCAAGGGAGCTTACGAAACCCATCACGGAGTAATTATCAGCGATAGTGCTGTGATTACGGCGGTCGAGCTGTCCACGAAGTATTTACCTGATAGGAGGCTTCCCGACAAAGCAATTGACCTCATTGATGAGGCGAGTGCGAGCGTGAAAATGGGAATGACTTCAATGCCAGAGGAGATTACCAAAATGCAGAAACAAATTTCCAAATTGGAGATTGAAAAATACGCTCTTTCTTCTAAAACTAAAAATGATAAAAAAAATGCTGATTTGGACAAACAGATTTCCGAATTGAAAGAGCAATACACCATAGCGAAAACCAATCGAGAAGAAGATAGAAAACTGTTTGATAAACTCAAGGAAGCCAAAGAAAAACTGAATAACCTTCACCACGAAGCAGAAATCGCCGAAAAGCAAGCCGACTACAATAGAGCAGGTGAAATTACGTATGCTCAGCTTCCAGCTCTTAAAAAGGAGATTGCGACGATTGAAGCGAAGATTGAAAAAGCAAAAGCAAATGGAAATCTGATTGTAAAAGACGAAGTCCAAGACGAAGACATTGCCGTTATCATCGGGAAGCGAACCTGAATTCCTGTAAATAAGCTGGTCGAAACCGAAGCAGAAAAACTTTCCCATTTAGAAAGGTATCTGGGAAGCAAGGTAGTCGGACAAAAAAAAGCTGTGGAAACGGTAGCGAATGCAGTTCGTAGGTCCAGAGCTGGACTGAAAGACCCCAATAGACCGATTGGTTCATTCTTGTTCCTCTGACCTACAGGAGTCGGAAAAACCGAACTCGCAAAACAACTTGCTATTCTGTTATTCGACAACGAGAAAGCATTAGTCAGAATTGACATGTCTGAATATATGGAAAAACAAAGTGTCGCTCGCCTCATCGGTTCGCCTCCGGGATATGTCGGTTATGAAGAAGGTGGACAGCTCACCGAGGTGGTGAGGAAGAAGCCGTATAGCGTCATTCTCTTTGATGAGGTGGAAAAGGCTCACCCCGAGGTGTTCAATACGCTTTTGCAGTTGCTTGATGATGGAAGACTCACCGATAGTAAAGGGAGAACCGTGGATTTCAAAAACACGATAATAATTCTGACTTCTAATATCGGTAGCGATTTGATTATGGAAAGAATGAGCGAACAACGTAGAGACGGTTCACCGCGTCCCGCACAAGCTGCGGGATCCAACCGTCCGAATTCCGCAAACAATGGAGTTATAGATTTAGAGAAAGAAATGATGCCACTGTTGCAAAGATATTTCAAACCAGAATTTATCAATAGGCTCGACGACATCGTCCTCTTCAACCCAATTAGTACCGAAATGCTCTTTGAAATTGTGGATATCCAAGTGAAGCAATATCAAGAAATGATTAGCAAAGAAAAGGGAATAGAAATCAGCTTTTGACCTGACGCAAAAAAATTCCTCGCCGACAAAGGACTCGATCCTGTCTTCGGTGCAAGACCGTTGAAGAGAGCATTGCAGAGATACTTTTTGGACCCGTTAGCATTGGAGATTATTGATGGGAAGATAGTTTCGTGAGATGAGGTTAAGGTTAGTGTGGATAAGAAAGCGGATAGTTTGAAGTTTACTATCGAAAAATAAGAAACTCCCTATCGAAAAAAAGCTGACCACGAAACCGGTCAACTTTTTTACTTAGTTATGGGAATCAAAATGTCATCCCATGATTCTTTTTATTTTCTTCTTTTTGTTTTTTAATCCGCTCTTCTTCAGCGGCTTTCGTTTCTTTTTTTCTTTGGTATCTCTGTTTGAGATTTTTTCTCCATTCTTGAGTCCATAGGGTTAGACACCAGATAAATGTCGTTCCAATTACGACACTCTCCAGCAGTATCCCTCTAGTCCAAGATTTTTCAAAGAAAATAGACCCTAGCCCCATCGTGACAATTGCTGAGATTAAAAATCCAGCAATTATACAAATGAGAATCACTCCTGGATCAGAGCATTCATCTATCTTATAAAATAGATAAGTGATAAAGATCCCAGCAATGAGAAAGGCAAGCCACATGACTCTCCATACTCCATCCGGAAAGTGATCAACTCTTTTAATTTCGAAGCCAAGAACGACTTCCTTATCAAGAGAAAATTCACCGTTTCCATTATTCCTAGCTTCCAGATTCGCCTCGTAGGCGAATTGGTGAATTTTATCCACCACTTCGGTCTTCAACTTCAGTTGAGCCGTTTCTATAAGGTCACATCCACAACCAATGAACTTGGCAGTACCAAGGACGCCTACAGTGTCGATAGATATTTTCCAGTACAGGGTATCTCCCTGTCGCCAGATTTCTGAATCGACGTCCTTATGTTTGTTGGTGAATATAATATTTTCCTGTTTCAACAGGTCTGCAGAGATAGAAAGCGAGCCTTTTCGGAGCTCTTTTTCTTGATCCTGCGTCTCCTGATCTTTCGGAGCACATCCGACAAACATTAGCACTCCTATAAGGAGGGGAAAACACATTTTAACGAATTTTTCTTTTTTCATCTTATTTATTTAATTTTTTTGTTAATACTTCAGAGGGATAAATGTTCCGTAGCTTTCGCAACTCTTTTATCTATCCTCTCTTTCTTTTTTCTTTTTAAGTAACTTGAAATTTGATGTCCCCACATATAGTAGGTGATCCCACCTATCAAAGCGAGATAAATCCCAAGTTCCAATGGGAACCATGCTCCAGGGAATATCCAAAGCAGTAGCGTCACTGCTGTTAAGGCTACTCCCAAAGAAATACACCAACCTTCATTATCATCCCGAACTGCATTGGTCCAAGTCCTTGTGAAGAGCAAAAACTCAATAAGGACCAGTAAGATGACGGTAAAAATCCATTCCCACGTATTGACCACGCCCGCTTTCTCGGTGTGTTTTTCCACCGTAAAGGAGTAGACCATACCCTCTCCGAAGAGAGTTTTCCCTTTACTCATCTTTACTTTAGACTTGTAATAGGGTTTTTGGAAGACGGTAGATTCCTTGTCCAATAAAAATTTCCCCTCTCCTTCGCTGGTGAATTTGTCATTGCACCCGCAATCATCGGTTCCGAGCGTTACCGTACTAATTGCACCTACTCCTTTCAGAGAGATGGTCCACAAGATGACGTCACCCTCCCGTTCCAAGGTAGAAAACACCTCCCCGATCTGTTGTTTTACGGGGAAGTCAATTTTTGTGTAGTCTTCCGGGAGCAAGAATGCTCCTTTTTGCACTACAGCATTTTTTGCTATTGCTGTGCCTGACATCATCAGCCAAAACAGCAGAAATAAAAATCTAAATTTTTTCATACGATTTAATTTTTTTTGTTATTTTGTATAATTTTGTTTACTTATTTAATATTAATGATTTTATATGTAAATTCAAGGCTAAAATTTTGCAAAATTTACGATTTCGGATATACTTATGTTAAGACTTTATCTTTAAAAAAAATTCTATGCTTACACAGCTCCTTCAATATTATGATTTCACTGAGAGAGAAGCCAAAGTCTACCTTGCAGGACTAAGTCTAGGTTCCGCTCCAGGGAGCACGATCGCCAGACACGCTGGAGAAAAACGTGTGACGGTATACGCGATTCTCAAAGAACTCCTCAAGAGAGGAATTTTTACCAGTATTGTGAGAGATGATGTCACTTATTTTGCACCGATTTCTCCCGAACAATTGGTGAGAAATTATGAAGATAAATGCCAGAGGTTGAAAGAGAAACTTCCCGAATTGATGGCAATGACCGAAAAAATGGGAAATAAACCCAAAGTAGAATTTTATGAAGGATTAGGAGGACTCAAACAAGTGTTTGATGTGGTGCTTTCAGCAGGTCCTAATCAAGTATGACCTTTCCTTACGTTCGTAGGAACTGATGACATGGATCCCAAAGTAAAAAAATATCTGCACGAAGAATTTATCCCCAAAAGACTGAAAGTCTCGATCCCTACTAGAGCCATCATGCCAAAAGAGGAAACAGAATATCTCAAATATCACGAAGACCAACACAATGTGGTAGTATTGGACAAACCGTTATTTAATCTTGCCAATGAAATCTCTCTCTTTAATGGAAATCAAGTAGCTATCTTCATGTATGGGACTGAGGAGCTTTCAGGGATGATTATCACCAGTAAATCCTTGCACGATACCCTAAAAAATCTCTTTGAACTCGTACGAAATATTTATTATCCCACCAAATAGAGGATGAAAAACCCTTTATATTCCGCAGTGCATCACGCTACCACCAAAATGAATCAACGAAATGAAACCCTCAATGGTGAGAGTCCTGCATTTTTAGAATATAAAGAAAATGGACGTCCTGCTAAACTAGAAACTCTAGAGATAAATGCTGATCATTGTCATAGCTTTATCGGGAAAATGAAATATCAAGGGGAATCAATTTACTCCGAGAAAGTGCTGACCACTCTGCTTCAATTCTTTTTCGATCATACCTCCAAAGGCGAAAAAATCGTGATTGAGCTCGCCAATAAAGTAAGTGAACTGGTAAACGGAGAGGAAAGTATGCAAGGATATATGGATTTCGATACCCAAAAGGGAGAACTTAAAAGGATAGCAAAAAAGCTGAATAAAAAAAGATGGAAAGACCTCGAAATTCAGGACATCTCCGACAATAATGTTCAGCTTTTTTCTCTTCTATCTGAAAAAGGCATCCAAGGATTGGCTACTGACACGCTTCCCCCTTTAAATGCGGAAATAGATAGTCTCGGGGTTGCCCAGCATTTATACGCTATCACCCAACAGGATCCTGCCTATCTCGCAGAATTTAAAAAGCTGAAACCTCATGCTCTAGAAGATATTTCAAGAAATGTAGATTATTACTCATTGGTCGAGCTTTCTATCCGTATCAATGCACTGCTTCACGGAGTAGACGTACAGGGAGGAGTAAAAAGGCAGGAAAAGTACGATAAATTTCTCCTTCAGCACCTCTCCTACAATCCAAAACATGAGCAATTCCCAGCCCTCCAAGAGTTCCAAAAATTCTGTGAACAACAACTTCAAGGCACTTCTTTCAAGGCACTCTATTTCGATACAGGTAAAAGTGAAAAATATATGGATAAAATCTGAGCAAAACAAGGCATAATTACCGATACTTTGCATATTTTGTATCTTGTCTTAGCACTAGGAGTAGGAGCAGGACTGTATGCTGGGGCTTCTCATTATCGAAAACAGAAAGAGGATCAACGCAATTATAGAAAAATCATCAGAACAGATTTTACCTTTACTCCTATCCCACAGCACAGTGATATGGGAAATTGATGGATTGGCGGTGAATTCGGAGAAAGTTTAGAATACAAACTCGATAGGATAGAGAGATATGTCGATGATATGTATCAGAGGTTTTTACTTCGTTATGGAGATAAAGGAAATTTTAGTGAAATCGAATTTAAAACAGAACTTTTAGAGGCGTTAAAAACTCAGAATGCTTTGGATAAATTAGGAGTAGATCCTTATTCTGGATTGGCAAAAATGTATGGAACGAGAAGTGGAAATAGTTATGCTTATCTAGACGAAATTCTAGATGATTATATCCAGGAACATCAAGGGAGACTTAGTGTCCATGAAATACCCTTATTTCCTTATAAAAAATTCGATAAATATGAGCAGGAATTTACCAATACCTTACTTAGTGATAAAGAGATTATCTTGAGATGACCCTATAAAAAACAGTTTGGTGGGACGAAAACTTATCATGGTAATATCCTAAAAAAGATGGAGACGGTCCCCTCTAGTCAAAATACAAATTTTAAATTATCAGATGGCTTTCTCTCTGAGTTGGGCGACTTTCTGAAAAAGGGAGAGTATTATGAGGATCTCGGAATGGTAAAATTCTTTAGATATACTGATCAAAATACTGGAGAAACCTCTATTGTGGCAGGATGGATTGTTTCTAATAGTGCTAATGATGCAGAAGTCACCCTCTCTACTGCCTATGCCAAAGAATGTATCATGGATCTTTTTAAACAGAGATATCCTATTTTTAACCAGCTGATTCGTCAATATCAGACTCGTTATATGGATGAGTGGGATACTCACGCTGGTATCACAGGACGTACTCGTTTGGACTGGTGAAAAGAAGGAAATCAGATTCAAGAACTTCTTCTAAAATTTATCCTCTCACAAAAAGACTATAAACTTACTCTCCTTAATAGACCCCATATTCCTCTCTACGAGCTCAATGAGCTGATTGATCAATTTGTAATCGAAAATGCAGATATGGATAAACTTGCGGGACCTCGAGATCCAAAGATTCAGAGCTGTTTTGAATTAGCTCCTAGTAGAGTTTTACAAAAAAGCGAGTCTGCTATGAGACATACCTTGGACATTACTTTTCCTACCGAAGAAGAGACCTATGTATTTGGTACAGATTTAGAGGAAAGGCGTAATGAAAAATATCAAGCATCAGATGGAAAAATCTATCATGTCGGAGTAAAGAAAAATAAAAAAGGTACAGAATTTTTTTATGCTACCGATGAGGCAAATGGCGATTCTGGATGTTATCTTCTCTCCACAGGACAAAAAGTCGCCAAAGACTATTTTGCTCAAAAAGAAAAATTCCTAACAGCCAAGGAAATACGAGATGAATCACAAAGTGCGAAACAAATTCCTCGGCAATGGTAAGAAAAATTCTCTAATTTTCTCTTGATTTTCCATCCCAATTTTATACACTCTAGCCACTTATGGGTAGAAATGACGTTGTGCGGATATGATGTAGTTGGTGTAGCATAGCAGACTTCAGCTCTGCTCGTACGGGTTCAAGTCCCGTTATCCGCTATGTATTCTTGGGTATCTCTTTACTCCTTACTGGTGGATAATGAAACAGTTTTTCCTCTGATTCCTATTTATGGCAGTGGGTGGTGCTCTGATGTATCGATCCTATCCGATTATGGAAATGTTTGGGAAAAGCACTTGGGCTGAACAAAACCTCTGAGGGACCAGAAATCTGATTTATCTCGGTGGATTTGCATTGATTATTGTAGGTGGATTGATAATGTTTGGGATGGTGCAAATGTCCAATCCAACAGATTCACTTCCAGAGTTAAGTACGGTGTAATGGGGAGATGGCAGAGCGGTCAATTGCAACTGACTGTAAATCAGTCGCCTCACGGCTACGTAGGTTCAAATCCTACTCTCCCCAGTTTAAAATGTTTATGTTAAGGGCTCTTAGCTCATTTGGTAGAGCACCTGCTTTGCACGCAGGGGGTGAGGGGTTCGAATCCCCTAGAGTCCAGATTATCTATCTTCTTAAAAGAATAAGGTGATACGTGTATATTCCTCTCTTAAATAATGGACAGTACTATGTAGGTAGTACGGATAATATTGAAAGGAGATTTGCACAGCATTCCTCAGGGAAAGTAATCGCTACAAAAGGAAAACTTCCAGCGGAATTATTACACACAAGGGAATATCCAACACTTACAGATGCGAGAAAGATGGAATATTATAGCAAAAGAATGAAAAGTAGAAAATATATTGAAGAATTTATGATTTCTTCTTAAAGTTCAGTAGATTTTCGTTGAGAGATCAGCGGAATTTTTTTTACCAGATTTTACCTCTTGTCTTCTTTACTCATGAAAGGAAACTCCTTCGAAATCAAAATCGCTGATCTGCTCAACCATCTCGGGAATGACATTCTCGAATTTTCAGAAGTCCAGACTTCTCTCTTACCAAATCTGACGAAAGAGGGCTTGAAAGGAACACTCTACTTATATTCTGTGGATGGAAAAAGTGTGCTCGTTCGCATGGAAAATCTTGAAGGAGCATTGAATGAAGTATGTGAAAGTTGTGAAAAAGAATTTATTCGCGAAGTAATTGTTCCAGAATATACTGCTAAATTTACTCTTGACCCTTCCGAAGAGCAAGATTCTGACGAAGAATCTGTATTGCCGATTGATAAAAAAAACGCTACCATCAATATCGAAGAACTGTTGTATCAAGCAGTGAAACTGCAAGAGCCGTTCGTGATAAAATGTGAAGCATGTGAAAAACTCTCAGCGGATCCCGACGAAGCCGACTTACAATAATCCGCCCTTATTTAATTGATCTACTTTATTGAAGTCGATTCAGCTTTTTATCTCAATTTTTTGTTTACTTTCTCTATGACGAGATTTAGCGATGATCACGTCAATAGGAGGATTTTTTTTGAAATTGGTTTGAAATTTTGTGGTAGTGTCCAAAAAGAGATCTCTGATTTTTTTTGCTACAAATTCTACAAGATTCATCTCAGAAACCCTGAAAAAGGTAATAAAAGCAAAAATCATCAGAATAATGACTGCGAAAATGATCCCCAATTCCTGGGCACCAGCTTTTTGAAATGTACTAAAGGTCGCCAACGCAATAACGATTCCGATAGCCATCAGAAACATTTGGATCATGGTAATATTGAATCACAAAATGCTGATTCCAAAACCAGAAAAGAAACCTTTTTGAATATTCTGTGGGAAAATAACTTTCATCAGCTTTTGTGTATTGGATAGTAAAGCTCTTTAAGTATAGCTTTTTTGAAAAATTATGCAAAATTTCTCACACTTTTTTTATAAATCCCCAAGTCCTTCCGGCAAATGAGTAGTCTTTTTTGTAAAGTTCAACTTGATAGTAATATGACTCGAAATCAAGAGCACCACAATCCCATGAGCCAACATCCATAACGGCATAGCTTGAATAAAATCCCCCACAAACGAGAAAGTTCCACTAACATTTTGTTTGATAGTTTCCATGGTCTCAATTCCCTCTCCCATCACTGCCAAAGAAAGAGCAAAAATAAAGCTGAGCAAGGTCAGGGGAATTAATGCGATATAGTATAGCCTCTCAGTAGAGGGATTCTGAATACTAGATACTTTAATCGTACTAGAGGTATAGACCAAGACCACGAGGAGAATAAACAGCACCAAAACAAAGGTTAATTGTCCCATATTGAGAAAATGAGCTAAACTCTGGTAGCTGATTCCGAGCAGATTCGCCTCTGGCGTAGTCGCTAGTTGGTTTACTCGATAGTGGATACTTTCCCCAAAAGCGAAACAAGTCCCTCAGATGACGTAATTCCCGATGATAAGTCTGGTCATTTTTTCTGTACCCATAATAATCGCCCAGATAAGGATAGCAATTACTCCGAGCAGGATAGCATAGCCGATTCGTTCCATGATAATAAGACTACGGATGATTTAAAAATCAGATTGATTATTTCCTATGATTCTATACTATGAACTTGGTAGAGATTTGCAATTTATTTTTTTATCCCGCAGTATGCCTAAAGCACAGCGTGGTTTTACTCTGATTGAAGTGATCATAGCACTTACGCTTTTTGCATTTGTTATTATCGGGATAATTACAGCAGTTAATAGAGCATACGCGTATGTTCAGCAAGCGAGACTTAATGTGATAGCAATGAATTTGACCAGAGAAGGAATGGAAATGATGTATAATATTAGAGATACTAATTGGAAAAGATTTTCTGGGAAAAAAGATGAGTGTCGATGGAGTTTTACAAATGGTTCCACTTGTAGCGATTTTATCGATCATAATAATGTTGGAAACTATCAGTTAACTGGGCGAACATCCACTGGGCAATTCGCTTTTAAATTAGATAGGATAAATATTGTCCCTTCTGATACTTACGACAAGTTTTGGGACTATAAAAAAAACTCTAGTTATTCCACTGATTTAGAAATATTTAGAGTACCTTTTTCATGATTTATATATTCATGAACTATTGCTACTCCCATTGTAGATATTATGGAAAAGGAAGGAACTTTTTACAGAGTGGTAAAATTTGATGGGATATATATGAAGCAAAGTGCAGGTACTGATAATAAAATGTCTTGTTGAGGTTCTTGCTCTTCATATGTGGGGCCAAAAGAACTTCGTTTCTGCGTAAAAACCTTCTATGTCGGCGGGTCACAGCGTGGTTCTACGGAGCTTTGTGGTCTAATGACGAACTTCAAGGAATAAAAAATCAGATTTCTCCTTTAATCTCGCGACTTAAACATCAGAGGGCAACCCCATAGACCGTGAAGAAGAGATAGTTAACCATACTATCCTCAAAAACATGAAGTACGAATCCTATCAAAAGAAGTGCCAAGAATCCACGCTGAAGCACAACACTTTCTGGGGTAGCTAGTCCCTGCTTTTTAATCATTGCTTGCATTCCTAGTAATTGAAATATCATTAGTACCCAGAGGATTAAACCAATCGTTCCCGTATCTAGCAAAATCTCAAAATAATAATTTTCTGGCAACATTGTCCCATTGTGATGAATCGCTGGTCATGAACTTCCCAGCCCGTAGCCCAGAGGCTGTTGGATAATTTGTGGGATGGCTCCCAATTTGCTCGTAATGTGAGCTAGGGTAGAGTCCCATTTGAGTACAGAAAGTCCCAAAAAAGCGAGTATAATAGCGATTCCTGTCCCTCGGAGCAGTTTTTTATTTCTCTTAAGGAGTGGTCGGTAAGTGAGTAGGAGCACGAAGATCCCTCCGAGAATGGCAGCCCTAGAGAGCGTCATCACTATTGCAAGGATCCAGAGAGCGATCATACCCCCTTTTATAAAAGGCAAGCCGAAGGCAGTCCCGATTGATCGGGAGGGAAGGGGGGATTTTGCTTCATTCCTCTCCCTTCTAAAAGGGGCAAGGATCACGGGGAAGAAGGCTACGAGAAAATATCCATAATTATTCGGTCCAGAAAATAGTCCCTGTCGACGAAGGGTTCCTTCCCATCCCGTCAAATAATACAGTGGGGGCTTCTGGTCAAATTGCCGGTCATTGAGATGGAGCTCATAACCGATCCAAGAAAAAAAATCAGGTCGCAAAAGTTTGAGCCCTTGCCAGAGGAATCCTACGACTACCGTTCAAATCAGTCCTCGGAGAAGGAACTTCCAGAGCTTAGGATTTTTGAATCTCTCACGATAAAAGAATCCGATTCCACTTGATATGAGCAAAATAACTAGCCATCGAAATCCATATTTTATTCCTATTAAAATATCTCCTCGTCCCTTGTCCATCCCTAGGTAGGAAACTGCCACACTGAAAAGCAAGAGTCCTCCCAAACTGATCCAGCTTCGTTTCCAGATATTTCGATAGGACTTCCACTGTTTGATATTCACTAAAAAAAGCACCACCACAAAAAAACACCAGAGTCCTTCCCTTATCAACGAAGGCATACTTGCTGACCAGAGCTCCAATCCAAAAACCGTTCGCGTAGTAAAAACGTGATACAAAAGATTGAAAATGAGAAATCAAGAAAGAAAGCTGAGCATAGATACATCAGGAAGATTAAATTTTCGTAATAACGAGGAAGAGACGATACCCAGGCTGATCCTCCGTGTGAGCAGGTACTCCAAAAATTTTGTACCATCGCGTAATCATGGTCAGTACACAAAGTCCAACATATCCTCGTTTGAGCCACTTCATTTCCAAAATGATAACATCTCTCCAAGTGAGGATATTATTATACCAAACTTTTTCTACATGATGTCCTTCCTTTTCTATCTGGGAGATTAGTTGATCAATTTCAGCTTCGCTCGGTAATCCTTGTTCGTAATGTTCAGGCACTCGGTCATGTCTCCCCGTCTTCCAACCAGATTTTTCGCTCGCATCTAGATAGTGAAACCAAAAATCATCATGCAGTTTCGCTAGCTCCCCACAAGGAAAGCCGATAACGCAGGTGTCGCTACATACTCTGGTCGCCTCTTGGAGAGATTTGAGCCTGTCTTCACGAGGGATATGCTCTAGCATATCCGTAGAAAACACAAAATCAAAGCTGTTATTTTCTGCAGGGATCTCCAAAGCATCTCCAGAGATGAACTTCATTCCTTTTTTTCTTTTGTGCCTCAGACTTTTTTGGGTTTTATCTAGTCCAGTAAATGGAATATCATAATAATAGGAAATCCCATAGAGTCCTGATCAGATTTCTAGGATATTGTGAAAGTTCTTTTTTTTGAAATACTGGATAATGAAATGGTATCTAACATAGGTACCAGGATAGAGGGGATTGAACTTTTGGATTCGGCGATGGAATCCTTGTTTGAGTTTGTTCATAGTGAGTAAGGTAGTTATTTAGAGAGAAATTGCAATGGGAAATCGGGAAGAGAGTAGAGAAACAAATACTATACATACAAAATAAAAAAACGGAAGTAGTATTTATAGGGAAATAGGGTGTTTTGTTTGTTTTATTTTTATGTTTGGAGTATAATGAGATTAAGTTTTATACTTTATGTTTATGAAGATGATACAGACATCAAACCCAGAATCAAAGGATTTTATTAAGGATCTTTCTAATGAGAGTGTTGTAGATCTTTCTAATAAGATCTCTTTTGATCAGGAAAAATTTAAGTCTCCTGAAGATATCTCAAAAAAAGATAAGCTTCTTGCCTCTTTACAGGATATTATTGAAGCGAAGACAGATGCTTCTGCACTTAATTCCGATTTAGAGCATATATTTGAGGTATTTCTTAATTCTGCAGCTATTTCTACTTTGCCACAAAATCCTACTTTTGGAGAGATATTGGCGGCATTTGATACTTGGAAATGTCCTGCAAATGTAGCACTAAATTATGCTGCAGTAGATATCAAAAATTATGTTTGTGATCTACTAGAATTAAATGATCAGAAACAGCAAGAAATCATAAAAGTAGTTGCTGACGCAAAAAACAGCGAAAAAACAGTTGAAAAAAAAGTCTTATCTAGAACTGAGAACCTCCTACAAACTAAAATTGATGCGAATAATCAAAAAATTGCAGAATTGGAAAATTTGATTATAAATCATAAGAGTACTATACAAGCTACGATTGAAAGAGAAGAGGCGAAAGGAAAGACATTCACCCAAAAACAGATTGATGACTATAAGAAAAGCCTGGAGCCTACGCTAGAGGGAAGAAAAAAAGAATTACAAAACCTCAAAGCCGAAAATGTTCAACTTAGTGCAGACTTACACAACGCAGAATTTTTGGAAAATGATGAAGCTCATGTACAGCAATACCTTTCTCAATTGGAAACAGCAACAGACGATACTACCACCAAAGCTGAGCTCGTAGGACATCAGAATGCAGGAGCAGATTATGCAAATATTAAAAATAAGACAAAAAAAGACAGTAAGGCTTTAAAATGGATGAGAGATGGAAAGGGAGGAATCGATCCTGTGGGAGAAAATTTGAGTAAAGAAGATCAAAAGGATCTCAAAAATCTCTCTACGATCGTAAATAGAATTGATCTCCAACATGCGGTAGATTTTATGGATAAATATCGAAATTTAACTTCATCTCAAGCCACTAAAGAACAGTGGACGCAAAAAATAAAGGAAAATTTTAGTAAAGATTATGCTATGAAAAATAGGGGACTCAATGCTCTCTTCCATAGTCAAGAAAAAGCCGTTTACGAATTTGCTAACTACTATTTTGATTATCATAAAGGGAATGCGTCTCAAACTCCAGTTAATCAGTTTATGCTCCAGCTACTTTCTGGTGCAAGAGCAGAAATGAGTGTGGTGGATATCTATAATAATAAAAGATTGATTGACGTAGTAGTAGATGGATTAACAAAAGATAAAACTACTGCTGAAAAACAAGGTGAACAATCTCAAAAAAACGAATGGCTCTCTTCAAGTGAAGAAGCATTAGTTCGTCTCCTAGGTGATACTAATATGGATGGAAGAGTAGTAGGAGTAGCAGGACAAAAACAAACCAAGAAAGAGCAATTAGATGCATCTAATATTTTTGGTACACAAATTATGTCTGCATACAATGCGGCTAAGGTTGAGTTGAGTATTCAAAATAGTGATCCAAAGATAGTAGATCAGATATTAATTAAAAATCTTTTTTCTCTTATATTAAATAATCCTGATAAAATTTATAGACATAATCAAGAATTAAACTTCAAAAACTTTCTTAAACAAAAAGGATTCACCTCAGATGGTAATGGTGGATATAATGTCCCTGAATCTATACAAAATTTTGATGATGTATTACAGTTCTTCTCCAAAGATCCAGCATTGTTTAATGTATTAAAAAAATCAGTAAACGGATCTCATGAATACCTTGTGCAGGCATTTACTTATGGTGCTAAGTATGCTGATCATCATCTCCAGAGAGAAAAAGATGTGAGATGATCAAAACAAGAGCCAGAGGAGGGATTCAATTCAAATTCCCTAGCAGATGCTCAACAGCAAGGTGAAGCAGTAAAGCTTCCAGAAGAATTTGATAGCAGAGTAGAAGGAATGATCTCTGCAGAATATGAAAAATATATTGTTGGACTTCATCAAGATCTTGAAAAACAAAAAATTGATCTAGAAAAGCAAATTAAAGAGGAAAAAGATCCTGCAAAAAAAGACGAGCTACAATCTCAGCTCAAAGCATTAAAATCTCCAAAGCTCAAAGAGTCTATAGCTCTTCTAAATGACCCTACTCAGAAAGAACAGGCTAAAAAAGGATTCAAGGTTAACCTAGTAGGACTCTTGTATCAGCATTATGAGCTTAACGAACAGCCAGCTAAAAAATCTCTGAGTGCAGCACTTAATGTGACTCATGAAGGATTTAATGATTGGCTCGCTAAGAATACTGCCACTATTATTCAGAATTTTTCTCTGTCTGGAGGAATTGGTTTGGACAAGCAGGGTGATCATTATCAGCCAGTTCTAGGATTAGCTGCTACAGTTTCTGGGAAACAAGGATTACGAGAAGGAGGATCCCTGATCTATGCAGGAGGGGTTGGTGCAGGACGAAATGGAAACTGGGCAGTAGGACCGTTCGTTGCTCTAGGAGTCGAACAACAAATATTAAGTGGAACATCTAATAAAAAAATTGATGCAGGAGCAGCTCATTATTTAGGAATTATTGGAAATGCATCAGCTGCGGGTTTGGGAGTAAGTGCATACTGGAGAAGAGATAAATTAGAGGGAATAGAAAATCAATCCAAAAAAGTGCAAGGAAAATTCTCTGAGATTATTACTCAAGCTACTACACTTCAACCTAATGAGTCATTGACGATAAAAGGTATCGAAGCCCAACTGAAAAAACAATATCCTGATCAAAAAGGTTCTTTACTTCCTTTTGCCAGTGATATATATACCGCACTAAAACCTTATGAAGAGATCTTAAAAACTGAGAAAAATACTCCAGCAAGGCAGAGAGTAATCGATCAGCTTGCCTATCATATGACTACTCATTGGCTCAATAACAATACTGCTAAACTCACTGAAAAATTCCGACATCTTAGCGGAATAGCCCTAGGGGCACAGTTCGTGACAGGATGGTATCCAATGCCAACGATGGGACTTTCTTTTACAAAATACAAAAATTTGTCTTATACCGATAGTTTAGAAAGTTTAAATCGTGCGGCTGAAACTCTGACACAAGGATATGGTGCAGACCAAATCAAGGGAATGTCTTTTGGAGAGATGGCAGACAATCTCAATGCAACTCTTCAGAGAAGATATGCCTCTACAGAAAATGCTGGAGAATCAGTAGAAAAGACTGATCAAACTAAGTATCTAGAATATGATAGTGCCAATAATATTGTAAAAATTAATAAAAAGATCCTAGAAAAAGTAAATCTTCATATTTTACCCGTACTAAAACAATTTGTTGCTCATCAGAATTGAGATACGCTTTACGTGCCAGCAGATATTCCTGTGAGCTATGTAAGTGCTGTGAATGCAAAAGATACTAAATTCCATTTAATTTTGGGAACCGTTGGATCTCTCAATACAGAAGTGATTACTGCACCAAGCTTTTCTCGCTTTCAGCCTTATGATTCTGATAAATTTGCATTACGTAGACAGGTGCTTGGTGAAATCCCTATGACAGCAAATGGAGTAGAAACAGAGCAACATTTGGTGAAAATTGATCAAAAGTTCCTACAAGATCGTATCACAGGGGCACAACTCCTCAATAAAATCAAATGAGCATTAACTGGTCTCCCAGGGATAGATGCCAGATCTCTAAAGTTTGAAAATATTGGAGATACAAATTTTGGTCTTACCGTAAAGGTGAATGGAGTAGATAAAAAGTTCACAATTCCCTACGATAAATTGGGAACTCTTCAATTCTTGGATAATAGTGGTAGAGAACCTGCAGTGTCAAGTGATCTCATCTTTGAAGAGGCTAAAACTCCTGCAGAAGATGTGTTGCCACAATTAAAGATTGAAAAAATGAAATGGGAAGAAATTATAACTGATAAATGGGATACGATTGTTCCAGAGAGTCTTGAAAAAACTGTTACCAAGGAGGTGCTTGAATACTTTAGAGGATGGGAATCATCTGATGTGATTATTTCTTTCAGAACAAAAAATAAAACAGCTTTTGATAACTTTTATAAGTTTGTAGAGGCAGGTGGAAAAGAAAATTATGCGAAAGCTGCAAAACTCTTTCATGACTACCTTACAAGTAAAAGCTTGGCAACTAACGCTACAATTACTTCTGAGATTAAAAATGCTTTTGTTGCTGATAATGGGATGTTAAAAGGAAACGTCGATTTTATCTACGGAGCTCTTTCTAGAGTAAGAAAAACTCAAGATAAACAATTCGGTACAGTAGCCAAAGGTGAAGATCAAGAAAAATATATGGAAGCTGCTAAAAATAAATTAGTGGATACCGCAAATGATCTTATAGATAATGCTAGCAAATATGGAGGACTTACTCTCAAAGGAGGAAAAAATAAAGAGGAATTAAAAGCTCTGGTAAAAACGAGAATTATCGAAAATCCTGCGAATACTGACACCTTCACTAAGCTTTTAGCAGTTATCGGAAATCCTTCTAATAAAAGTACTCCTAACAATGTAAATGATCGTCTCCGATTTATGCTTGCAGATTTTAAAGAACTCATAGGGACGAGAGATGCTTCATTTGTTTCGAGATTAAAAAACGAGAAAATAAATGGAAAAAAGATTTCTTCAGTGGCAGTAACTGAGATGACGGATGCGAGAAAAGCCGTAAAAGACACATTGAATTTTCCTTTTGACAATGCAAAAGAATGGAAAGGAGTAGGATTAGTATTTGGATATGATCATGGAAGTAATGGTGGAGGACATCATGAAAAATTTATCAATAGTCCGTTGATTATCCAAAAAGAACAAAAAAATCTGGAACCATTAACCAATCCAGATACAAAAGAATATTTCCTAAGAAATTTAGCTAACTTCCAAAAAGAGGACAATGCTCTCGCTCAAACCGCGAAAAATATCAATCTTTTCATTAAAGAAAAACTTGGCATTGAGGGGAAGGTAACGATGGAGCAGATTATTAATTATTTAGTAAATCCAAAATCCCCTTTAAAATTCGATAAAGATCCTAAAAATCATCTCGAAATAACATTAGATACTAACTTCCAGTTTGCGTTCTTTGCGGATTGTATTAATGAATCTATCTTAATGGGACCAATTAAGATAAACCCATCTTGACAAACGAACTGATTTGATTATAAAAAAGAATGAGAAGGTATTGATGCCAATTCCTACAAATCCTCAAAAGGTGGTGCTTATCTCAATGCTACGAGCACCGTGATCAATGCTCATTCTGAGAGAAAAGACGTTGTAGTCGGTGCTGTGTATGGTGAGGAAAGGAAGCCAAATAGGGATTCTGGGCATACAGAAATAAAAGACGAATCAAGCAAAACAGAAGTAAAAGATATTGATTTGGATGAGACTCAACTTAGTAAATTAGATCAACCAGGAGTTGATGTTGATCTCTGAGGTGGATATATAGCCACAACGGCTGAAGATGGTAGTATTTGGGTGGTAGGTCCAGACCTGCCTACAGATGGAATATTAGCTACAGTCACTGCAGATGGGATAACTTTCCCTCTTCCAAGTACACCAAATGCTGGAGTAAGTGTAGATCAAGTAGCTCCGACACCTACCACTAATACAAAAATAAACTCTATTGATCAGAGTTCTAATGATCAGAGTTCTAATATGGCTGCGGATGCACTGGCAAAAAAGGTTGCTATAGATAAAAAATAAAAGATAATTTTAACTCATTATATTATGACTCATGAAATCTTTCTACAAAGTTATGGGAATCTTGATAGGCTGTTACGCTTTCCTATCGTTCGGTGTATTTGCAGATTATCTGCAAACAAGTATATCTAACCAGCTATTAACAACGACTGCACAGTGTAATGGTGGAACTTTCCCTATGGTTTATTATGTTGGATCGAGTGCAATTACGATATCGGACACTTTCCAGAGTGATTCTCCTCGTCTCTGGAAATTTATAGGAGCTTCTAATGTTACAGTATATAATCCAAGTAATATATTGCAATTCTCTCAACCGATTGCTCAAGCATTCCCTTTCTATTCTAATGGAAAGCCAGCTAATGTAAATAGTGTAGTCATTACTGCTACTCCTATTTCTATCTCTTCTACAATTCCAGCAGACTATTCAAGAAATACTGTAGCGGCACAATTAGTATATGAAATCCATAGATATGAGAGAGGATTTACTGCCGCATCAAACGGAAAATTTTCAGTTACTTATTTGGCAGAAGGAGCTTCTTCTAGCCAAAAATTTCTCTATAATAATGCTGATCCGATTCTTCCTACAGTATCTGATAAAGAATGTAGAAATATCTATGTAGGGTTTTGTGGTGATGGAGTTATAGATAATACTAATATAAAAAGTTCTACGAATATTAGAGCGGCATTAGCGGGAGGTGAAGAATGTGATCCAAACCATCCTGATTATATAGGAAAAGGAACTTGTAGTCAAGACTGTAAAAAAATCACTCCTCCATCCACAGCTACGGGTGTCATCACGAAAGTATTAGTATCTCCTCAATACGTTACAACGACAGGAGAACAGGTTACTTGGAGAATTACACTGACAGCTAGTGGTGGGAATCTAAATCTTGCTAATCATACCATTAAGGAAAAACTTCCTGCAGAATTGGAATATGTGTCCTATACGGTGACGACTCCTAATGGAGTAACGGTAAATGCTCCTACAATTGCAGGGAATATTATTACTTGGGCATTAAATGGAACACTAGCACAAAATAATTCTATTGTAATCAATTTGGCCACTAAAGTAAAACAAATGCCACCAGCGGGAAATACCGTTAGAAATGTTGCTTGTTTTGCAAAGAATACTTGAGAAGAATTAAGCTGTGATAATCCTCCGATCAACCCAAGTTGTAATTCCTCTTACCATGGACAAGAGGTAGAAAATCTGACTTCAGGAGATTATCTCTGTAATTTTGGAACAATCTCTAATTTCACCCCAACTACTTCAGGAGGAATTGTGACATGATGGACCTGGAAATGTAATGGAGTGTCAGGAACAAGTCCTGCTCAATGTTCCGCAACCAAACCATCTCCAGAGACCCCAGGAACAGGAACAATCGACAAAACCCTCATCTCTCCTCAGTATGTGACTAAGATAGGAGAGCAGGTCACATGGAAAATTGTGGTGACGGCAAGAAATGGAGCGATTAGTAATTTTACGATCACAGATAAATTGCCCGCAGAATTGGAATTGGCGCCGTTCCCTTACTACACCGTGCTTGTTTCTAATGGAGTGACAGTAAATACTCCAACTGTAAACGGAAACACGATTACTTGGACAACTTCTGGAAGCCTAGCAAAAGATAAGACTATAGAAATAGAATTGAGAACAAAAGTAAAAAGTATGCCAAAAGATACTGTGCGTAATGTAGCTTGTTTGAAAATAGGGAATAATCCAGAACTCTGTGATAATCCTCCGATCAACCCAAGCTGTAATTCCTCTTACCATGGACAAGAGGTAGAAAGTCTGACTTCAGGAGATTATCTCTGTAATTTTGGAACAATCTCTAATTTCACCCCAACTACTTCAGGAGGAATTGTGACATGACGAACCTGGAAATGTAATGGAGAAGCTGGGACAAGTCCAGCTCAGTGTTCAGCTAATAAAAAAGGAACAGAACCATCTCCAAAGTTGTGGATTACTAAAAGGTTTCTTGATGGATCAACTAGACCAACGTATAAAATTGGAGATACAGTAGAATATAGAATTGATTTTGGAAATAATGGAAACGCTCCAGCGACGGTAGTTTCTCTTAGGGATTTTGTCCCACAGAATTTGACAGGGATTTCGAGTATCTTATATCGAACCGACAGTAATAGTACTCACTTTGATGAAATTATTGAAGGAGGGTATGTAGATGTGTATGGAGAGATTACCTTACCTGCAGGATCTCAAGGATACTTTATCTTAAAAGGAACGATTACTGCAACACATCAAGATGAGAGGACGAATAAAGCTTGTATCTATCTCAATAATAAGGAAATTAACTGTGCAAGGGTAATTTATGATCTCGAAACTCTCCAATCTCACTTGAGAATATATAAAAAAGTAGATAAGACTGAGGTAAACGTAGGAGATATCGTCATTTTTACTCTGGAAATAAGAAATGATGGTCAAACACCAATGACCGATTTTACAGTGGCAGATAAATTGCCAGAGTATGTCTCTTATGTAGAGGGAAGTCAACGTGGAGGGGAAAACTTCTTTGAATTCGTTGTAGACTCAGAAGCGAGACTATTGGTTCGAAGTAATTATTCGGCGACGTTACAACCAAATGAGTTCATTATATTAACTTTTCGTGCAAAAGTAGAAAGCATAGGACGTCATACCAACTGGGTATGTTTGGTCCATGAAGATCTTTTCCCAAGTGCTAATTTTGGTCCATCAGAAAACTGTGATCCAGCAGATGTTGTTGCTAAAGAAACACCATACTGTGGAGATGGTATCAGAAATAACGGAGAACGTTGTGATTATAAGGATCCAACTAAAAGCGGACGAGGAACAGATGGATGTGATACTTCTTGTAATCCTATCAATGACGATCGCCCTTACTGTGGAAATGGTGTCATTGACAGTAAACTCAAAGAAACTTGTGAATGTCCAAAAGGACGTATATCCTGTCAAGGAAGAGATGTAATCTTCCCAGATGGACATAGGGATAATAATGCTTCTTGTACCTATTGTCATATTCCTAATCAGACTACTCCTATTGCTTGTTTCGATGTAGGAAACGGTTCTATCTCTATCAATGAAGGAGAAATGTTGCCATTCTATCGAAATATTGAAAAGGTAGATGAAGATTCTTACACAGAATTAGGCGTTGATGTGGAGAATGTCATAGATACTTATGATAGATATAAAAAAGGAAATCAGTCTTGTAACTCTGCAAATGAAGGTAAAATTGCACTAGATGCAATGGTGTGTACTTTTAGAGTATATAATGGAGAAAATATTCAATCTGATGATGACTATGTTTATGAATTAAGAGTGCCATGCTTTACAAAAGGTTCGGATATACAGAGAGACCGACAGAGTTCTTCATTGATTTCTAAATGGATAGACTGGAATAAACATAATTTTATTAAAGGTGGTAATGATAATGGAGGAAATACTTTTCGATCATATAATATCTTGAATAACAATAGAGGATTCGCTTTTAGATCATCAGTATTTGTAATTAATAACTTTGGAAGAACTTCAGGAGGTAGTGCTGGTAGATTTGTGGACTATGGAGAATGGCAACAAAAGTCTGAGAGAATCGATGTCTATGGGGAATATAAGCTTTCCCTCCATGAAGTAAACTATTTACAATGTAACAATGGATACCGAAAAGAACAAGATCCTTATAATAGGGTCTGTGATGTAAATTTTTCAGTGACAAAGCCATATATTATACAAAAAACTCCTGCGGGGAATGTTGAAAATATTAAGATTAATAATACTACAGTTGATTTGAGTAAATTCTTGATGTATGCTGATGGAACTTCAACAAACTTTTCTGCCCAATTGGGTAAAGTTATATCTACTGGAGGTGTATATAACCCAACGAAAGACGTAGAAAAGGCTCTCACTGGATTTATTAATAAATACTCTAAATTAGCTGTTGCTTTGGATAAGAATACAAAACTTTTTGGAAACGATTTAGGGGTGAAGGTAAAGAAAGTCCCAGGAAAAGATATCTATTTCGTGGAGGGGAATTTAAATATTGATGGATTTCGATTTACGTATGAAACTAGTAAAACCAAAATAGATGAGGTACATGGAACTAATTCCGTTTATGATAGACCATTTACTATCGTACAAACAGTTGGAAATACGACTATAAAAGGGAATCTGAATCATAATATGATGTTGTTGACTAATGGAACGATCACTTTCGATGGAAGCAAAAACTGTAATGATACTCAAGTAGTGAAAGGGATCTTCTATTCATCTGCGATACAGTGATTCGTTAGTACTGGAGTTTCTATTAATAATAACTTAGAAAATCCAGATCGATGTATCGGCGGGAATCTCCATATTAAAGGAATTGTCATTGGAAAGGGATTGGATAATGTCGCTGCCAACAGAAGATCTGAATTAAATCAATGGTTCCGAAGTAGAGCATCACAAAATCAGTCCGCTACTGATCGTAGAAATTATATTATGAATGGTGCAGCAGTGTTAATTGAATATGCTCCATCTGTCTTTACTAAATCTACAATGCCTCCAGGTGCAGAAGAATTTACTACAGCATTGTCAGTATACAGAAAATAATACTATAGGATTACAGAAGCTCCCCTTCTGTAATCTTTTTTTATCTCAAAAAATCAGCATTCCCATTCTTTTTTCTCACCTAAAAACATTTTTATCGTAAATTCGACTTGATTTTTGTTTCGAATTCTGTATATATTCTTTCACTGTAGTAAAAATCCTTTATCTTATTTGTTTATACGTATCTAATGCCAACGATCAATCAGCTCATCAAACAAGGAAGAGCAAAGAAAAAATCTAAATCTAAAGCACCTGTACTTCAGTTTGGACTCAATAAACTTCAGGGAGACAAAAAAGTTGCAAATCCTGCTCCGTTCAAGAGGGGAGTATGTCTCAAAGTTTCCGTGATGGGACCAAAAAAGCCAAACTCAGCACAGAGAAAGTTTGCAAAAGTCAGACTTTCTAATGCTTCCGAAGTATTGGCCTATATCCCAGGGGAATCTCATTCTCTTCAGGAGCACAGTGTGGTACTCGTACGTGGAGGACGTGTAAAAGATCTTCCGGGTGTGAAATATCATATTGTTCGTGGAAAATACGATGCTAATCCTGTGGCAAATAGAAAAAAATCTCGTTCTCTTTATGGAGCTAAGAGACCAAAAGCTGGTAAATAGTAATCTTCTGTAATCATTTTAGATCTTCTGTAATCTTATATTCCATGTCTAAATCAACCAATGCAGGTATCCAACAATCAAATGAAGAAAAATTGATCAATCATTTGATGAAAGATGGAAAAAAATCTGTTGCTAAAAAAATCTACGAAAACGCTCTCAAAGAAATCAAAAAGAGCGGACATATGAATCCTTCTGTAGTAGTACAAGCTGCGATCGAAAACGCCTCTCCAAATGTGATGATCAAATCCAAAAGAATCGGAGGAGCTGTATATCAAGTACCTGTAGAAGTAAAGCCAGCAAAAAGATTCTTCTTCGCTACGAAATGGATCCTAGACGCTGCGAGATCAAAAGCAGGAAAGCCAATGTATAAAAAATTGGCTGAAGAGCTTATCGCTGCCTATGGAAGTCAAGGTTCAGCAGTAAAGAAAAAAGAGGAAGCTCACAAAATGGCCGAAGCAAACAAAGCATTCGCTTATATGGCAAAATATGTGAATTAAACTACATACTATCCTCCTTTGTAAGGAGAGACTGACCCCATTTATCTTTAATCTTATTTACAAATGTGAGATACCAACGGAAGGAAAATAGCCCACATCCTCAAAAAAATCACGTGGCACAGAAAAAAATCTACAAAAAAGCATGAAAATGCAATTGAGTGGTATATTTTGACTCTTAGAAAAGAAGCAAAACTTGGTGCTGAAAATAAATGGGTGATCAGAACTAAAGAAAAAGCTCTCACTAGACTCCAAAAAATGGGAATTCCTGCGAGCAGAGTACAAGAGATCCTTGAATCTAGAGGACATAAAGATTTATCA
>JAITGP010000047.1 GCA_031280545.1 Candidatus Peribacteria bacterium
GTGAAAAACTCAAAAAAAATGCTAACTCATGGCTATCACGTATCAAAAAGTTTGAACGATTTTTCCCTTGTATTTCTCATCCATAACAACATATAGTAGTCAATCACAAAATTTAAACACAAGATATAGTGTTTTATTTATTTCACAGCATTCTAAAAAATGGTTATCTACAAAATCAGAAAAAGAAACGGATCTATCGTCACTTTCGAAAAAGACAAGATTTATAATGCAGTAAAACTAGCGTTCGAAGCCACAGGAAAGGAAGATATTTCTGCAGTTGAAAGACTTACTGAGCTAGTAGTAGCCGAAGTTGAAAAAAAAGTCTGACAAGATATCCCAGATATTGAGATCATCCAAGACAGTGTGGAAAATGTTTTGATGCAAGAAAACTACGACGAAGTAGCCAAAACATACATCATCTACCGTCAGAAAAGAGCTGAAGCCAGACAAACCCAAAATGTAGTCATCGAAGTGGATAAAACGATGGACGATTATCTTGGACACTTGGACCGAAGAATCAATGAAAATGCCAATATCGGCTATTCTATCGGAGGACTCATCCTCAAAAATTCTGAAAAAATTGTAGCGAATTACTGGCTTTCCAATATCTATCCTGCTGAAATCGGGAATGCTCATAGAAATGCAGATTACCATATTCATGATTTGGGAATGTTTGCACCTTACTGTGCAGGACGAAGTTTGAGGCAATTACTGGAAGAAGGATTTAATGGAGTGATTGGGAAAGTACAATCAAAACCTCCTCGCCATCTCCAATCCGCCGTGAATCAAATGGTAAATTTTCTCGGAACCCTACAAAATGAATGGGCAGGAGCTCAGGCTTTCTCTTCTTTTGATACGTATTTAGCACCTTTTGTGCATAAATTTGAAACTGAATTGGAAGCTGATTTGGAAACCAATAAAGCCACCTTTACCTCAGAAAAAGAAAAAGCTGACTACATTTACCAAAAAACTTACAAATACACCAAACAGAATCTGCAAAACTTTATCTTTAATATGAATGTCCCATCTCGTCGGGGATGCCAAACTCCCTTCTCAAACATTACTTTGGATCGAACTTGCCCTACAGATCTCCGCGATAAAGCACTCCTTTTGGGAGGTATCGCTCATGGATATTATCCAAAAAAATATGGAGAACTCCAATCTGAGATGGATTTGATTAATAGAGTATTATTAGAAATCTATACGGAGGGAGACGCAAGCGGAGCAGTATTCACCTTCCCAATTCCTACCTACAACATCACAGAAGATTTCAATTGGGATGGACCTAATGTAGATAGCCTCTTTGAAATGACCGCAAAATATGGAATCCCATACTTTCAAAATTTCGTAGGTTCCCAATTCAAAGTAGAAAAAGACGCTGAGGGAAATATCAAAAAAGTCCCAAATCCAAATGCTTACAAACCTGGAGCTGTTCGCTCAATGTGTTGCCGTCTCCAATTGGATTTAACTATGCTAGAAAAACGTGGAGGAGGACTCTTCGGATCTGCAGAAATGACAGGATCTGTCGGAGTGGTCACCATTAACCTTCCCAAAATTGGGTATAACCACAAAGGTGATAAAGAAGGATTTAAAAATCAGCTTTTGTATCTGATGAATCTTGCTAGATCTTCTCTGGAGATAAAAAGAAAGGAGGTGACGAAACGACTAGACGCAGGACTTTATCCATATACCAAAAGATATCTCGCCTCTTTCCGTAACCACTTTTCCACCATTGGAATCAACGGAATGAACGAAGCTATTCTCAATTTCACCAGTGGGAAAGAAGATATTTCCTCCGACTGGGGAAAAGAATTCTCAAAAGAGATTATGGACTTCATGAGAGAAAAGCTTGTCGAATACCAAGAAGAAACAGGAAATCTTTACAATCTGGAAGCCACCCCAGGAGAGGGGACAACGTACCGTTTCGCTAAAGAAGATAAAAAACAGCTTCCAAATATCATCCAAGCAGGAACTGATGAAGCACCCTATTATACAAATTCATCTCAGCTCCCTGTTGAATACACCAATGACCCATTTGAAGCATTAGAAGCACAGAATGAATTGCAGTGTCTCTACACAGGAGGAACCGTTTTGCACCTCTATATGGGAGAACGTATCTCAGATGCCACTGCTTGTAAAAATCTGATTAAAAAAGTGATCGAAAACTACCAACTACCGTATGTTACGGTTTCACCAGTCTTTTCTATCTGTCCAAAACACGGATACATCGCTGGAGAACATGACTATTGTCCTAAATGTGATGCAGAACTCAATTATACAGGAGACGAATTCAATATGGACATTAGAGCAAAGCATACCGATGATCCAGAGAAATTAGAACAGCTCAGAAGACAAAAAATGGAATAATCAAAATAATCTGCCAATGATTCCGTTATACGGGATTTACATATCATCTCTTCTTTTATATCTCTATCCAACCGACAACCATGGAAAACAAATTCTACAACAAACAGGGTCAAGAAATCAAAAGACAACCTTGCGAAATCTACACCAGAGTAATGGGATACCTTTCCCCAGTATCTCGCTACAACATTGGAAAGAAATCTGAATTTTATTCTCGTAAATACTTTGAAGAAAGCAAGGTAGACAACTCAGAATTCATCAGAAAATTCAATGTAAATTGCGGATGTCCATGTGGAATGTAATACCACATTTCTAATTCTTTTACTGATAAGCCCTCTGCTTTCCATGACGTTTAGCCCATTGGGTGAACGAAGTGAGCGAGGGCTTATTCCAAAAATCTCATGCAAATTATCGGAATCCAAACCACCACCCTCGTCGACTATCCTGGAAAAGTAGCTTGTATCGTCTTTACAGCAGGTTGCAATTTTCGTTGTCCTTTTTGTTATAATCCTCAAGCCGTCCTCCCTGAACTTATCGCCCAAAATACTGATCAACAAATCCCTGAATCAGCTTTTTTTAATTTTCTAGACAGTAGAAAGGGATTTTTGGAAGGGGTCAGCATCTGCGGAGGAGAGCCCACTCTGCAACCAGACCTCTACGACTTCGCCAAAAAAATCAAAGAAAGAGGGTTTTCTGTTAAACTTGATACCAACGGAAGAGACGTACAGCTCGTAGAAAAAATGGTAAAAGACAGAATTCTCGACTATGTTGCCGTGGATATGAAAGCCCCCTTCTCAAAATATGAAAAATTAACAGGAGTGAACATTCCTTCTCAGTTTAGAGTCAGTTTCAATACCTTACTCGCTTTTTTGCGTACCGGCACGGTAGACTATGAATATCGCACAACCTTGATCAAAGGCTATCACACTGCCGATGACATCGAGGAAATAGCTTCCTACCTGTTTGGAATTAAACACTATTATCTACAAAATTATATGAAAACCACAACACTAGACCCTCACTTTGCAGGAGAAGCTTTTTCTCCAGAAGATCTGGAACAGTTCCAAGGAATCGCAGAATTATTCGTAGAGGAATGCAAGGTGAGGTAAGAAAATTTTAAGATAATTTTCCCTTATTAGTTAGATTAATTAACTTGATTTCCTTTTACAATTATATACACTTACAAACTGAAGTTTTAAAGAGGTCTTTAAAAAACGTTAAATAATTAAAATTATTGTAATATGAAAAATTCTTTTAAATTAGTAAGTATTTGTATGGTGTTTATCGGAGTATTGTTTGCCGATACACATATGATGAGAGCAAATTCGCTCTCTGATGAAGTTGAGAATGTTAACAATATTGAAGGCATCCCCGCTGTTGTGAATGATGATAGTTTATCATCAAATGTAGAGTTGTTTTCTGCAACTACTACTAGCTCTACTATTATTAATTATAATGGTACCATGCCCGGATCCGTTCGTACAGTTACTGTTGGATCGAATTGGGTTTTGTTATTTAATAATTCATCTACTTCTACTACTTGGTCAGTTATTGTTACTAAACCCAATGGGAATATTGATGAATTTGGTGTTGGCTATAGTGCCGTCACTCGATCTGGTTCACAAGCTGGTCAAATAACTATCAGTGTTGCTGGAAGTGGAGGGAATCTATATGGATTTGTAATAGTTTCCTCTGACTAATGTTAAAAAATCTCTTTAAAATCTCATGAGGGAGATATTTCATCTTCCTCTTTATTTTACAACTAGTATTATGGCTTTATGATCTAACAAACGAAGGAGTCTTTTTTGTGTAGTTATTTGTTTTTTTATTATTTTTGCAGGTAGTGTTTTTTATTTTATTTCTCAGGAAATAAAACATCCCACATCCTTTATTTGAAGTACTCCACTTTTTCAGAAGCGAGCCTTTCAACATAACATCAAAGGGGGATTTAGAGAAAGTTGATGGGAGCCTTTTGATTCTTCTTTGATAAAATACCAAGAAGTTATGCTTTCTTCCTGATCTGTTATTGATTTTTCTGCTGGTACACAAATTGACTCTGGATCAATATGGCAAGATTATAATTTTGTAGTAAAAGTAGAGGATATCCGCCATAAGGTAGGGAAAAATTATAGATTTTCGCAAACGATTCCTCCTTTTTTGAAGGATGATTTTACAAACACCCTTATTGTACTGAAGTTTAGTAATGCTAGGTTGTTAATTTATTGAATTGGAGCCTATAATCCGAACTTTACCCGTCTTATTGATCCTTATTCTACAATAGATACTATGTTTTTGTGAGGAATACATACTCTTTCGGAGACACTTTATGAAGGTGATTTTTGTATTGCCTTGTATGCTACTGCAGTACTTCATACTTCTTGGCGTAATTTTACTCCAGATTGTCATATTTTTATTTTACCTAGATTAACAAATTACCCTTATGCTAAATTGTCTAGTAGGGTATCTCCTCTTCTTTCGGGAAATATCAGTAATTTACAAGTCTCTTATGTAAACCTTCCTTAGATAGGATGATAAGAAAAGCTAATAACATCTCGCTTCAAGATTTCATCCCATTTCTAGTCAATCAAAAGAATGATAAGCTAACTTTAAACTTTTTTAAGATCCTCTGTTTCCTTTAAAGTAAAAACTTAGTGAGTTTCTACAAAATATCCTAAATTTACTACGCCACTTCTCCTCTCTCAGGATGACTACGATACTGCATCATTTTTCTTACCACCAAATACAATCCTAGCCCAAAAATAATAATCCCAATCACAATAAATCCCGTCTTGATCCCTACAATCGCCGATAACGCTCCAAATCCAAGCGAACCAGCGATTTCTCCCATTTTCCCGACAAAATCCTGAGCTCCTGTCATCACACCTTTATCTTTTTGAGCAGTATAGGAACTCACCAAAGCCGAGGTCAACGGATAAAGTAAGGCAATTCCCAGAGCAATGACAAACGTCAAAATAAGAATCACCACGAAATCATCATGCATTCCCAACAGTACATAAAATACCGACATAAAAAGCAGAATCACAGAAATAAGCAACTTTTTATTATATTTATCCCCTAACTTTCCTGTAAAAATATTGATCAAATACGGAGTCTTCATCACCGCAAAAACGATCGCAATCTGAGAAAGACTCAAATTATTTGCCACTGCTACAATCGGAATAAACAGAAATCCTACATAATTGAGCAAATTCACTAGAAACATACTTCCCAGAGCCACATACATTTTTGAATCATACGACCTCAAAAGCAATCGGATTCTTTTCCAAGCAGAGAGAGAAAAACATTCTCTCGCAAACTGCCTCAAAAATCCATGTTCTCAGAGAAAGCTTTGTTCAATTTCTTCACTTTCTTCCGTTTCAATCATCAGTTCCTCACCAATTCTTTTTTGCATATGAGACCGAGTCCTATTATGAGGAGAAAGAACCGATTTAATCTTCTGATCTTGCAAGAGGGAAATTAATGCAAAAATTGCTACAAAAAAGTACATAAACGGAAGCTCCAAATAGGAAACTAATACTGCACTAATCAAAGCTCCCAAAATCTGAGCCCCATTTGAGCTAGAAAAATACGCTCCAAAAACCTGAGTCTGATTGTGTTTATTTGCCTTTTTCCCGTAATAACTACGATACGTCGTAAAGGTAGTTGCCGAAGCAAACCCATTGAGTAAGGTCGCCAAAATCAAAAGTTCCCATGACATTGTGAGCCCCGCGAAGAAAAAGAGTACTGCACAAAAAACATATAGAATTTTTCCCACCAAAAGCAAATATCTCACATTCATACGGTCATTCAGATTCCCAATTGGAATCACCATCGCTAATTTTGCCAACGCCAAAATCGTCCCAATCGCCGTGATTCCCCAAGGATTACCAATAATTCCCTGCACATAAAGGGAGAAGAATGTATCAGTTCCCAGTCCCCATCCAATCATAAACAGAAAAAGAGAAAAAGAAATAAATCTGATCTGAATCGGTAGATATTCCGTCAATTTTTTAGCATGATGTTTGAGTTTCTTTAGCATAATTTTTTTAAGCGAAAAGATAAATTACTTTGTAGTATACTCTTCTACTTCTTGATGAAGATAGACTAATTCTACTCCAGCATTCTTAAATATTTTTTCACTTTCATCTGCGTCATGATATCTTTTATCACAAACTACTCTTTGAATTCCACAAGCCACAATTACATGAGCACAGTGACGAACCGTACATGGTGTCATCGTACAATACAAAGTCGCTCCTTCCAGAGAAATTCAGCTTTTGGTAGCATTAGCTATAGCTCCATGTTCAGCACAGACATTTCTCATACAATGCTCACTTTCATGTCCATCTGCATGAATAAATTTTGTCATCTGATGTCCAACCTCATCACAAGTAGGATTTCCACGAGGAGCTGTCACAAAAGCCGTAGCTAAAATCCTGTCTTCTTTTACGATAATACATCAGCTTTTCCCTCTATTACAGGTCGCTTTTTCTCCTAGCACACGTACAATATCCATAAAATATTCATCCCAAGAAATTTCTTCTGGTTTGAGATACCCATGATCTTTGATGATTCAAGTTTCTTCTTGCATTATATTTGAAAAGAAATAAAATTCTGTTATAGGACTATTATAGTCAGAATCCCCAAAAATGCAAAAAATACAGAACTTTTACCATTTGATTTCCCTCCATGAAAAAAATCCTGATGATTGTCGCAAATCACGACTTCCAAGATCTCGAATTTGGAAACCCTTACCAACTCTTCCAACAGCAAGGTTACGAAATCGATATCGCCTCCTGAACAGGTGGAGAATGTTTTTGAGTCTTTGGCAGAAAAATAGAAAATAGTCTGAAATTCGACGAAGTAGCTCCCAAAGACTATGATGCCCTCGTTTTCATCGGTGGAGGCGGAGCATACGAAGAATATCTGGACGATGAACGTTATCTAGAATTAGGAAGACAAGCAAAACTGCTCTGTGCCATTTGTATTGCTCCCACCCTCCTCGCTCCAACGGGAAGATTTATCGGAAAAGAAGTGACGGGACGAGATGATGGAACTGAAACAGAAATCAAATTTCTACAAGAAAGCTGAGCCAAATTTATCGATCAAGAGGTCGTTCGTGACGGGAATATTATTACTGCAAATGGTCCTCAGGCGAGTGTGGCTTTTGGATGGAAAGTGGTGGAGGCATTGGAGTGATAATTTTCCCTTGCAATCCTCCAAGATATAGTTATATATATTTAACATTATGTTAGATTTTTATATCTTACATCATTCACAATGAACCACAAAATCCAACGAACCACAAAAAAGAAAGGGCTCACACTAGGAATTCTCGGTCTGATTTTTCTTCTTTTTTGGGGAAGTCTGTATCTCCGAAAAGGTATCAACGACGAAGGAAGCTTGACCCTCGGCATCGTCTTGGTTGTGATGGGCGTGCTATTTTTCTTCATCAAGGGAAAAAAGGCTGATATCACCGATGAAATGGTACGAAAAATTCACACGCTAGCGATGACTTCGACATTGAGAGTATGGGTTTTGCTAACTGCGGTGCTATATTTCATCAACACACGACGACGAGAATTTTCTGTAAATGCTAACGTGCTGTTGGGCGGATTTCTCTATGGGACACTGATTTTACAGTTTTTCTTCTTGTGGCGATACAAAAAGCACGCTGAGAAGTTGCCTTTTTAGTTGTTAGTGAACAAGAATCATGCAAACCAGAATTAAAGAACTGAGAGCGAGGCACAGTCTCACTCAATCAGCATTAGCTGAAAAAGTCTGAGTAAGAAGAGAAACGATTGTCTTTTTGGAAAATGGGAAATATAATCCATCCTTAAAATTAGCGAAACTAGTAAGTTTAGCATTGAAGAGCAATATTGACGAGATATTTTTGTTTGAGGAGGGGGAATTATAAACTTGCACTTTCCCCAAAAAACTGTATACTCCCTTTTCTCACTAAAACTTTAAGCCTTACTTAGTCCCACTAATGGATACGCTCTTACAACGAACGGTAGATCTCTCTCCTAACATAATTCAAAATCTTGGGTATATCATTGTTTTTTTGATGACAATCTGCGAAGGAATCCCTCCATTGGGATTTATGGTCCCCTGACAAAATATCGTCATCCTAGCAGGATTTTTTGCTCGTATGGATCAGCTTTCTCTCCCCATAGTGTTGGGATTTGTATTTATCTGAGGATGGCTCGGAGATTTATTTGCCTACCAACTCGGAGCAAAATATGGACTCCCTTTCCTAAAAAAATACGGAAAATACGTACTCATCTCCAATAGCGTCCTAGAAAACATTCATATCATTTTACAAAAAAACCTCTCACGAGGGACAATTCTTTCTAGGTTTTACGGACGAACTAGAGGAGTTTTACCCTTTATAGCAGGATCTCTCAAACTCTCCTTTAAAAAGCTGTTTATCTACACAGGAATCAGCAACCTTTTGCGGAGTTTAGTGTTTGTGTTTATCGGCTATATCTTGGGAGCAAGTTATGAAATCGTAGCAGACTATTTTGGAGCATTTTTAGTACGAGGAATTATCATTTCCCTAGGAATTGCCCTGCTCTTCTGATATTTCAGAAATGAAAACGTCACCTTCAAAAAAGGGTTTTCTTGGATGATTATTGGAGACATTATCTCTATTATCTTTTTTTCTATCTTAGCTCAAAGACTACACACCGACAAACTCTCTTTCGTAGCCATCGACACCCGAATACAATCCCTTTTCGTGAAATCCCCCGTAATCGATACCATGCTCCTCCGAGTCGATCAGATTTTTGATTTTTGGTTTATTGGATTGATAGGATTGGGGGTTATCGTATATCTCCACCGTAAAAAACTGATGTACTATCTGACAGTGTTCGTATCCACCATGATTTCAGCGATGGTTGCATTTCCCATCATAAAACTCATCATTCAGAGACCTAGACCCACAGATGGATTAGTAGCCTTAACCAGTTATAGTTTCCCCAGTGGACACGCAACCATGAGTTTGGTATGTTTAATCAGTGTCCGATATGCATTACAATCACAAATTAAACCCCGTTGGCTCCAAATCACCTTTCTCCTATTCATGATCTCAGGAGCCTTACTCATTGGCACCAGTAGAATCATGCTTCATGTCCATTGGTTTACCGATGTAGTAGCAGGGTTTTTGTTGGGATTTTTCATCATTTCTACAAATATCTTGATGCGAAAAATATTTTTCAATCAACATGTAGAAAAGCAGAAAATCGTCCAAAAGAACTCCAAAAAACTCCTGATTGATATTTTACTTTAAAGAGAGCAACGTATGCAAAAAGAAGTACGAGATATTATCATTCTTGGAGCAGGTCCCAGTGGACTTTTTTGCGGACTCCACCTACCGAAACAAGCGAAAGTACTTTTTTTAGAAAAATCAGAAAAACCAGCTTCAAAACTCCTCCTCTCTGCCAAAGGCAGGGGGAATCTGACAAACCTGCAGATAAATCCCAAACAAGATTATACCTGCGATAATCCAAACTTTGTGCAAACAGCATTTGAAAAATATGGAGCAAAGGAGTTTTTACAGTTTTTGGCAGAAAGCTGATTCCCGGTGCAGGAAGAAGCCAACGGCAGAATCCTCCTCCAATCCAGTAAAGTCGCCCAATTTCACGAATTTCTTATCAACGAAACTGAAAAACAAGGCAGAATAATCGCCTACCAACAGAATATTAAAAAAGTAGAGAAAAATAAAGATGGAACCTTCACCGTGCAAACCGCTTCCAAGGAATTTATTGCCTCCAAAGTTATCCTCGCTACAGGGACGAAAAGCATTCCAGCTTTAGGGGCTAGCGACATCGCTCTGCAAATCGCTCAGGATTTTAATCTGCCTTTTAGAGCTTTTACTCCAGCATTAGTTGGATTTGAGACCGAAAAAGACCTCTCTACGCTCTCTGGCGCCTCCCTCATCGCCAGAGGAGAACTCCATATAAAAGGAAAAAAAGTATACGAACAAACTTGACCCATCCTTTTCACTCATCGAGGAATCTCAGGACCAGTGGTATTCAATGCAAGCTTATATGTGATGCAACCCCCTTTTATAAAGGGTAAAACGAAGACAGTCTCGATTGATCAAGAGGGGAGGGGGGATTCAAAAAACGAAACAATCTTTAAAATAAAAGTCTCCAAATCTGACATCACCAAAAGATTTCTTGCCTATCTCGGTTTTCGCTCCAATGCACTAGCAGGATACACATTCACTACCAACATCACAGGAACCAGAGGATTTGAAGAAGCTAAAGTCTGTAGTGGTGGAAT
>JAITGP010000037.1 GCA_031280545.1 Candidatus Peribacteria bacterium
ATTTTTTCTCTGCCCGAATTCCAAACCTCATCATTAAAAGTCTGATTTCTCTTTTTGTTAGAAATGCTTCAAATGCGGTATGAATAGCTGCAATGAGGGTAGTCTCATCCAATGTAAGGGTAGTCAAATCTTCTCGCGTTTGATAAGACATCCAAGTACTAAACAAATTGATGCCATCTTCTACGGACTGCACTGATTTAGCATTGGGAACTTTGTCCTTCGCAATCGCTTCCCAAAAGCCTTGCATGTAGTACGCCAATACTTCATCAATCCCTTTGGGATGAATCCCCAAGAAATCGTCTCCATAGAGAGTTCTGAGCAAATCAAAGTAGGGAAGGAATGCATCAGAAACCTGATCAGGTTGGGGAAATTTTAATCGTTCCCAGAGCCCAACCGTGCCTCGCATCCCCAATTGGAGTTTCTCCACTTCCAGAATTTTTGAGGATGCCCTCCATAAGACAGTCTTTTCTCCACTTGAAATACCTTGAGCATACACTTTCAGCAGGTTTGCATAAAGTTGCCGTGGATTTTTTGGAGTTTTGATCTTGATCCCAAATTGCTTTTGGATCCGACTAACATCGTTTACCACCGTTGCTGCATGGATTCCCATGATCTCAGCAATGATCCCGTGAGGGATTCCTGTTTCGAATAATTCTTTCATGTTTTCAGCACGGAGCTGAAATTTTCTGTCGTCGTTCATATTTTATTTTTTTTAAGTTGTTTTTATTTCCATAGATACTATAAGGATTATATATGATAAAGTCAAAGGTAAGTTCCACTTAAAAATTCTCAAATAAAAAACACGAAAGGCAAACCTTTCGTGCTTCGAGACCAGCTCTGAGGGCCGGCTTAAGAATCTAACCGGTATCAATGATTTACTTGAGCAAACCACTGATATCGATTATAAGAAGTCACCACAGAGCTGATCATACTCTATCCGGCTAATTGGGTAGTACACCTGGATAGAAAGTAAGAATGGAATACCATTCTTTTGACGATAGCGACCTAGTGAAGGGTTTATGTGTGTGTAGAACCTTATGGTAAGTCGTTATGTCCTCTTAAGTATATCCAGAAAAAAAAATTATGCAAAAATTTAGACAGATTTATGCGTATTTGGGATTGACTAATGCATAAACAGATGTATAATATTAGAATAAATTCATATTTGTAGGGATATTCTAGGGGAGAATCTAGGTGTTCACCCAATGGTTGATTGGTGGTTTTTTTTATGAGGAAGATAGATTACAATCATTTACCCTGCTTTTTTTTGCTTTTTTAAAAGAAGTGGATATACTTATACTAGACGATTTTATTTCTTATGGATGAAACATGCAATTTTCCACCACGTACAAACCCACGCCACTGCAGTTTTCTCCATCCCAAGTTTTTCGAGATAAACAAAAAAATCTGCTTCAAAAACTCTGATTTCTCCTGCCAACCAATATCGATATCCATATCAAATATTCCTTCCAGGTCGTGGAAGAACAGTACTTCTTGCAAGGGGCGGAATTTGAGGGATTTAATACTGATCACGAGATTAATGAACAAGGAATTCTCTACAAACTCGGACTGGCTTCCCCAAAATATCGCAATATCCTTTCTCTGACCATTAACCTAGAAAATCTCCAATCTCGCCTCACTTCTACAATTCGATCCACGCTCAAAGCATTCCCTCGATGGCAATGGGCATTATTTCTGTTTTTTATTCTATTTTTGCCAAAATCCCTCAGTTCCGCCTTTCTTTACATCAATCTCATAGGAATCGGGGTAATGCTCCTTATTTCTGGCTACCAGACCGTCAAATTTTTCATTCAGCTTTTGAAAAGAAATGCCGCTTCCTACCAATGATTTGCTGTAAATTATGCACAAAGCTCCGATACTACTGTCCTCAATGATGAGCTCATTACGGGATTGCAATCCTTGCAGGCATTTGAGGTCACCAAGGTCGCCTACACGGGAAATTGTCTCTATCTCTACCAAACTATCAAGGAAATCCCTGCCTTTGATCAGAATATCCTCGCTTCCCTTTTCCAACAGGATCATATCTTGACCGAAGCAGAAAAAGCTGAATTAACTCAAAAAACGCTCCACTTCCTCCAAAATCCAGCCTTTTTATCTCTTTTAACTGCCTCAGATGCCTAAGTCTTTGATTCCTTCTATCCAACCAGAGCCCATTGAACTTTCCTTTGGACAAAAAGCTCTCCAAAAGGGGATGGAAATGTATGCAAAACTTTTGGGGAAAAAAGAATTTGTGAAAAATGAGCTCCAAGCTCACGATGGCTATATTGTGCGTGCGTTGTGCGAAAACTATCTCTCTCCGCTAGAACGTAAAAAAATCGTTGGAGATCGAAAATTAGATGAAGATTTTAACTTTCCCCTTCACAACGTATATGTCCATCTAGATGAAAAGAAAATCCTGATTTGCTACCGCGGGACAGACTTTACTGATGTGAAAGATATTCTCAGCGATATCCAAATTATTCTTGGAACGAATGCAGTCGATGTAAGAATCAAACAGTCTTTGGAGTTTTACGATCAAGTGACCATCAAATATCCCACTCACGAAAAGCGAATAGCAGGACATTCCCTTGGGGGAACGATTTCCTATATCGTCACAAAGCACAGGACTCCTGATCGTTCCATTACCTTTAATGCAGGTTCCGCACCCAATAAAGCATTTCTTTCCATGATGCAGGACACGTTCCTTAAAAAAGAGCGAACGAAAAATATTACTACTTACAAAATTTTTGGAGATGTAGTATCTGCCTTCAGCTTTATTGGAAATGTGCAAACCCTCTTCCTCAAAAGCGTTGATCCTGTAAAACTACATACGATTGCAAGTTTCCCAGAGTTTTTTGAGGAAAAGGCATAAAATTATGCTAAGGTGCCATTTTTCATACGGTTTTTAAGTGCCTGGAAAAGATTGCTATTTTCGACTGCATTTGGCAAGAGTAGAGAAAAAAACTGAGAGATAAAATAGGGGTAGTCTAGAGGAAAGTCTTTTTTGTGGTTCCATCTGATTTTTATGCCTTCTAACCTTGCTTTATTTTTGCTCTGGAAAATAGTATTTCCTCCATGTAATCTGTAGATGGTAGAGACAGTGTCCAAATTATGTCCCTGACTTTCCTTCAATATTTTATAAAAAAAATCAGTATCCATGGTACAATGATATTTAGGGTTGTATCCTCCTACTTCTTGAGCAAGTGCTTTGTGATAACAGACGGCAGAATGTTGTAGCGGACAAAATTTTGGAATGAATTTTCTGATTTGCTGGTCGGTAGTAGGCAGAGGAATAGATTTGATACCATCATTATACAAAATATCTCTTTGAGTACCAATTATCCCATAGCTGGGATGTTGTTCTAAAAACTCAATTTGCTGGGTAATTTTATTTTCATCAATCCAAAGGTCATCTTGATCCAAAATGGCTACATATTTCCCTTCGCAGTCTTCTAGTCATCTGTTCATATTTTTTGCAATTCCTTGATTAGTCTGATTAGTGATTAATTTTATCTTGAGTGGGAGATTTTCCATGTCTTGAAATGTTTTTACGGTAGGTACGGTGTTATCTTTTGAGCCATCATCAGAAATTACTATCTCAATATTGGGATAGGTTTGCTGAAAAACAGAAAGCAGAGCTTCTTTGATATATATATCCCCATTATAAGTAGGTATCAATACAGATACCAAGGGATATTCTGGTAAACGATTTCAGGATTCCATTATGCTAAGCGATAAAACAATAATTTTTACATCTATTCTCTGAAGCCATGTCCTCTTGCTATGGTTTCATAAGGGTCTTCATTTCTCTTTAAATTAGCATCCAAGTATCATTTTATCTGTGCAGAAATCTGATTAACACGGTTATGTCCCTCTTCAGTTTCTATTTCTGCCAGGAGTTCATCAATTCTTGCTTGGTATACCTTCCTAAAGGTATTTTTCATAACAACAAAGTCTGAAAATTCTACTGCTTCTTGAGCTGTTTTAAAAGTGATACTTTCATCCCCTAGTGCGAGGTATTCTTCAGGAGATAATCTATTAGTTCCTAGAGGAAATCTTCTTTGTCGGTATACTTCCCCATTATCTTGTTCGAGCCGGAGGAGTCTGTAATCTAACTGATTTCTCTCTTTCCATTTTTTCTCTAAAGTGCTACCAATATTGCGATCTTCTTTAAGGGTAGCCTTATTATTTTCTATCCAATTCAAAAATGAGTCGATCTGCATTGCCGTATAGGCAAGTGTGTAAATCTCTTCTTTCTTCTCTTGATTGAGAGTTTGCTCTTTCTGCTGATCAATTGGGGTTTCTGAGCAGGTAATGTTCTCTATCATACTCATAAAAAATTAAAGATAAAACATTTCATATATACTGAAATATATGAAAAAGTCAAGGGATATTGTAAGACATTTTACTACGAAAAGGTGATATTTGACCTAATCCCGCTTGTTTCCTCATCAATCGGTCTCCTTTCTTCCCTTGATTGTTCTCTCCTCTCCGTTCTCACAGGTCTTGGCTCATTCTGAGCGGAAGGGTCTTTCATGCTCAAACTCACTTTCTCCCTCTCCAAATCTATTTCTAAAACTCTGACTTTTACTTTCTGTCCGACTGAAACGACTTCGATTGGATTACTGACGAAATGGTTTGCCATTTGCGACTTGTGCACCAGTCCGTCATTGTGCAATCCGATATCCACAAACGCTCCGAAATCTACCACATTTCTCACGATACCCTCGAGTTCCATTCAGATTTTTAAATCTTTGGTTTCCATCACATCAGACTTGAAACTTGGTGCTTCAATATTTTCTCTCGGGTCTAAACCTGGTCTCTGTAATTCTTTCACCACATCTTCCATTGTTTCAAATCCGATCCCGTATTTCTCGCTTCGCTGTTTAATGACTGCGTCATTCGGACGCATTAATGATGCGTCCCTGCAAGTTGTGGCATCAATCGGTAATTTTAACTCTTTCTTCTTTATTCCCAAGACTTCTTCAATAAATAAATACACCTGCTTATGAATTTCAGGATGAATTCCCGTCATATCCAATGGCTCTTTCCCGCCTTTAATTCTCAAAAACCCAATTGCCTGCTCATAGGCTTTTGGTCAGAGTCCTTTCACCTTTTTAATCTGAGCTTTGGTTTCAAACGGTCAGTTCTCGTCCCTATATTCCACGATAGACTTCGCGACTTTCTCGCTCAACCCTGCAATATATTGCAACAAGGTGTAGGAAGCCGTATTCACATCTACTCCCACTGCATTTACGGTATCTTCTACTTTTTCATCGAGCTTTTCCTGCAATAACTTCTGGTCAACATCGTGTTGATATTGTCCCACTCCGATCGCTTTCGGATCAATTTTCGTGAGTTCAGCTAAAGGGTCTTGCACTCTGTGGGCAATACTTATGGCTCAACGAACCGTCACATCAAGGTTGGGATATTCCTTTTGAGCTAGTTCAGACGCGGAATAAACAGACGCCCCTGCTTCTGAAGTGATGATGAATTTCGTATTCAGCTTATTTTTTTTGATGACCTGAGCGATGAATTGCTCACTTTCACGGCTCGCTGTCCCATTTCCGCACGAAATCAGCTGAACATCATATTTTTTAATCATCTCAACCAATTTCGCCTCAGACATCAGAAAGTCATTCTGCGGTGCCGTCGGATAAATTACGTCATTGAAGAGAAACTTCCCCGTCGGGTCAACTATTGCCAGTTTACAACCCGTTCTAAATCCTGGATCAAAACCGAGTACGGTCAGTCCTTGAATGGGTGGCGTGAGCAGCAAGTTTTTCATATTCTCCCCAAAGACTTTGATCGCTGCTTCATCAGCTCGGCGTTTTTTATCGCTTCTAATCTCTCTTTCTAAGCTCGGAAGTAAAAGACGTTTTAGTCCGTCTTCTATCGCTTGTTCAAGGTAGATGACGGAAGTTCAGTATTTTTTCTCTGTTGTAGTCATGTGATAGGTAGGATAAAGGGTAAAATATTATTTATTTGTATCTTCGATCAATTTTTTCAATTCCTGCTTATCAGGTAAGTAAAGCTGATATTTACTGGCATAAATATTGCTATCTTCGGGAAGAGTAATTTCCACTAATGAATCTTCTTTATTTTTACATAACAAAATTCAGACAGTTTTATTTTCAAACTCCTGTTTTACATACCTATCATAATAATTTACATACATTTGCATTTGTCCGAGATCTTGATGTTTGAGTGTACCAATTTTTAGATCAATAAGTACAAAACATTGCAAAAGACGGTTGTAAAACACTAAGTCTACAAAAAAATGTTCTTCTCAAAAAGTAAATCTTTTCTGTCTACCAACAAATGAAAAACCCTTACCTAATTCAAGTAAAAAAACTTCAATTTTATTGATAATAGCTTGTTCCAATTCGCTTTCAGAGTATTCATATTCTTCTTTTAATCCAAGAAATTCTAACACATAAGGATCCTTTATCATATCTTGCGGAGAAGTGACAATCTGCCCTTTTTGTGCAAGTTTTTGGATACCTTCTGTATTTTTACTAAGAGCTAGTCTTAAATATAATCAACTATCAAATTGTCTTCTCAGTTCCCTCAATGATCGATTATTAGCATTAGATTCAATTTCATAAAAAGATCTCTCATTCGGATCTAATTTCATTAAAAACACCCGATGAGACCATGATAAAACAGATTTGTTAGACACTGTCTGACAAATTGGATATGTAAGATAAAATTGTTTCATATTTTGTAAATTTGGTCTGGAAAATCCCTTTCAAAACTCTTTCGTTAATTCTTCAGAAAGATGTTGTAATGTTCCCGATCCGTATTCAGATTTCTCTGCTCCTCATTGCTCATATTCTACAATATATTTTCCAATATTTCGATAAGTCTGAACCATCGTTGTATTGATATTTTTTACAACATGTTCTCTCGCCTGTTGCAAAAGTTCAACGATTTGTGTCTTGAGAGTAGAATAAGGGGAAAGGGTAGTCTTTGGCATTAATTTCTTAATAATATGAGTTAAAAATCTGTTTTACTCGGACTTCTGACTCGGGTCAATGCATCAATACGAGTTGCCTCATACCAACGGTTTCCAGCTCCGGCATCAAGATATTTCACTTCTCCGCTGAAGATATAGAGTTCGCCCGTGCTGGTGATATTAGACTTTCCAGCTCTTGAAAGTAGTATTCGTCTGTCTTCAAGAATGTAGAGATGAATAGAGGGAAAGCCGTTCGGCGTATTGAAAACCGCCATCATCATGCCAGAATACTCCTCTGGAAATGAAAGTTCGTTTGCAGGAGCTTGCCCCTGATATTCCAAGGTTCGTATGGCATTACCAGTTTGTCCCATCTCCAATCATTCAGGTTCAGAATTTTCTTCCATTGCATCAACTCCCAAATCATCTTCTGTAGCCCAAATGCACTGTTTATACGCGTCTGTATTGGCAAGGATGGAACAATCTACGGGTTCTCTTTCTTTTTTCGTCAAACTATCAATACGAACTGCTTCATACCAAATATCTCCCACTTCTTCACTGAGGTATTTTACTTCTCCACTGAAAATACGTAAAGAGGTTCTATCAATGAAAGCTGAAGCTCCAATAGCTATCTCGCTCAATTCTATTGTTCGTAATGGGTAGGGTATCAATACATGAATGGTGGGAGAGGTATCAGAAGTCTGCCAATGAAGCGAGGTTTCGGTAAGGTCTATCCCATCAATCTGTGGTTCTAGTCCTATATATTTCAAGGTTCGGGTGGCTTGAATGGGATTTGGGCGACATTCAGGCAACATTTCCTTAAAAAAGATTGCTCCGAGAGCAAAGACAAGCACGATACTAAATATTCGCAGGAAGATTTTTTTCATTCGGGTAGGGGGAACACTAAAAAAAATATAATAATCCAGAAAGAGAGTCTACTTTATTCCTTTTTCTCCTGGCTTTGCACCCGGCATAAAATACTTCTGTGCCAGCTCCACAATCCTCGGTCGAGCCATTCCAATATTCACGGAAATCTGCTTTTCTTTTTCTGCTCTAAACATCGCGAGATATGCGTATGAGGGGATTTGGTCGAGCGTCTTCTTATAATCTCCGTAAATCTTATAGACCCCGTTTTCTTCAAACGTTTTCGTAGGTTTCGTCTCCAGCACGGCGTGATGCTCCTCATGAGTCTTGATACCTTCCCTCAAATTTGCATGATCGGACACATCTTCCGCGATAATATCCTGAGCTCCGCCAATCGCTTCCGTCAGCGTTTTTACGCTGGTTTTCTCATCTCCCGTATCTTTGATAAACTTCTCCGCCTCCGCTTCAAAATCCTCCTTGCTCATCTCCGCTTTCCTCAAAATTTCAGCGAGTGGCTCCAAGCCTTTGGCTTTCGCGATGGTCGCTCTGGTATTTTTCTTTTCCTTAAACGGTCTATACAGGTCTTCCACTCTCGCGAGGGTATCCGCCTCCATAATCTGCTTTCTCAGCTCTTCAGTCATCAAACCTTTTTCCTCAATAAGACGAATGACGTCTTCTTTTCTGGCTTCCAGATTCTTGGTATAGGTGTAGACATCATGAAAATCCCTGAGCTGTTCATCAGTCGCCCCCTGGGTCAGCTCCTTACGATAACGGGCGATAAACGGGATGGTATTTCCCTCGTCCAAGAGGGTGATGATATTGGCGATGACTTTGAGGTCAAGTCAGGTTTTGGTCGCTACGAGTTGTTTGAGGTCTTGCATAAGTTAATTCAAAAGTATAAAAAACTGATTATTCGTTGGTGTGAGTGTAGGGATTTGTGGAGAGTTTGCAAGTCGAGGGTAATTTCTCGCTTAAAATTTGCATTTTTAGGGAAAATCAGTACTATTACATTGCAGAATTCAAGAATTGATAATTTTGTTTATGAGACAGAAATGTCTTTGCGAAGTTATCACGACTAGAAAATTAAGCATCCTCGTTGCTTTATCTAGTGGTGATATTGCCATAAGCAAAATTATCTTGGATTCTGCACCTGCAACTGAGGGTGCTTTTTATGAAAGGGAAAAAGCAACTTTCTAAGCAAAACTTTTAACCTTTTACCAATTCTAACAATGAAAAAAATTACTACTCCCTCTCGGTCTGAGGTAGGGAAAAAATTAAAAACACTTAGTTGTGTGCTTCCATTGGCTACAGCACTTACCTTTTCATCTTGTGACTCTACTCCTACTACACTCCCTGAATTAAAAGCAAAATGGGAAAATGTGAAATGAAAAGAGCTCTCTGCGAAACAATTGAAATCTCTAGTGCTTCAAGTTTACAAAGTTTGAGATGGACTTGATAGAGAACAAAGAGAAGAATACTGGGCTATACAAGACGAAATAGAGCTTCGTTTACAAGAGCAAGAAAAACACGAGTTACAAGAAAAATATAAGAAAAAAAATCTGACGCCAGAGCAAGCTGATCAGTCCTTTCTTGGTGCACTAGAAAACAACGACATTAAGGCCTTTGATGCTCTACTCAATATTGGATGTATTAATGATGCCACAGCAGAAAAAGCATTTCAGCATTGTCTGGCAGTGACATCCGTTATGGCTGAATATTGAAACCAATATGACTTAAAGAATAAATACCCATTTATGTTAGCATTATTGCAAAGCACCAATATTCATATTTCAGATAAAATAAAAGAAGAAGCTTTGTTACTGTATGCTACGGAAGGGGAGCAATATAAAGGTTATACTATCCCAGTAATAAAAGAATTGCTGAAAAGCTGAGTAAATATAAATTGTAGGGATGCCAGTGGAAATACTCCATTAATATTAGCTGCTGAAAATGTTTGGCGAAATCATGCAGGCTATATGTTTGCGGATGTCCTTGAGTTTTTCTTATCTCGCAAAGATGTTGACCTTTACGCTAAAAACAAGTGGGGGAGGACAGCACTTGAGGAGGTATATGATCCTGAATTAAAAAAATTGATGTTTCGTTATTATAATTAGGGCTGGATTTATAACGAATTTTCTCCTAGCATTTCTTTTTCCAGTAGTTCAAATCTGTCAAAATCACTCTGATACAAGGTATCTTGGATAATACGATATTTTTCAAATTCAGTTTCTGCGTGTTGTCTAGCAATTTCCATAGAAATCTGTCCAGCATTCTCTAAAAGTTCATATTTATTGGCTATCAGGATTTGCTCTAATTGCTTTACCCAGTCTTTCATCGTCATCGGAATTCCTCTTTTTGCCATATTCTCAGCAAAATCAAGGTATCCAGACACCAAAAGTTCTAATTCTTTTAATTCATTCGCTTTGAGATAATTTTTTGCAACAATAACATCAGATTTTTTAATTTTCCCTTCGGGAGCGTCATTTCGCGTCTGTAATCACATATGTTCTTTTTGTGCATCTGCTCTTTCCACAATTAGCTCTGCAGCAGTATGAGAATGAATTGCCCAGTGTAATTTATTTTGTACTTTTTTGAAGAAATCAATTGTTATAATAGAGCTAGGATCATAATCCAGAGAAGTCGCATAAATATCCGTGATTTTCTGGTAAAACTTTCTTTCTGAAATTCTGATTTCTCTAATTTTTTCTAATTGTTCTTCAAAGTATTTATCGGTCAAAACACCTCCATTCTTTAACCTTTCCGTGTCCATTACCCAGCCTTTTATGGTATATTCCTTGATGATAGCATTTGCCCATTTACGAAATTGGATAGCTCTTTCGTTGTTTATTTTAAACCCGACTGCGATAATCATTTGTAGACTGTAATGTTCTATTTCTCTGGAAACCTCCCTTTTCCCCTCGTTTTGAACTATCCGAAAATTTTGGATAGTTGCCTTTGGTGATAATTCTCCATCTTCAAAGATTTTCTTAATATGATAATTGATTGTCCTCACATCGACATCATACACTAGAGCTAACATCTTCTGCGAAAGCCAGATATTTTCGTCTTCATATCTGATTTCCATAGGTTGTTGGGTGTTCCCTGTAGAAGCGATGAAAGTGAGATATTCAGCAGTAGAACTTTTAATCGTGATGGGTTTTTTCATAAAGGAAGAGAAGGAGATTAAAATGCAAAGTTCAGTTTAGGGAAGTGAGGGAGATTTTCAAGGTAAGAAGAAATTATCAGTCTACAACTGAGAGAGAAAAGAAATGAGATTTGCTTTTACTTTCTGTTTATCTTCATCAGAAAGTGTCCCTACTTTTTGGTGCAAAATTTCTTTGGTGTAAGTGGAAATCTTCTTGGTCTTGATCAGAGAAATACTTTTTAAATGATTCTCGCTATCAGGAGAGAGGACAATATCAAAAGGTTCAGATTTTTGGATTTGTGTAGTAATTTTTAGAAAAAGATAATCCTCTCTATCCTTAGCAAGAATAAGTACAGGTCTGATCTTTTCCGATGTCCCGTCAGAAAACGGCATTGAGGCAATTACGATATCGCCAAATGAAAAATTATCTATATTCTTCATATAAATCAGGTTCATTAGCTAAATCATCTCGTATTCCACTCATTTTCATCTGTACTAAAGCATTTTGTTTCTTCCTCGCCACCGCAGAAAAGGGAGCTTCACGAAATTTCACCGTATCATACAAAATCACCCCCATATCTTCCGCTAATTGTCGTGGCTTGTCCTTATGAGAAAGCTCACTAATTTCATTAGCTGAAAAATCTGAATATCTCTCTATCACCTCATCAATGCACGCTTTCTCCTCTGAAGTAAATCGTTCATCAGGCTTCACGGGCACATTCGCGACAAATCTTTGTTGATATTGGTTATAATAAGGGACAATCATCGTAGCCACAGACTTTTCTGCTTCCATAGTTGCAATCAATTCATTGAAATTGTAAGGAGCGGGTCCCATAGGAAGTTTTATAAAAGGATAGTGAGAAAGATATTTTTCCGGATAGAGTTCGTGATAGTCAAATTCAGCGAAATAGAGGAGTTTATACAACACCACTTTCCCAACATTGTGCTTTCCACCTACTTTAGAGAGGATATAAAGCAAAACCTGTTCAAACTTTTTTTTCTGTTGTTTTTCTACTTTGATAGATTGTGGTTTAGGGGTTTCGCTGAGGAGGAAATCCACAGAAACATCAAAAATCTGAGAGAGTTTTTTGAGTTCGTCAGCTTTCACTTTTCTCTTATCTGCTTCTATTTGCACGAGGGTTGCCCTGCCTACTCCGAGCATTTCTGCAAGTTGTTCTTGGGAGAGACCCGTATGCTCTCTGCATTCTTTGATCTTGGTTCATAAAGAAAACATAGTGGAAGAAGTATGGGATAAATGATATTAGTATAAGAATTTTGAAACTAATTGCAAGTTTTTAACACTTTTTTAACATCTTTATGTTATATTTTATAAAAATTTATATCATATTTTCTATTGCATTTTGAAAGATTTTGAATACAATCACTTCTTGGAACAAATAAATTACTATGGCAGATAACCAATGAATGAAATCAATATGTAGGAAATAAAAGATGAGAAATTAATAATGAATCAAAATCACTATGATATAGTGTTAGATATAAAGGATATTGAATTTCAGAGAATAGTGCTTGGAAGTGAAAACATTGGGTAAAATGCTATTTGGTAAACTCTTTGAATCAGATCATTAGAGAATCTGATAGATTTTATGTAAATATCGTGTAATATAGGAACATTTTCAAAAAAATCAAATCTCTTCCCGTTCAACGGAAGAGATTTTTTTCCACAAAAAACCTCTTTGAAACCGCCCGACTTGTTCATACATCATTTCTATACAAATCCCCCCAAAAAAAATAAAACTCATTTCCTCTTGCATTTTCCTCTTTCAATCTTATATTGCAAGTGTCGAATTTACACATATTTTTTCTTACAGGAAAAACGGGGCTTTTTGCGATTCACAACGCAAATTGTCCTCTTGTAGGGTTTTATGTGTGGATTCGACACCCCGTGGATCGTAAATTGCCCCCTTATTCTAAGGACTCATTATGATAAACGGGAGTATGTCTACCAACACATACCCTTTTTACTTTTTACAAAATTTTACAATGATGAAAAAACTCTGCTTTTTAATGGTCTGACTTTTTGGACTCTTATTAGGAGGTGCAACGTTTGCACAATCCTACACTTCAATCTTTAATGATGATTTTAATCGTCCAGATAGCCTGACAGTAGGAAGTGGCCGGGGAAGTACAACAACCAACTATACCATTCAAAACAATCAACTTCATATTACCTCCTCAGGGTTAAATGCTTGAACCTATACAACTTTGCTTCGTCCAACATCAGAAAACTATTTAAATCAAACAGCATCCATAGATTTTAAAGTAAATAATAATGGGATAGTAAACGAAAATACTCAGATTTGTGTAGCTGTGCGTTATAGTGGCATTTATAATAATTACCGTGCCTGTTTGAATGTTGATCATTGACTGTTTTTCATTCAAAATGGAAATAGTAATTTGATTGTTAGTTCTGGAACTTCTAATGACCTTATTGAGAATCATCTTTGGCGTATTACTCTCACTGCAACAGGGAGTAATCCGACATCACTCAAAGCAAGCTATTATGACCTTACAGATGATACGGAATTTCTTGTTTATAACATCACAGATAATAAAGCAAGCAATCAGATTACTGGTCAGGCAGGTATAATGGATTATTATGGAGTCAGTGGATCAACTATTTCTTTTGATGTAAAAAATTTTAGTTATTCTGCAATAGCTAGTGATGAACAGCCTTCTTTGTCTACAGTACATACGGTGTTCCCTTATAATACTCCCATTAACTTAACAGTTCGTGGGAATACTATCAGTCAGGTATCTTTAAGTGATGATAGTAATGGGACATTCACTCCTTCTACGGTAAATTTAACCTTAGCAAATAATTTTACCTCCACTGCGACCTATACTCCAAAAGTTGCAGGTAATGCTGAACTTATCGCAACATTTGAAGATGGAAATTCAGTATCAACTGATGTTTGGGTGATTCCTTATTCTGTGAAAATAGGTTTTATTGGAGACTCATTAACAGCAGCTAATCAACCCGTTATTGCAACTATCAATACTCTCGATAAATGATTTATTTCCGTAAACAAAGGCGTTTCTTCCTCTACAACTAAAGATTGGGGTGACGATGACTATCAATGACCCTTACCCGACCAATGAGGACGCCCAAGTGCTAATGCTCCAATGACAACAAATGCTATCAATGATTTTTTAGCAACAGGGGTTGACCTTGTTCATGTTATGTTGGGAGCAAACGATGTAATATATGGCGTAGATACCAATCAATATAAAGATAATTTACAAAATCTCATAAATCAGATAAAAAATGCTGGCATTAAACACGTAATCCTTTCTTGTCCAACATATTCAACAACGAGAGATAGCGTGCAATTAGCTACTCACTGTGATAAAATTAAAGAATTAGTTGCAGAAAATAGCGGATATGTTTTACTTGGCGATACACAGGCTTATGATTATTTTAAAAACAATATTTCAGACATCGCTGATGGAGTTCATTTGACTACCGCAGGTTATAACAAACTTGGTGAATTCCGAGCAGACGCCATTAAATCGGCTATTGAATATCAAATCAATCCTGTTCATCAACGAAGTGGAAGCAGTAGCCATCAACTTACTACTAGCTGAACTCTGACTTACTCCATAGATAAACGAATTGGAGAATTGACAGGAGTGAAAGTAGACGGAATATTCCTTGTTTCTGGGACTGACTACAATATCATTGACTCGACAGGAACATTGATTGAACTTACGGAAACCTATCTCAACACTCTTATAGCAGGAACTAAAAATCTGACCATAGAATTTTACGGAGGCGTGAACATAAATGATGCTTTCACTATTCTTTCTGCTCCTCAATGTACTAACGGAGCGACTAATTATCCCGCTTGTAATAATCAAACTCCACCAAGCGGAGGAAGTAGTTGATGATGAGGTGGAGGTGGAAGCTCTGCTTCAAAGGACAACTGTCCAAATGGAGACTTCAGCCCAAGCTACTATGACGGAACTTGTGGCGTAAGTCATTCTGAACAAGGCGAAGCCGAAGTGAAGAATCCAGAGAATAGCCAACAATCAGTGGATTCTTCGCTACAACCTTCGGTTTCCACTCAGAATGACTTGACTGATGAAATCCTCACCGCTTACCAACGAGCCTATGCCCACGACATCACCACCCTCGCACCCTTAACAGATGCCAATCCTGATTGAACCGTCATTCGTGGTCACCTCGCTAAAATGGTGACCAACTACGCTCTCAATGCTCT
>JAITGP010000053.1 GCA_031280545.1 Candidatus Peribacteria bacterium
AGAGGACTGCTACGGAACAAATACTGATGCAAAAACTCTTTGTAAATATAGTGAAGCGATTGATACCTTTGATGCACAAATTTTAAAGAAGGTGTATGAAAATGAGATTACTGATTACGCTTCCTCTGGAGCTGAACTGCTTAAGAGTGCGTTAGATGCTTATGATGCAAATACGGGGGGGATTTCGAAGGCGGTGAATCCTCAGGAATATAGAGATTATATCGTTGCTTTGAAACAGTATTATCAAGCTCATAGTATTAAATCTGATGCAAGTATGTTGGCGATTCCTTACAGATATATTGTGCCTGTGAATATCGTTTTCAATCGATCACTTCAAAATCTAAGTTCTTATTATACCGATATTGGATTTGTTTGGATTCTCCTGTTTATTCTGCTAATCGTTAGTTTACCTTATGCTTTGATAAAAAAAGATAAAAATCTGATTGCCCTCAGTTGTACTACCCTGCTTTGATGGGGAATTTGGTGGATAATTGGAAGTGCAATTCTCTGGTATGGAACAGTCTTAATCTCACGAACAGCGATTACCTTACTCGCATTTGGAAACTCCATTTGGACAGCAAATCAGAAATCAAGTCATAGATCTATCATTATTACCTTGTCTTTCGTGGTACTCGCTCTCGCTATTTTGACTCAGCTTGTTTTGAATTTTTTCAGGATCAGCTCACAAGGTGCGAATGGACCATTTGTTCGATATAAAGGGAATATGGGTACTTCAACTCAGTTTACTGACCAGCTGGAAACAAAAACTAGGAGTAGCATTTACACTGCAAAAGATGTCTTTGATCTTCAATTCCCACAATACAATTCTATTATCACTGCTCTAAAAGATAGAGCCAATGAAGACGGAATCGTAGTTGCAGGAACATATTTACAATACTTTTTGGAGAATCAATGGAATTTGAAGGGAGATGGACTTTTAACGGATTTTCGAGTGAAAGCTTCTGATGGAAATCTTTGTAAAACCTATCATAGACTAAAAAATGATCATATCAAATATCTTGTTATTGATCCGAATATTGGAACAGTAGGAATGGGTGAAGGAAATGAAACCCTTTTCCATAGGTTCTTTGCAAAGCTGAATCCTGTTAATGGGAAAGTGGAACAAGATGGAACACTCACCACCTTGGTAAAAATGGCTCAGCTTGGATATCTCAAATTGATCAGTACTAATAATGTAGGTGCCTATTACGCTTTCAATTTAAATGATGCAGATATTAGTGTAGCTTTTGGTGTAACTACTCCAGAAGAAATTGTATTGACTAGGGCAAAGCTCATCGGTATCAGATATTTCCCAGAAGAATCAAATACCCTCTTTAATCAAATTGCTAATGTCTTTCTGCAGAGGATCATGGCAGGAGTTGGATTTGAAGAAATCGCCTCTGTTTATGGACTGGAAATTGATACTCAGAAAGTTGCAAGAGTAGCAGTACAAGTATCGCAAAAGAATACTGAGGGGATTGCCGAGCTTACTCAGAACGAGAGAACGGTGCTTATTCAGTATTTAAATCTTTTCCAAGCATTCTCTAGCAGTAATACTCAGATACAGAATCAAGGACAGCAGATGTTGCAGAATATTTTGATGACTAGTGTGACAAATTCTAGTCAAGTGATGTTGTTTGAGTTGATTTAGTGTTGATTTGTTTGAGTAATTTATAATGCTGTGAAGGTAATCATATTATGATCGGATCCTGGTAAATCGCCTACAACGATATTGGAAGTCTTCACCGCTGGTGAAGTAAACACCTGATCGATGTGGACGTTCAGGATTTTTTGATCCCGCAGGCTTCGAGTAAAGACAGGTTTTTTGTCATGGAAAACATTAATCAAACTGCTTTCTATTCCTTGTAGGAATTTTTCATAAAAGGCTGACCAGGGGGAAAGATTGAAGTCTCCGAGAACAATGACAGAAGCATTTTCTGGTCTCTCTGGTGTTTGAGATAAGAAGTCTTCTTTCAGCTTTTTTAACTGTTGGTTTCTCATCTGGAAATTGTATTCTGAGACAGGGGCAGAAGTGTGTACTACATAAAAATAATAGTCTTTTCCCTCATAGGTAATTTCTACGTAATTGGCTCTTCGTCTGCCAGATTTATAGGGAGAGTTTTTGAGCATATCGGTCAGAGGATATTTACTAAAGACTACATTCCCAGCCACTAATCTCGATCGAGAAACACCGTTAACATAAGGGAATTTCTCTTGAAAAAAGTCTTGCATTTCCTCTGCATGTTCTGCAGAAAACTCTACTAATACTACCACATCAGGATCAGCTTCTTCGATCTGTTTTTTTAGACTTTCGTAGTCATCATTGGTGTAAAGAATATTTGCATAATAGATATTCAGTCCTGAAGTAGCAGAGTCCTCTGTTTCAGCTAGGCTATAAAAATTAAAGAATTCAGATCCATACAGCACTCCTAATATTGTACTTCGCAGGAAGAAACAAGCAAGAAAAAAGGTCTCTATTTTTCTTTTTGTTGTGCGGGGGTTTTTACGTTTTCGTAATAGAAAGAGTACTAGGGTTATAATTGCTAATATCGTGAATCCTATGAAAAAATAGGGTAAAAAACTGATTGCTAATTCTGCAAAAAAGCTTTCACGGAAAAAATAGAGTCGAGTGGATAGTCCCATTCCTAGGATGATACTAATGAATAACGTCATACTACTTGATAAATAGATTAAATTTGCCAGTTAATTTCTTCTCTTCCTTTTTCTCTTAATCGTGTATTGGTCTGTGAAAAAGGTTTGCTCCCAAAAAATCCTCTATCAGCAGAAAAAGGGGAAGGATGTGGTGATCTTATGATCAGGTGTTTACTTCTATCTATGAGAAGATCTTTTTGTTGTGCAAAAGCTCCTCGGAGGATGAAAACGAGGTGTTCTTTTTCATCGGATAATTTTTTGATAACCGCATCTGTGAAGGTTTGTCGTCAGATGTCTTTATGAGAATTCGCTTGGTCTTTTCTAACGGTTAAAGTAGCGTTGAGAAGGAAGACTCCTTGCTGGGTTCGTGGAGTGAGATTTCAAGTTTTTGGAAGAGTTATTCCCACGTCGTTTTGTAGTTCTTTGTAGATATTTTGTAGAGAAGGAGGAATTCTGATTCCGTCTTGTACGGAAAAGCAAAGTCCGTGAGCTTCTCAAGTGCCATGATAGGGGTCTTGTCCGAGAATTACTACTTTCACCGCGTCAAAAGGTGTAGAATTGAAAGCGTTAAAGATATTATTTCCTGCTGGGAAAATGGTTTTTCATTCAGCTTTTTCTTTTTGGAGAAAGGCTTTAATCTCGGAGAAGTAGGGCTTTTGAAATTCTTCGGCGAGGACGGTTTTTCGAGAAGGGGCTATTTGGATGGTGTTGATGTCTATGGGCATTGAAATGAAAGAATAATAAATGTCTGACTTGGTTATAAAAATTTTAGAGGAGTTTTCAAGGTTTTTAAATTATAGCATACTTATGCCTATTTTTACTATTGACATACGTATATATTTTGCGTATTTACTTCTTTTGGAAGCAACTAAATATCCATTCTTGAAATTTCACTACGGGAGAAATGAGATAAGTTTTGAAGAGAATAAAAAGAGGAGGAAAACTGAGGACAAGAGGTATGAACATTGCAACGACGAATCCTCCAAGAATATCACTTGGTCGGTGAACAGCAGTAATTACCCTACAAGCCGACATCACAATGGCAACAACAATGAGGAAATAGGCAAAATAAATCAGCTTTTTATTCTTTGTTTTGTATCATCGGATAAGAGTTGCAATGGCGACGGACATCCCGACTACAGCGTGATCAGAGGGGAAAGAACTGGTTGGAAGGAGGTCGTCAAGAAGCGTCTCTGCTATTTTATCTCCGTCTATGATTTCTATTTGAGGTCTATTTTTGATGAAAAAATATTGAAGGAAAATATTCGTGGCAACACTAATGAGGCAAGAAAGGAAGATAAAAATTGCTCCTTGCTTGTCTTCAAGTTGTTTTTTTATTATTCCTCTGAGGTAAAGGATGATGAGGAAGATGGGGTAAATAACCAGGAAAATATCGGCTCCGATAGGGGCAAAGGTAGCGATTCGTGGGTGGTTTTGAGCGAGTTTCATAGCCTCCAAGAGGAAATGGTATCATCGCTGAGGTTCTACGAGATGGAGTTTCATTGAGGATTCTGGAATAGGTAAAGCTTCTTTTCTAGTATAAGGATTTTTAAAGCTTTTTCTAGGGGTTTATTGTAATTTCCCTGATTAAGCGTTGTGTATCTCATGCATATTATAGAAGTTAGAATTATTTTAACGCTCTTGCAATGTCTTTCCGATTAATGACCTTAATCTTTGTGTGTTCAATAGGTTTGCCAGAATAGATAACAAATCCACCAAAACTTTGCTTATGGTCAGCTTTTTTAGTCAAATTGTTTCGATAGGTAATTCTAGAAAAAAAGGAAGCATTAAAAGTGCTACTAGAGTTGATTTCGATAGATGTTTGAGTCCGCTA
>JAITGP010000007.1 GCA_031280545.1 Candidatus Peribacteria bacterium
TCATCAGTCAAGTCATTCTGAGTGGAAACCGAAGGTTGTAGCGAAGAATCCACTGGCTGTTGGCTATTCTCTGGATTCTTCACTTCGGCTTCGCCTTGTTCAGAATGACTTACACCACAGGTTCCATCATAATAGCTTGAGCTGAAATCGCCGTTTGGACAGTTGTCCTTTGAAGCAGAGCTTCAACCACCTCATCAACTGCTACTTCCTCCATTATTGTTTCCATTATTACCTCCCGTATTATTTTCTCAGGGAGCAGGAAGGATGGTAAACGTATCTGACACTCGCACTCCTCCATCAAAACCAACCGTTAAGGTATGGCTACCTGTTGAGAGGGTGTTGAGATAGTCAGCTTCAAGGATGATGTTCGTACTTCCTGAAGTCGCGGTATAGCCTGTAGTAAGTTGGGTAGTATCTACTTTCACCACATTACTAAACTCTCCGAAGTATTTATCTACTCGGAAGGTCAGATTTCCTGTTGTTTGAAGTGTATGAGTATTTCCACTGAGGAAGTGGTGGTCTGGATTGATTTGGTATTCAAGGGCTGATTTGATAGCATTTGCTCGGAATTTACCGAGTTGAGTATTCCCAGTTGCATTTGGATGGAGATTATCACACATATCAGTCGCAATATTGGTATAGAAATATGAATAGGCAACAGTATCGCCAAGCAATACATATCAACCATTTTCGACCACCAACTCATTAATCTTATCCTGATAGCCTGTGAGTAATGCAACATCTCTGCTAACAGATGAATATGTTGGGTAGCTCAATACAACTTGACGAATACCGGCTAACTTGAGTGCATCAATGATAGCCTGCATATTGATTTTGTAATCAGTAGTAGAAATATTATAGGATACATTAATGAAGGCATCATTAGTACCGAGCATAATATGGACCACATCTACACCACCATTTGTAAAAGCGGTAATTGAAGATGCCAAATTATTTTCTAAATACTTTTGCGTCGAAGCACCGCTTACACCACGCTTAATATCAGTAAAGCCAAGACCCAGATCACCAACAGCTATTGTCGAAGGATAGTTATTAGAACTACATCTATTACCGTCCGTAATGGAATCTCCGATAAATCCAATCGTCGTTGAATAGGGCGAAACAAATATTTCGCTTTCTAAATCACCTGTAAAATTAGCCGGATTACCAGAAATGACAATAGTACCTGCTTTGGCTGGTGTATAATTCACTGTTGCTGTATAGGAATTTCCAGAATTCAAAATTACCGTTGCACTCGGGAAAAAGGTACCACCAGCACCATTATCAGACAAAATTACCGTTTCGTCTTCGTCATCACTTAATGTATAAATAACATTGTCGCTAAATTTGACAGTACTTTTATTCGCTGTCAGGGATAAATCAACATTCGCTGGCAGGTCAGCAGAATAAATTGTTACTGTATCAAAAGCGGCTACCTCGGTGCTACTAATATTAGAAAAACTTTGCAAACCCCAGCGACCAGCCGCTTGAAGTTTAGTGTTACTATCAGTGACGGTTTGCGTGAAAAGTAGCCCATTGCTGTCAAAAACATTGACCGTCAAGTTAGTCGTGGATGGATTTGCCGATTCAACGATAAACTCCACTCGCTTATCGCCAGCCGCTGGTGCGGGGATACCACCAACGTTAGCCAAGAGAGTGTGTTGCTGAATAGATGTAATAGCAGAAGCATTAACCTTATACCCGATGACGACTTGATGCGAAGACGGATAGTAATACATAGCATAGCTACTGGTGCCAGCGGCATCGGTAATCACACGAGCAAATGCACCAAAAGCCAGCGGCTTGGTCAAATCTAATGACGCAGGAATTATAAATTCGATTTTACCGTCTTTGATGGCTTCACCACTTGGACGCAGTAGCACTTTGCACCAACGCCCACCAGCACCAGCACCAGCGGAGTTATCGACAATCGACCAATCTCTATTCTCCGCATTAAGGGCGGTAAGTTCTTCCCAACTATTCCCAACCGAACCATCAGCACGATTGAAATCATCGGAAAAAACTTGAATGTAGGTCTGTGCAAAGGTAGTGTTCCCTAAGAATAATAGTCACAAGGCTACTAAAAATCAGAGTTTTTTCATCATAAAAATTTTGTAAAAAGTAAAAAGGGTATGTAGTAGCATACAACCCGTTTATCGTAAGAGAACCTTATTTAGAATAAGAAGGCAATCTACGGTTCACGAGTTGTCTAGACTATCACATTTCCCTACAAAGAGGCAATTTGCGTGTGAACCGCAAAAAGCCTACTTTTCCCTGTAAAGAAACGAAAAAAATGATAATCTAGACACCTATAATATAGGATTGAAGAAGTGAATTTCAAGAGGAAATGATTTTTTTTATTTGTTATTAACCTTAATTGTCCCTAATATAAAAGCATATTCATCTTTTTTAAGGAAAGCAGCAAAAGAGAAAATAGATAATCTGACTAACTTGAGAGGAAGGCTAGAATATCTACATAAATAGAACAATGAAAAAAATCGCACCAACCAAGCCAAAGACTTGATCCATACGACTTTATTCGTGATTACGTTGATAACGTATAGTCAAAATATTTGAAAATGCAAGAGAATTTGATTTTTCTGAGAAAAAAAATTAGACGAAAAAAGCAATGTGCATTTTTTGTACATTCCAAATTTTAGAGAGATTGCCAGTGTAGATTTTTTGTTTCGTGATGGAGGTTGTAGTGGTAAGTGGTTGGGAGAGAGATACATTAATATAGAACGCACATTCGGACAATGACAAGCGTTGTCCCTATGACAAACATCAGATGATACCGTAAGGGCAGACCTATGTGTCTGCCCTATAATGTATGATAATAATGTGGATGATTTGATATATTGGGCGGACAAACATCACGTGATACAATGATTTGAAAATACGGATTTTCATTTTATATGATTGGGAAATATGTTCAGCAAGGGGTTTTATTTGGAATCGGTTTGTTTTATTCGGAAAGGGACGGTTGGAAATATGTTCGGAAAGGAAATATGTTCGGAAAGGGACAAGCCCTTTCCCTACAATCATTGTGATAATTTTATGGTAATAATGCGTTGTATTTTATTCTGATTTTTATATTTTTTAGGTATGCAGGAATTACCAAAACGCAAAAAACCCCGTGCAAATTGGTTTGATTACGCCTCAGGTGGTGTCTATTTTCTCACGATTTGCACCCATGAACATGAAGAATATTTTTGAAAAATCGTTGACGAGAAAATGGTTTTGAATGAAATCGGGAAAATTTGTGATGAAGAATTGCATGTTATGTTGCAGAAAAGACCATCCGTGGATTTACATGAATATGTGATAATGCCCAATCATGTGCATTTATTGTTGTGCATTGATGAAACAAACAACACAAATAATATCAACATTAACGACAACATTAACGACAAATGTAGGGAAGAGGCTTGCCCTCTTCCGAACAATGACATACAACGTCTTCCGAACAATGACATACAACATCTTCCGAACAATAATATACAACATCTTTCGAATACCACGAATATCCCACAAAAATCAATTCCAAATAACGATAAAACCACCATTCCCGCCCATATCACCCACCAAACAGTAGGGTCCATTATTTGATGACGGAAATCCGCGGTTCGTGTAAGATGTCTAAAAATGGGGATACCGTTCGCACGGCAAACCAGTTATTACGATCACATTATCCGTGATGAATCGTGATATAACAATATCAAACGATACATTCAAAACAATCCTGCAAAATGGGCAGAAGACAAAATGTATATCAAAAAATAATTCGTACACCACCACACAATATTCCCGAACAATACCACATAACCTTCCCAACCATCCACAACACTACATCATTATGGCACACGATACAATGGCTAAAAATACGGGTTCTCATTTTATCATTAACACACATTCGGACAACGACAAGCGTTGTCCCTACAAAAATGCATTATTTTATCAATCATCAAAACACGATCCAATGGGTAGGGAAAGGGCTTGTCCCTTTCCGAACATATTCCCAACCGTCCTTTCCGTTCTACATATCCGTCCCATTCCCTCCCCTACAACATCACGCAATACAACAATTTGAAAATGCGGATTTTCATTTTGTTATCAAATATGCAAAGGACAACGACAAGCGTTGTCCCTACAAAAAATAAAACATCTACGCATCAATTACTTCTCACTCCACAGGTCATTCAGGCTTCTTCCCCGCTTTCATCAAATCCTCTGGATTAAACCCTTCTGGTGCTTCTGGCTGAGCCGTCTGAGCATACTTCTTAAACAACGGCTCACTCTCCTTCTGCAACCTATCCGCTTCATTCTTCACTTCCTCCACGGTCACTTCTTCCTTATCTTTCATCGCCTTTCCCTCAGCTACCAGCTTAGAAATCAGCTCCTTATCTTCCTCGCTAATCTTTTCTTTGAATTCCTGACCAAGCCCTTCAATCGCATAAATCAACGTCTCCAGTCAGTTTTTTGCTTCTATTACCTCTTTTCTCTTGCGATCTTCTTCAGCGAATTTCTCTGCATCAGCCTTAGCGGAAGCGATTTCCTCATCAGAAATATTCGTCGAACCTTGGATTTGTACAGATTGCTGTTTCCCAGTGGATTTCTCCTGAGCCGTCACATTCAAGATCCCATTCGCGTCAATATCAAAGGTCACCTCAATTTGTGGCGTTCCTCTCCTCATCGGCGGAATTCCTTCAAGATTGAACATTCCGAGGGATTTATTATCACGAGCGAACTGCCTTTCTCCCTGTGTCACGTGCACTGTCACGGCAGTTTGATTATCAGAAGCCGTCGTATAAATGTTGGATTTCTTGGCAGGAATAGTCGTATTTCTCGGGATCATCACGTGGGCAATACCTCCTTCAACCTCAACAGCCAAAGAAAGCGGAGTCACGTCGAGGAGCAGAATATCTTTCACGTCTCCCTGAATAATTCCAGCTTGAATTGCTGCACCTTGTGCGACACTTTCGTCGGGATTCACGGTCGCTTTCGGCTCTTTCCCGACTACTTCTTTCACGATAGCAGGCACTTGAGGCATTCTCGTTGAACCTCCCACAAGGATGACTTCGTGAATATCGCTATTTTTCAAGCTACTGTCTTTCATCGCTTTTTCTACCGGCTCTTTACAACGCTTAAATAAGTCTGAACACAAACTTTCAAATTTAGCTCTCGTAAGCACGACTTCCAAGTTTTTCGGCGTTCCGTCTGCTCCCTGCGTGATAAACGGAATAGAAATATCTACTCTATCCATCGTTGAAAGCTGCTTTTTAGCTTTTTCTGCTTCATCTTTAATTCTCTGCATCGCCATAGCGTTTTCGTGCAGGTCGAGCCCTTCCTTACTTTTGAACTCTTCAACGAGATAGTCCATAATCCTCTGATCCCAATCTGCACCTCCGAGCTGGGTATCTCCAGAAGTCGAAAGCACTTGAAAGGTCCCTTCAGACGAGATTTCTAGCACCGTCACGTCGAACGTCCCCCCTCCAAGGTCAAACACGATAATCGTTTCGTTCTTCTCTTTCCCCTCACCGTAAGCGAGAGCCGCCGCGGTTGGCTCATTGATAATTCTCTCCACTTTCAGTCCAGCGATTTCTCCCGCTGCTTTCGTAGCATTTCTCTGAGAATCATTGAAGTACGCAGGCACAGTAATCACCGCTTGCGTCACTTTTTCACCGAGGTATTTCTCAGCGTCATCTTTGAGTTTTCCCAAAATGAACGCAGAAATCTGCTCAGGTTTGTATTCCTTTTTGTCTACAACGATAAGCACTCCACCGTCTTTTCCTTCTTTGGTTTCATACGGCATATTTTTCAGTTCGTTTTTCACTTCGCTGTATTTGCGTCCAATTCGTCTTTTCACTTCGTAAATCACGTTTTTTGGCTCTAAGATAGCCTTTCTTTTTGCGAGGTCTCCAACGAGCAGTTCATCCCCTTTGATGTAGACGATAGAAGGGGTTGTCCTGTTTCCCTCTGCGTTTGCGATGACTTCGGATTTATCTCCGATGAGGCAAGATACACAGGAGTTCGTAGTTCCCAAGTCAATTCCAATTACTTTTGGCATGGTTTGTAGTAGTTTAAAAGATAAAAAATCTGTATCACTTAATTACAACGGGTGCTAGTTTACAGATTTTTTATCTAATTGCAAGTTTTTTATCACTTTTTTTACTTGGGTGCTACAAAAGAAAAAAACACTTTCAACCCGCCAGCAGCAAAATGGACACAAATCCTAAAACAGCGGCCCCAATAATAAAAAGAATTACCACAAGTTCCATAATTTTTTTGTTTTTAAATGAGACATTTATTTTTTTACTATACGAGTTAATTATCATTAAGTCAAGCTGTGTTTTGAACAAAAAACAACATCACCAGAAAAGTTACACTCAAAAAGTGGATAAAAAGTTGCAAAAATCAGAATTTTATATAGTATTAAGTATGAGATTTTATTACTTTATCGTATCACGATGACCGATCAAACACAAGATCCAAATCAAGCTGTACAACCAGTTTCTCCAGTAGTGACCGAACAAACTGTAGAACAACCTGTTGCTCAACCAATACAACCCATTGCTCAACCTGCCCCAACTCCTGCCACTCCAGCAGAATCAGAAGGGTTCTTTGGTAAAGTAAAAGGATTTTTCTCTAAATTTGGTGCTGTAGCCGATGTCGCAGGAAAAACCCTCCAAACAGGAGCCAATGTATTAGGAGGAGTCGCCCAGACTGCTGTAAACGTAGGAACTACTGCCGCTCAAGGAGTAGGAAGTGCTATCCAAAATAATCAAGGAGGAGATATTCTCCAAAATACTATGGGAGCCATCACCGACGTTGCAAAAACCACGGTAAACGCAGGGACTCAAGTAGTAGGTGGCGTAGTAGAGGCAGGAAAGCAAACTGCAACAGGAGTAGTTGAAGTAGGGAAAGACACCCTCAATACTGTTGCCACAGAAATTCCTGTAGGTGGAAGCGTATTCCAAGGAATTGCTGACACCGTTGGAAGTGTTGCAGACAAAACTATAAACTTTACCGAAGGAGTTGCAGATAAAGCTGTCAATCTCGGAACAGGAGCTGTAAACACCGTAGAAAATTTTGGAGAATCTGCTATCAACAAAGTAAGCAATACCGTAGAATCTGCAGCTACAACCGTAGAAACTACTATCGCTGACTCAAAAATTGGACAAATCTGATCCAATATGATCAATCAAGCTACAAATCTCGTACAAGATATCGCGAAACCAGAAGAAAGTGTAGCTGAAGGTGCTATCCAACAGCCTGTATATGTACCAACTTCTGAAACATCTCCTGCACCAGTAGCTCCAGAAGTAACCGTGCCCTTAGAGACACTTACTCCAGAAGTGCCAACACCAGAAGTTCCAGAAGTTGTTACTCCTAGTGAACAGGCTCCAGTAGCATAAATACAATATTCTTATCAACCTTTTGATACTCCCCTCTCCGGGGAGTATTTTTAGTTTGAAATTCGATTGCGAGTTTATATACTGAAAGTGTTTATTTTATTTCTCTGATGAAAAAGAAGCTTTACAGCATCCTTCTCGCTCTGATACTGTTGATACAGCCAGCTTTTTCTCTTGCTCAAACTACTCAACCACAAATCACCCAAGCAGACATATGTGGTGCACCAGGAGAAACAATGCTGCTCTACCAAAAATTTCAAAGAGATATCTCCTCTGCACTACTTGGAGGAATATTAGGAGAAAAGATCTTTAAGTCTGAGCTCAATATAATGGGGTTATTTACCTCTAAAACCCTTGAACTCCCCACCACAGGAAATGATATACTAGATACTATAGCAAATACTCTATGGAAAAATACTAAAAGACTGACCAGTGCAACCGCCACCACCACCGTACTGCTAGCCATTGCTGGGGCATCAGTAGTTTCCTCCAATTTGGAGGGATTCGCAATCCTCTTTCAGAATAGAGCAATTGTAAGAGATTGGAGAAGTTTACTCCAAATAGAAACCAGAATTTCACAAATCGCCTATACCCTAGGAAAACGTGCAAACCTCATAGGAAGACTCAATGAAGAGGGATGAGCTTTAGTAGCAATTGTACAACAATACGTCAACGAGGGACTCTTTACAGGGTCTAATATAGGAAAAGATAAAGTAAATTATGCAGAGATTTTAAGTAGCTTAACAAGAATGAACGCAGGGATGAAGATGTTTCTCTCCTTTGGGAATACCAGCTTTTTAAACAGATTTGGGAAATTTTATGGGGCAAGTTTTAGTGAACAAGCTCTAAAAGATCTCAAAACAGAATACGCAGGAGCCAGATGACCAATGGACTGTAGCGTCATGAGTAAAAAAATCTGATCTCGCTTAGGGAATGCAACCAGTATGGTTGGCAATGGAGCTAAGGAGGCAGCAAGAACCATTGCAGATGCATCTAGCAGATTGGTTAATGCACTTTTCAAAGGATCTTCTTGAAACAACGATAAGAATAAGCAAGGAATCGCCGAACAATACTTTGATAAATATGAACTTCAACAACTCAGAACCATCTACGGGATCAATACTACACAAATGACTGCCCTAGATGTCCCAAAATATCAACGTCTCATTGCACCCGTAGGAGGATGGAAAAAAGCAATCAACGACATAGGAAAAAAAACCGTATCTCTCATAGAAAGTACCAAAAATGCTGGATCAGAAGAGAAATCCTTTGTTGATGAGAATTTCACAGAGACCCAGAAGAGACAAATAATGTATAAATTGGGAGTTTCCTACAATGAAAATTTCAATACAGCACTTCTTCTAGATTTCGCAGACTCAATAGAAAAGACAAATGAGCTGTTTGATCGGACAACCACAAATTTTATTCTAGCAGAAAATACTAGCCAAACCTCACAATTCTACGCTATTGTAAAAGAAATTCAAGATCTAGAAAGAGTAATAAATGAAGGAGATAAAGAAAATAATATTCCTTCCCTCTTAGACACTTTAGGGAAAATTTGTGAATATCAGTGTGTGAATAAAGGAAATAAAGGATGTAGATAATAACCTTTTACTTGATAAGAAAAAATGCTGAAAAAGATCGTATACGCACGAATACTCCTGCTGCTCAGCACTGCTGGCATCACTTATGCAGATAGCTCTACGCTCTCAGGGGTTTTGATATTAACGAATGCAGTGAGTACAGATACATCTCGAGAAGTTTCTACAACATACAAAACTAAAGTGATTAACCTCTATTGCGAAAAAGCCTTAACAAATCAAGTAGCCTTTTTGCTCACGGGAGAAACCTTTAGAGAAACCTTTAGATATTCCTCTCGTGATTCTCTCTTTCTCCGTGCACTCTGCGGAGCACGAAACCCCACAAACCGAGGAAAAGAAGACCTCACCAAAGATATTTTCAAAGAAAATTTCACCAAAAAGCTGAACCTCCAACAATTTAAATCCAATAAAGACCTCTGTGCTACAGGCTCAGGGACTAACGAAAATAACCAAAGTGAATGTGATCTTTCCCGCTATAGCTCAAAGATTTATCAAGCACTCATGAGTGATATTTTTAAGATCAAACGAGCTGAAGTATTACAAGTCCCCTCTACCGAAGTATTCAAAAACAAAGAAGACAGAATTGCTAGTATCTTTGATACCTACTTCAGCATGAATAACAGCGACAAATCTGCCTATCAAAAGCTCTACCCAAAAACAGTGACCATGATCGATAATAATCAGAAAATTATCTATAAATCCCTACAATCTCTCTCGCTCCTCGACAACGAAGGACTCCGAAAAAAGAGCCAAGAAGCAGATACAAAATGCCCAATTGAAGGAACAGGATTTGAGAACTTTGCTTGCGGACTCCATCTCTCAGGGGATCAGAAAAAAGGACTCAACACCTATTTTACCAATTTCCTAACCAATGAGTATCTCAATTACCGCTTATTTACAGACTTTTATATCAATTGGCTCAGAACGGTTCAAACAGATCAAGAAAAGACTGCTCTTCTCATTGAACTAAATGCCATAGTCCAGCAAAGAGAAATGTTTGAAACAGCTCTACAAACCTCACTCAAAGAGTTACAAGAGATAGCCACAACCTACCCTCTCCATATCGGATTAGTATTGTATCAAGAAGAAGCTCTCAAATTCAGAGATAAATATGCAGCAAAACTCGTCACTCCATTTTATACGTTATATGAGAAACTCAGAAATGTTCAGCCACCCTACTAAACCATTCCTAGTACTACTCCTCCTCGGATTCCTCACACCCATGAGTCAGGTTTTTTCTGCTGAAAGTTTAAATATGAGTTTCGATAGCAACATCGCAGATCATCTCAATAAAATTATCGCCACTAGAGAACAGAAAAGCTATCTAGAAAGATCATATGAAGCAAGCTTTCCTGCAGATCCTTTCGGTGCCATAGTAGAAGAAATACAGAACCAAAAAAATGAGCTCATCATAGGAGGAATCAGCGAAATCGCTACTCAGCTCCAAATGAAAGGATGTTCCCTCACTCAAAAAAAGATTTCAAACATTTTGTATTATTTTGAAGATAGCTTCCGTGCTAATATGGGAACACAAATAGCTAAAAAATCTAACCAATTTATGGACGCACGCCCTGCCGACGGTGCAGCAGAGAAAGCTTGTGTAGAATTTAATCAATGCTATTATGGAAATGGGAATTTCAAGGGTGATGTGATGACCGACTGTAAAGAAAAATTTCAAGCGTGGTATCGCGAAGGAAGTGCTAGAAAAGAACGTTTTCAAACCGTAAAAACCGCACAAGTAGGACAAGATAAATATTGGAATAGTTCACTAGAAGATTCCCCTTTTGATCTCATGTATGATATGAGTGCTATCTCCAAAATACTCTTTGAATCCGTACAAGAACCCTACCAACTCGCCTTTTATCACCTCCCCAACCGAAAAGGAAACGAAAAAAGCTGAGGAGGAAACGAGGGGAACAACTGAACAACTCCTGGAACGACTCCTGCAGGAAACACAGGAAACAGCGAAATGCAGCCAGGAGCTACTCCAGGAGGGAATGGATGAACAAGCTGATGAACTACCGGAGGAAATAACGGAAACACTTGAACCACTCCAGGAGGAGCTACTCCCGATATTCCAGGGATCAACCCTAATGATGACCCAGAATTTAATGATTTTTTAGAAAGACCTGGAGCAAACGGATTTTCTAGCACTTCACAAACCACCTTATTTGGAGGACAAATGTGTATTGGAGCATTGGATCAAATTGATGACCTAGAAGAAGAGAATACTTCTCCTCCCACTACCCTGCCAAACGCAGATGATATAGATTTTTGAGAGTATCAAGAATACATAGAAGACCTTATCGAAACCATCGGTGATTATCTTGATCCCCCTTCCACAGGGATGTTCCCTCCAGCTAGCGGAGTAAACGGTACAGGAAGTATCAACGACCTTAAAGATCCCAATGATATGGAAAAAGCTATTGAAAAAGTTGAAAACTGTTTTAAATCCTGTGATGGATTAGCTTTTGATAAAAAGCTGGCTTGTAAAGCAATGTGTATCTGTGAAAAACGAGATTCTTCCGACATTGACCTCTTCGATCCATATAAATCACCAGGATTATGACCAATTCTCATCGTAAAAGTCTGTACCGTACCGACCACCAATAGAAACTTTTCCTCCAGAGGAATCACCGTACAAAGTATTGAAGAAGTCTATGGTCAGCTTTTGGGAGTAGTAGATACGTTGGATAAGAGCGGGGAATTAGGAACATATACACCACAAAAAGAATTCCTTGACAACCCAGCATCAAACATCAACTTTGCGAAATCTCTTACCTTTACCTTTGATCAGTTCATTCAAAAAAGAACCGCAGTACAAGAAGTTTCCAAACAGTTAAAAGAAAAACAAACAAAATCTGAACATACCATCCTCCAAGAGACCTTAGGAATAGCAAATCCTCTGGATAACCCAGAGAGCATAAACGCCTACATTTTGGTACAAAATCCTGCTACAATGACAATGGAAGACAATATGATGGCACAAGTACAATATGACGCAGAAGTAGAAAAACAAACCGACCTTAAAGAAAAACCTCAACCTATTGTAGAACCTAATGACACCGCAAATCGCACAAAAAATATTGAGGTAGAAAATACTATCGCAGTCTTTCTGTCCCAGCACCAAATGTTTTGGATAGATATAGAGACAACAATGAAAGAAATTCAAGTCTTATCTAAGGTTCTCTTAGGGAAAAAATAAGATATTTTGAGATAAAAAAAGTGAGCTTGCAAAGTGAAGTGTTTTTTTTAGACTCTAGGAATAGAAATACAGATTTTTTATCCTATTATCTATTACCATGGCCGAGAGAAATGACTTCTTTCAAAAGAAAATGTCCAACACAAGATCCTTCAAAAGACAATCCTCACATTCTTATACTTGGATTCGAATCGTACTGGGAATACTCATTCTCCTCGTAGGAGGATATCTAGGATATCGCGTTTTTTTCGCACCAGCTAACCTCTCCAATGTCAGTGAAAACACTTCTCAATTTTCTCTAGGACAAGAAATCACCCTCCAAGGAACCTTAAAAGCAGATGGAGATATTTTGACTCATACCCACACCATTACTAACGAAACTTACGGAATCATCGGAGTGAAAAGTAAAAATATCAATCTGGGCGAATACGAAGGATTTGTGGAAACCACAGGAATTGTTGAAAAATTTTATCAAGGAGATCCTATCGTAGAGATCACTGCCCTATCAGGACAAAAAGTCTGAATCAAAACGGGGACATCTACAGATATCGTGCTAGGAGACTCAGCAGGAGTGTATCTCTTGGGGGCAGGAATCCATTTTTCACCAGCCTTTTTTGAAGAATTTTTACTCTTAAATGAAGGAGAAAACGGAGTAATTAAGATTTCAGACCTCGAAACCGACAAAGAGATCACCATAAATTATTTCAGATGTAACCCCTCCAATCCTGATAAAAACTGTAAAGGACTAGAAAACACCTTCTCTCAATCCGCAGTACGTAGTTTCGTCACCGCAAATGGAGACGCTTATTACAAACTAAACGAAGCTAATTCTCGATTTATAGCTAATGGCGATCGACGAGGAATATTTATCAATGATGCTACAGAAGATAGTATCACAAAACTCAAAGATCTCATCATCTTTGCAAATGCTAAAGTCATGAAAGATCGAGTAAACTTCGCAGCACCACGTATTTGCCAAAATACAGAAGAGAAACTTCAAACTATCACAAGTTCCACCTTGAACCTAAAACAAGAGGGATTAGTCGCTTCAATCCAAGGACAAGGGGTTTCTCACACCATTTCTTGCTCTATTTTAGTAGACTTTAGTTTGCCTGCAAAAGGGAAACTTCAAACCTTAACTATTGAAGGAGCATTAACTGCTAGTGGATCAGAAAACACTCTTCCTACCCCAGAGACTCCAGCCACTCCAAAAGAGGAAGAAAGAACTGATGCTAGCTCTACAGTCATCACTCCAATCGTACGAGATCCCAAAGTTCCTCAGTTCCCTCTCAATGAAGAAAAGGGTCTCACCTACAGCTCCAATAGAGGAGGATACAGTATCAAATTTCCTTCCGCGAATATTTCTTATTCCGTTAGTGTAGCTAGAGAAAATTTTGGGCAAGCTAGTGCCTATTGTACCTCAGTAATCAATGTAATCAAATACTCAGAAAAAGAGAATCTCGAAATCGCTCCTGCAATCAGAATTTATGAATGTGAGCCAAATAGTTCTATCGTCTCTCCTGGAGAAAATTATCTCATCACCCAAGGAGCAAATAAGACCTTTGTCGTACAAATCAATGATCCAGCTTGGATTGACTTCTCAAATAAGCTAAGTTTCTCTGCACTATAATATATACAACTGAAAAAGAACTGAAAAAGAGAAGCCTTAAGGCTTCTCTTTTTAGTATCCACAGCAGAAGACAAAGACTACATCACCACACTTTTCCAGAGCATCAAGAGGATATTTCCTCTGAGTTCCAGCATATCAGGATTAGAGATAAAGTTCATAATACCGGCTTTTTTGAGTGCTTGAAGATGTCTAGCATAATAGGTTTCATCCCCTAGCTGAGTAGCATGCTGTGTTCCTCGAAGTAAACGAGATAAAATCGTACCAACTTCCGCTCTAGTAATTGTTTTACTTGGGAAGAAGTTTTCTTGAACACCAATACCATCCCCATTCATTCCCATTAGACCAAGTTCACAGGACTGGATGATATAAGGTTGAAGATCACCACCCGCTTGAGAGAGATCATGAAATTGAGAACAAACAACTTTTGAAGTATCAGGAGTTTTCTGAAAGAGTTTAATAGCATAGGTTGAAATCATTTTAGCCATTTCCTGTCTAAGGATAACGTCAGTAGTTCTGGCTTCTTCATAGGTGGAGGCAGTAGTGATACCATATTCTTTAGCTCGTTCGTAAGCGGTTTCATAGATACTTTTTTTCTCATCAGCTACTCCATGCTCACCTTCCTCTTCATCACCCTCACATGTTCCGTCATAGTAAGAAGGAGACTTATCCCCATTAGGGCAGGTGTCTTTGACAAGAGAGCTTCCTCCTCATCAAGTATTTCCTGATGAGAACGTAGTCACCTCTACAACGGCACTTCCCTCATTTCCTACCACATCAAGAAATTTTATTTCTTCTGTAGTATTCTCTGTATAAGTTTTTTCTCGAATGGTTCCAATACCGTTGGCCTCATTTTCAGCTTCTTCAGGTATTCCACTAGGTTTGAGTATCCGTCCTGGAGTGATCACTTTTGAGGGTTTATCCAAGGTGATGACAATCACAAGGTTTTCAGGAGCAGAGGTATCTCTATCTTCTGTGATAACGGTGGGAGGAATTTTATCGATCCGATCGATGTTTACTTCTGTACTTCCTGTCAGAGTTCCTTCTAAGTTTTCAAAATCTACGATTTCCCCTATAATATTATTAGCATAGGTTTTTGTCCAAATAATACTATCACTACTGGACCATCCATGGTTATTGAGTAACGTAACAGGTTGATTAAAGATTAGAGTAGCCCTTACATCTTGATTGGTTCAAGTATTTGGGGAATACGTAAGTTTCCATCCAAAGAGAAGGGTGATATGAGCATATCCATTTCAGCTTTTCCCTACTATTTGGGTTCCCCCTTCAGGATTTGGCATACTTTGATTTCCCGCAATCATTTTTCCATTGATCAGAGTCCCTATATAAGCTGATCCACCACCTCATCCATTTGACCAACCAGCAGAAGATCCAGCTCCTCCACCATATCGCCCTCATCCACCACCTCATCCGTCATAACTACTATCTAATGCCGTTGCTCCTACTCAAAATTGACCAGTGGCTCATCTTGTAGAAGAATATAGTCCTCCAATTCCTCCCTCAGTTTGAGTTCCTCATCCTCACTGTGTCCCACAGCTACCTTGACTAGTTCCTCCAATTCCTCAGGTTCCACCTCCAGCTCCTCAGAGAGCACAACTGTCTTGTCCTCCCCCTCATCCTCCTCCTGCCACAATAATTCTATCTGTTAGGTCGGTTCCTCAAAATCTAATATCAGTCGCTCCTCCTCCACGATATGTAGTACTTGCAGCAGCTCCTCCACCGTTTCGTCCTCCTGCTGATCCTTGTTGTCCTACATAGAGAAGGAGAGTGTCTCCAACATCCAAGGGAATGGTTCCCTCTGCATATCATCCTTTTCCACCTTTTGTTCCATTCCCTCACTCAGCTCCTCGCACTTGGAGCTTATAGTATCCTTGAGTATATACAGTAAAAGTTGTCGGCCCTCCTGTATAGTCGAAATCTTGCTCTAAGATCCAATTTACTTTTGCTGTTGCACTTCCTGTCTGTCCATAGATATCCTTGAAAGTGAAAGTAAAGTCTCCATTTTCGGTAAAGGTATACCATGAATCTCCACCATTATTTGTGATGGTTACTCAACTTTTATTAAAACTAATAGTTGCAGTGACACTTCCCTCAGTAGGTCCATCACTTTCCGGGGGCGTATAGGTTATAGTAGGCTGAATAGATATCCCATCACCTATCCAGTCAACGCTTGCAACTATCAATCCTGTATTACCGTATGCATCTTTCCATTCGAAAGGAAAGCTTCCAATCTCTGTAAAAGTATAGGTATCGCTACCAGCATTATTTGTTATTGTTATTCAAGGTTTATTAAAACCTACGGTAGCATTGACGCTTCCTGTAGTTAATACTGGTCACTCTGGTGTGTAAATTAAGAACACTTCTGGCACGATCCAGGTAATAATAATTGGGCGAACAAAAGTATCTCCACCACTATTTACAAAACTTACTAATTCTCCAGTGATATTATCTATATAGGTTTTACTATAACTTAAACCTTCATCAAGAGTGTATCGTCCTCCAGATTCAAAACTAAAACTTCCACTCTCTACAGCAGTGACGGTTACAATTACACTACCTGTAGTTAGTTCTTTGGTACTATAAGACACGGAAAATCCCCCAACTTGATAACGTATAATGACAATACCTTGATATCCATTTCCTCCTTGACTATAGGTATGGCTAGAAGAAAAGGCCCCTCCCCCTCATCCTCCTCCATAAAAAACAGCATTTCCCCCTTTATTGGTTGTAGCATTATTTGCACCACCTCCTCCTGTTCCCCCTCCTGTATCCCCTCCTGCACCTCCAGAACAAGTACCCCTATAGGAAGTACACCCATTCCCTCATCCTGCACCATATTTTTCATTCATATTACAAAAAGGGCAAAACGTTCCTTCATCCCCAGATCTTCCTGCTGCCTCTAATTCAGTTCGGTTATTTTCATTTGAGCAATAAGTAATAGTATTCCAAAGATGGGCACGTTCACCTCAATTAGCTGTCACTATTGCCCCAAATGATGTATTCCCTCCTGTAGTTGGTCCACCAGAATCATATGAACATCTATAGGATCCACCTCCTATACCACCTGCACCTACAGTAATAGCAATATTATCTCATGGAATGACGGATCCCGTAGAAAAGACAACCTCTCCTCCTTTTCCCCCATTTCCATGAGTATCTGCCCTAGGACCATCTCCCGCTCCCCCTCATCCACCTCCAACTGCAAAGACTTCAACTTCTGTTACTCCTAAGGGAACCGTCCAAATGGTAGACCCTGTAAATATTTCAATAATATATTCTGGACTAGAATATACAGATACTATTCAACTTTCCTCAGATACAAATACTTCTTCTGTATTTGCCTCTTCATTATCGTCAGCGTCCTCTTCATCAGATCAATGTCCTGAATCAACAGCCTCCTCTACCTCCTGCTTTGGTTCCTCAATAGGATCAGAAATGGGATCAGTTGAGAGGAGACCAGAAGACTCTTCTTCAAAAATAGGTTCTTCTACCACAGGATCCACTTCCTCTATGGTCAGAATATCCAGTAAAACGATTTCTTCTGCTAAATCCGATCTAAACACAATAAAAGAGAATACCAGTAAAGATACTCCAATAAGGGAAAGATAAGTCAATTTTTTCATTTTTACAGATACAAAGATATAAAATTTATATCTAAGTATACTCCTAAAAATTTTCCCGTCAAAAAATGAACCCCTTTTTTAGACACTTTAACTTGGATTATCTAAAATAAATTCATATATATATATAGACATATTATATATAAATATCTTTTTGCTCTTGAAAAGAGAGGATAAAACCGTATCACCAAATCAACATTTATCCCCAAAAACAGTAATGAAAGAAATCAAAAAAAACTTCCTCCAAAATATCGTCAAATTTGTTCTAGGACTATTTCTCCTCTCCATCTGCTATGGCTACCTGCAATCTCATCCAGCAGAGGAAATCTCTTTTTTCTCTGGATTTAAAGTCATCTTTCAAAACGCTGAAATCTTCTTTCAAAATCTCTTCGGAAAAAATGGAGACCTCCTCAGACAGAAATATTCTCTCGAATCTTATTATCAGGCTCTTATCTCTCTTTCTGAAGAAAAACCTTGTGTAGATCCAGAGTTAATTCAGGAATTGCACGATACCTATAACCAGCTCCTCACCGAACCAAAAAACACCTTAACTTATACCCTCAATGATTACATCCAGAAACAAATGGAATTTGATAGAGCCTTAAGAGTCAACTGCGACACAACTACTCCCGCTATTTAGGATCCATCCCATAGTGAACCACCATATAATATCTTTTTTTCACAGGATCAATACTAATACCAACTCCCACCTGAGTAAAATGACTCATCACGACAGCCCTATAGTGAGATCCGTTACTGACTTTTTCTTTCATAAATAAATCGTCTCGCGTCGTTTTAATAGCCACAATAAGACTTTCAGTACAGTCGCTTGAACTACACTTATAATACCCTCGTCCTACACTTTCAGAAAAAGACACTCTCCCACCTGCCAATACAGGGAATTCAATCCCTAATTCAGCAAACCAAGCAGTAATCTTATCATAATTATAATACCCATCTCCAGTAGTTCTCACATGAGTATTGCTGGTTATTGCGTTATCTTTTAAATTATTCACCCAAGTTTGAGCAGTAGCTTCAAAAGCTGATGAATAAAAATAAGGAGCCACTCCCACACTCGCCCTTTCCTCATTATGCCAAGAAAGCACGGTATCTCTCACCTTCTGCACATTTACATTTGGGAGATCCAGAGATACATTCGGTAAAACAGGTTTTTCTGGATAGTGATCAGAATCTACAAATTCAGCAGATTGAAGTCTTACAAGTTCTTCCTTGATATGTGCAATCACCGCAGTATAAATTTTCTGATTTTTAGACTTAGAATATTTTGAAGAGCTAAAGAGTGCCTGATACGCTTTAAAAACTCTGATTTTTTCAGCAACGGTCCCCTTTTTCGCTACAGCCTTATCCACGGTAGAAATTACCATATCAGTCATCACCGAGGTAGCACTTGCAGACACTCCATTGAAAGGACAAGATACCAAAAAACCAACAAAAAGCAGAGCCAAGAAAAACTTTTTCATCCGAGCAAGAAAAATAAAATGTCCTCCAAAGGATAGCAAAAACCAAATAAATATCAAGTTTGGATTTATCTGTGTAAAAACTCAATAATAGCCCTTCTCAGCTGACCATACTCCCCTATCATCAAAACACCAGTCTTCCACTCCCTACTCTCAGCCATCCCCTTCACATATTGAAAAAGAAATTTTCTAAATTCTACCAAAGCATGGGAAAAAAAATCAGGCTTCTGTAAATTCTTTCTAACCTGATCTTCCAGCTGATCCACATCCACCACAACCTTTCCATCAAAAAGCTGATCACAAGCAACACTCAAATCCAGATGACGGAGAATAGTCTGCAATTTCTCTTCAGCACTCGGCTCATGAGGGGTAAAAATCCACGGATTCCCAATAGTAGCCTGCCCGATCATAATTCCATCAAGTTCATAACGCTTTTGATATTCTTTTGCCTGTGCATAAGAAGTAATCCCCCCATTTCCAATAATCTCACACGTTCTACCCTCAGTCTCCAACACAGATTTTTTCACCTGCTGAATAAATTCCCGATCAGCCTCCCCACTATACAGCTGTTTCAGTGTTCTCCCATGAATAGAAATTTTGGAACAGTACTGAGTCGCTTCCAGCAAGAACGTAAACTGACTTGCTTTATCCTCTTCATGCAAACCCGCCCTTACCTTGATAGAAAAGGGTAAATGCTCCAATGAATCGGAAAGATGCTGAATAATACTCAGCGTTTTTTTCTTATCTTTCATCAAATCACTTCCACCTCCACATTTCATCACGGTAGTCGAAGGACATCACGTATTCAATTCAATTCACGAAAACAGCTCACCATACTCACGTTCGATCTGGACAGCAGCTTCTATCAGCGTTTTTTCATTTCCTCCATAAATCTGAGCAATAGGCTTTTGATCAGGCGTAGTTTGCAAATGCTTCACCACTTTTTCAGGATTAATGAGAAACCCATCCACATTCATAAATTCCGTTCGAAGCGAAAATACATCATCACCTGATCAATACGTTTCAAAGATCTCTTTGGTGATGAGTCTCGTCGCACAAGTAGTCACTCCATCCATTGGAGCAAAACAAAAACGCATTATTATGCCGTAGTAATTACAATTAAAGGGTCTTTTTTCTTCCCTCTCTCTTTATCTCAGATCACCACAATTTTATCTCAGCTTTTGACATAACCTTTATCCAAGAGCACTTTCACAGCAATATCTTGATTTTCTGAAGTATGTTTTTCTCGTTTTTCCAGCTGAATTCCATGAATTCCAAAAAGCAGTCTCATTTTATCAATCACGGTCTGCTCCGGAGTAAACGCATAGACTTCCTGATTAGGCTTAAGTCCAGCAATAATTTTAGGAAATTTTGCACTATGACTAAATACAATAATGCATTTCGCTCAAATTTCATCAGCCAAGAGTAAAGCATGTCTGGTCACCAACTTTTTTTCTGCGATAACTTGGTCATTTCCCACCAGCTCAAAATCCTGATGATGACTCACGGTATGTTTTTCAGCTTCTTCCACAGTTTCTCTCATGAGAGTGACAGTTTCTACGGGAAATTTTCCAATAGCCGTCTCATCAGAAAGCATTACTGCATCCACGCCAGCCACCACAGAGGTATACACATCAGACACTTCCGCTCTGGTAGGAAATGGTGAAGTAGTCATGCTTTTCAAAAGCTCAGTAGCCATAATACAGGTTCTTCCATATTTTTCACAAGCATCAATGATCACTTTCTGCAGATAAGGGAGCTCATGAATCGGTGTTTCAATACCTAAATCCCCTCTCGCAATCATAATCCCATCCGAAACTTGCACGATTTTATCAATATTGGTAATCCCTTCTTGATTCTCAATTTTAGAAACAATCTGAATCGGAGTGTCTCCCAAAAAATCTCTAATTTCTTCTACATTTTCCTTATTTCTGATAAAAGATGCTGCCACATAATGAATTCCATTTTCTATTCAAAAACGTAAATCTGATTTATCTTTTTCTGTTAGTCCAGGTAGACGAAGGGAAATACCAGGGAAATTCATGTGACGTCTACTGCCAATTTCACAATCATTTTGAGAAAGCACCAACAAATACTCGGGATGTACTTCCTGCACCAGCACCGTCATCAATCCAGAATCTATTTCAATTTTCTTGCCAGCCTGCACATCCTCTAACAAATACTCGTAATCAGAAAAAAGATCAGAATCCTGAGTCATTTTTTCTTTATCCACAAAAATTCTGAACACTTCCCCTTTTTTGTAAAAATAAGGAGTACTTCTTTCTCCCGTACGAACTTCTGGCCCTTTATTATCGAGCAAAATTCCAAAATCAGTTTTACCCTCACGATTTAGCCTGTGAATAGTATCAATCAGCGGTTTGGTAGTTTCTTGTTTGGCATGAGAAAAATTAAGTCTGATGATATTCACACCTGCCTCGGCGATAGCAATCAGCTTTTCCTCAGTATATTGATCGGTAATAGTGGCAATAATTTTGGTTTTATTCATAACGCAAGTATACTCGAAAACAAAAATATTGCAAGCATTATTAAATATTTTTGAAATGATACAACTCCACCCCATTAATCATATCAGATTTTGCTCCATCATGATACTCATTTGCCTGCACAATCAACACCTTATCATCCAATGAAATATTCCCTTTAAAGATAATTCTTATCATCTCTTTTCCAATTCTCTTGAGATTTTCGTAGTTAAAAGATTGAGAAATTTTATATCCCTTCACTCCTCGAATCAGACTTAAAAATCTGTATGTATCTGTCGATTTAGTAAACGTAATCACGGGAACTTTCGGATTCAAAGAAGCAATCCTAGCAGATGTATACCCATTCTCCGTAAAACAAACAATCGCTTTAATATCCAGCTCTTTCGTAATTCTATACGCATTATAGATAATATAATCCCTCACTTCAAATTCATCTTCACCAAACCTTTCCATATTTTTTTCCACAACGCTAAGCTCATGTTTTTCCAAAGAAGTCTCCAAAATATCAATCATCGGAAAGACTTCATTTTCCACAATCATTGTCTCCAACATCAATCCATCCACACCCACTTCACAAAGCTCTTTGATGGTAGAGTCTTTCCCCAGAGGATAGTCTTTACTTCCTAATTTAGTAGCATAAGTAATCATCACAGGGATTCATTGAGATCTAATCTCTTGAGTCAATTGAGAAATAGTTTTCTCACCTAGAAAAGACGTCAACGCATCAGCCACCAAAATAATTCCATCAGCATTTTTTATAATTTCCCCCAAATGCTCCAAACCATGTTCCGTTTCAACCTTAGCAAAGACTTTCATTTCAGGAGCATTTTGCTCTTTCAGAAATTTTTTGGTCTCAATCACATGTCCAGCAGAATAACAAGCTGACAGAGCCACTACGTGCGTCCCATATTCAAGCCCTCGAAGAATATCCTTTTTATCTTGGCTCGTCAAAACACCTGTTTCTTCTTCATTATGCTCTAAACTCACCCTATCATACTGAAAAATCTTCTTTTGAGCTCCTGGCTCAGAAACCACACATTCAGCATAATCCTCCTGCAAACCTTCAACCATTAACACTACCTGACTTTGTTCAAAGGTAATCTCATCTCCTACAGAAAGCTTATCCAAATAAGCATAATCAATAAAAACTTTCTTGTCTCCATCTTGAGTATATTCAGAATAATCCAAAGTGATTTTCTGTCCCTTTTTCACAGGAATATCAGTAGTATTTTTCACTCTAATCGTACGTCCTTTCGTCTCGATAATGATCGTTTTACTGTTATCCAATTTCATCAAGGTATCGATATATTTTTTGTTATTATCATCAAATCCATACGACAAGGTAATAGTAAACGCATCTACCATATTGATAATTTTACTAAGGACGGTTTCTTTAGCCAAAACGGGGCTAACTCCAGCGATAATTTTTGTAAAGCGGAAATTGTTCATAAAAGCGGATGAGAAAGGATAAAAAAGAGAAAAAAGTTTGAAAAAAAAAGCTGAGGAGAAAATCCAATAAAAAGCGACGACTTATACTCATTTTTTATGAAAATGCAAGGGATTCTTTGAAAAGAAAGTTTTGACATAGAAGGATATACATATAGTAAAATACATATGAGCAATTTAATAAAACATCACAAAGATTACAACATAACAAAAATATCACACCCAAGTTTTGCTAGTGGGACACAAGAAAGTAGGTCGCCGAAGGCAATTCAATACAAAAACCAGAAGTACAATACTAAAACATCTAGATTGTCACGTTACTCCTCGCAATGACAAAAAACAGACAATCGCCTTGTTTTTTCGCGGGAAAATCATACTGTAAATGCAGATTTATTTTCTATTGTATCGCACATGATTGAAGGAAGTCTGACTGTGGGAGATATGACCCGAACTCATCTCGTCAACCCCACTCATAAAGAAGTAGCTCCCTTAGTGGAAAAATACCACCTGCATGAAATCATTGAGCAGGATTTTTTGGACTTCACCACTCAGGACAAAATCGATGTTTACGATGACTGTATTTTTCTCATTCTCCGTTTTCCCAAATACAACGAAAAAATAAAAAAGCACTTCGCAAACACCATGCACGCCATCCTCGGGAAAAACTTCATCATCACAGTGACTTCCCACATGACAAATAATATCCAAAAAATTCAGGATACTTATAATGCAGAGCTCGCAGAGGAAGATAGAGAAGAATTCAAGCTTTCCCCTTATTATATTTTATATAAAATCATCGATTCTATGTATGATAAAGCCCTGGTAGGACTAGGGAAGTTCTCTCAAGATCTCGTTAGAATCGAAGATAACGCCTTGGATAGTAGTTCCATCAATGAGGACCTGCTTTCTGAGCTCTTAATCAAAAAAAGAAATGCAATCTTGATGAAACACTTGATTGCACCTCATAGTGAAATTTTAGGAGAACTCCAAGTGGCAACCGTCAATTTTTATGAAGGGGATTTGGATGTGTATTTTGAGGATCTTCAGTATAAAACAGATAAAATTCTGAGTTTAATTTCCATTATCAAGGAAAACACCGAGTCACTCTTTGATGTCTCTAATACGTTAACTGCATTAAAAACAAACAAAGTAATCTCTCTACTCACCATTTTTACCGTAATTCTCGGAATATTAACCTGGCTTAGCGGAATGTATGGAATGAATGTAGATTTACCGTTTCAAGAATATCCATGGGCATTTACACTACTATGTTTTCTAATGATAGGTGCCGCACTCGTCACCATGGTCTATTTTAGGAAAAAGAAACGATTTTAAGGAGCAAACAGTACCAAAGGATTAATACACATTGAAAGGAAGCAAAGTATCCATTGATTGAAGATCCTCAAGCACCAACGTAAGCTTTACGGTATATCTTCCTACTTTTTCAAAGGTATGATCAATTTCAGCACAGGTTCTTCCTTTACATTGCATAGGAGTAGATCCATCTCCAAAATCCCATTTCATAGTTTCTGGCAATCCATTAAAATCAGCAAGAAATTTCACATTAACTCCAGTTTTTGCTTGGCTCTGAGGATGAGAAGGAGAGGTAAGCTCTACCTGTACTAATTGTTTTTTTACGCTGATCTGAGTAGCAGGTTGCACCTCCACAGAATACCCTTTTTTAGTAGTAAGCACTACTTTTGGAGAATAAAATCCGTTTTCTTTTTGGCGATCATACGTATAGGTATGCTCAATCACCCCATTCGAAAAGTTTGGTCTCGTTTCTCCATCTCCAAAATCTCGAGAAAAATAAATAATCTCATCTCCAGGAATATTCAGAATACTTTGAGAAGCATCAAATCTGACTTTCAAAGGCTCGTATCAGGTATCTGGGCTAAACGTTAATTTACCAACGATATCAGGTTTTTTTACTACGAAGTGAAGCGGAATTTCTCTTTTAAGGGAACGCTCTACATCTTCCAGACTAATCACCACTTCATACGTTCTTTCCTCAGTAAGAGCAAATTCATAACTCGTACCCTGATTAAGAATTGGTTTCCCATCTACAAAGATATTTTTTTGCATGCTAGCAGAATCTGGACTCACAGCAGTAAGATCCAAAGAAATAGCTTGAGGAATAGTATCAAAAGTAATCGTATTGCCAGAAAAAGCTGAAAGAGGAACCTCCGTAAAACTCGACATTCCAGAGAGTTTTTGTCTGATCACATACTTAGCCGTAATTTCTTCTTTTGCTAGCTGAAGCACATCAGATTCGCATGCTCCTCTTTTTCCATCCACCGTAATAAAATCCAAGAGAACCAGATAATTTCCCTTTTCTGGAAACGTATAATCTACCTCTCTCGTACTATTTTTTAGAGTAGTAAGTTCTTTTTGTGTTGAAGTATCGATAATGCGATACGTATACCCAGCAATAGTTGACACAGATCCTTCCAAAAAGTTAGTCTGAATTTTATATTTTGTTTGAGAAAAATTCGAAAGAACAATTTCACAAATTGGCACATCAGACGGCTCTACTCTCACAGGAAAAGAATAGAAAAAATCAGACAATCCAGGGAATTTCACCGTTGGATGATACACTTGAGCTTTTTTATAAATATAATCAAACTGTGGTGTCTCTCTATCATTTACATTATCACCATCCATATCTCGCACAATTTGATAATCAGGCAACCCAAAGCTTCTAAATACAGCCATTGCATCTACAGAGATTTTCGAAGGAGCCTTCCCCAGATTTATCTCACCCTGCGTCGCAGAAAGTGGAGTAGAAGATTTTGCATTCTGACCAGCTAGAAAAAGCTGAATTTCTGAAACAAAGGAAAGGGTACCTCTGGCTAATTCTGTTGTAATTCCTTTTTCTCCCGTAATCTTATTATCATAAGTAAGAATCGCTGTCCACGAATAGTCTCATTTTTTATCATAGAAACAAAAGGAATTGAATCCATTATTGTAATTAAGTTGCTGATTTTGAGGATTCCCACAGTTCAAAGTCAATTTTTGAGGAGTAATCTCACCAAGTTTTGCTAATTCAGTATTCCAGATTGGTAAATTGAGAGAAAAACGAACATCAGCAGGTGCAATAGGAGGAACGACTCCCCAAAGCCTTTCCAATGCCTTATTTGGATCATTTGGTTCTGGGGTAGATTTTCCCACTAAATAAGGATCAATAAGATTCGTGGATTTTACCACAGGTTCTACAGAAATTTTACCAATCTGACCAAAAACCACTCCAGCTACTCCTCCAGCCACTCCTAAAATCAAGAAAGATCCGATCAACCCAAGAATATATCCGATTTTTGATTGATTTTTTACCGTAATTAGTCTATAAATATTCGTCAATAATACCCCTAACCCAACCAATCCAATCACTCCAACAATCAAACCAGCAAAAATAGAAAGCAGATTTACTGCCGTCGCAGCATTAATTCCCACTCCAGAAAGTGCAGTAGGATTTTTTACCAGAGACATCAACGTCAATGCAAAAAGTCCCCCCAACAGAAGCAAAAATCCTGAACATCCAATCGCAAGTTTTTTATAAGAAAAATTATTTTTAGCCCCCTCTTTCACCACAGTAGGCTTATTGATCTGCACAGGAGTATATCCCAAAGTTTGCAATTGTTGTTGTCCTTGCAAATACAATGTATTCAATTGATCCAATTGGTTTTTCACCTCCTGAATTTTCTCTGGAGTTTGATTAGGATTCGCCTGCAATCGTGCAACAATTTGATTATACTGCCCTTGCAACTGTTGCTGTTTAGCAAGCAGTTCTTGAATTTGCATCGCGACTGCTGGTTGTTGTGGAAGCTGAGCAGAAGTAGGCTGAACGGGGGTTGATTGATTTTCCATTTTTTGTTTTTGAGAGATAAATTAGTATTCCTCTCAAGTATAATCAAAAATCAGATTTTTGCAAAATATTGGAGAACCTTTTAGCATTTTGGCTTGACTTTTAAAATTATTTAATTATACTGAAAGAGAAATGTTGTCGTGGTTTCAATGACAAAATTTCTTTTGCCGAGCCCCGCCGTGATGGTAAGGGGCTCTTTTTCTATTTTTCTATTCTAGTTTCCAAATCCAAAAAAAGAGCGACTCAGGTCGCTCTTTAAAAGACACCTAATTTTATATTTGAGACATTTCCTCCTGCATAGCATCTTGCTTATTATGCACGAGATACCCACCAGTATAATAAGTATTATTTCCATCCACTACAAAGTTATACTATTTCCAATAAAAATAATATCGAAACAATAAGGGAATCCATTCTCCTGATTATGACAAGTCTCTACAACAACTTCTGGCTTACAATTTCCTGCAGGCTCTGGGGAATACATACCAGACGCAGGGTTATAAGCATAAGCAGATTGTCCATTTCCTGGATTACAAATCGCCGTACAACGTCCATCTGGATCATCTACTAGACTCGTCCAATATCCACAAGAAGTACAAGCACAAACACAAGAAATTCCATTAGACTCTACTGTTCCTATCAGTCCCACATTTCCTGCATTACAACTATTCAAAGAAGGTAATGTCCCAAATTTCACTGCACCACGAGAATCAAATTTCACCACTGGAGTAGCAGTATTTATTCAAACTCCTTTCTGAGTATTGATATAAAAAGTATTAGAAGCTTTCGGACTAAAAGAAACCGTAGTACTATCAGATCGCACAAAGACATTTGATACGGTACTTGACACCATAGTATTGGTTCCTACTATCAGATTATTCGCTCAGTTATTAGTATTATTTTTCATTCCCAAAATCAACCCTGGCAAAAAAGTTTTATTATTTTCTCCTCCCACTACAACACTACCAGCATTTGCAGAAACCCCAACCTGATTTCCAGAACCTCCTCCAATAATTCCACCTACCGCTCCTACAGTATTTGTTATTCCTCAGAGAATGGTGCTATTGATAGCAGAAGCTGTATTATTTTTTCCTCCACCAATAGTGGTATCAACTCAGGCTTTATTTCCTATTCCTCCTCAGATAAAACTTTTCACATCACCCGTATTTGATCCCACAGCTACACTTCAGGTCACCAGAAGCACTCCAGCACCAGTAATTTTTGGATCCACCCCTCGGATTGATCCCGTGACAGTATTTCTTCAGGTCATTACAAAAGTTAAGCTATGGAGATACTCCACCCTATTATCGATTCCAAATACACCATTTTCTGGAGCCTCATTACCTGCAGCCTTAATAAAATCCTGTCCCCAAAAAAGAAGTAATCCCATCAGAGAAAATACCCCTGCTAAAGCAATCATACTTCGTTTTACTACAACATTTTGTTTTTGTTTCATCCTATGTTTTTATAAGGAAATAAATTTCATCCTCTCTAGTATACTCAAATGATTTCTATTGTCAATTTTTTTATAAGGAGAAAAAATTCTGAATAAAATCAGGAGATCATTACAAACACAATAACAAAAAAATGAGCGGATTTCCCACCCATTTCAGATTAATCACAAATTTATAACGTTGGTTTCGTAATAGCACCACCCCTAGGAATGTTAATCGTACGGTTTGTAGAGGAAGTTGATGCACAATTCCCATCTCCCTGTAAAGTACCTGTTCTATAGTGGAGATAAAAATTCTTTCATCCAAAAGAGAACTTAAAGATATTGAAGGTAAGAAAATTAAGTATCACTTCCGGAGTTTTGGCAAATAAGATATTACCATTAATAAGATCTACCCATGAATCTGTAATAACTGCAGAAGTACTTAATTGAAACTTAGCAAGACAAGTAGCACCCACTGATGGAGTAGGAGATTGCAAAACCATTCTAGCACATAATCTATAATGATAATCATATAGGAAGCATCCTGCAGTATCTTTAGCAGTAGCTATCTGGGCCCAACCCGTAGGACATCCTGCAGCTTTTTTACAACCCGTATTCAGTTTCACTTCGACAGTCACAGGTGCCAACTTTCGATGAGCATATAACGTAATATCACTTGTACCATTGAATACCATAGAACTCGTCACCTGAGTACCACCTGTCCCAGGTGCAGTAAACCATCCCATAAATGTAGCATTTGTCAATTCCGGCTGATTTATTGTTTGAAACATCGTTGGAGTGATATTACCCACAAGAGAAGTATCTCCATACGTAGTTTCATATACAACGGTTCAACGCTTAGAAGCAGTAGTAGTATTCCACTTTCATCCCCATGCATCAAAAGTAATGTTATATCTATTCTTCTGCCAGACTGCATAGAGATTAAAGGTTGCATCCCTAACCGTAGTGAAATTCCATACCTTATTCGCTCAATTAACAAGTACATTTCCACCAATAGTAGATACCGTAGAGAATACAGCTGGAGTCAATGCAGACGTAGACCATCAACTAAGAGTATGTCCTACTCTAGAAAAGGAGGTTGGAGTTGGATTTGGCAAAGAGAAAGGGGTATCATAAACATATCCTTGTGAAAGTTTATAAGAGGAAGGAGTGCCTCCATTTCCATTAAATTGAACATAATAAATATTAGGCTCACACTGACACGTAGTAATATCACTATGATATCCTGGATTACATTGTGTAGTAAAGGTACATTTGGTATTCGCAGTACTTACGGTGAGATTTCCTAGGCTACAAGAATAAGTTCTTTCAAATTTTATTCTCGCCCCCTGTCCACGAGGATCATCAATAGTTGTTTCTGCGGTTGTATTTTTCCCAGAGTCCAAACATATTGGCACATAAGTAATAAGAAGTGGAGCATTAGCTACTTGTTGTTCTAGATAACCAGTACTTTGTGACCCACAAGAATTCTCCACACAAATCGTACCTTCTCTGTGCCATCCATTTTTACAATAAAACTGACATTTCAGACTTTGATCCAAATCAGGAGAAGCACTATTGGTACAATTCAGATTTTGATCCTTAGGATTTGGTTTATCTGCAAGAGTGTCATTTAAATTACCATTACACTTACGTCCTTCAGTCCCAATCAAATTAGTATTCACGTTTTTTCTAAGTCCTTCATAGTCAGTTCTCGTCTCATTTTGATCGAAAGAATACTTACATACTTCTGAATTAAGAGGAGAATTTCACTGACAAGAATAATTCACATTACATTCCAATGGTTGTGATGACTCAGGCTCCACACAGTACCACTTCCAAGTATTAATATTTCCTGCTGCTGTGAAGGTATAAGCAAATGCTGGAGAAGACATAACCCCTGTCCCTATACATCCTGTAGTTCCTCACAATACTCAAGAGTTGATTGCAGGAGTAAATTCGTTTTTATAAGTTCAAGTTGAAGAAGGATCTAAAGTAGTAGTTGGAGCAAAAATAGTAGTATTACAACTCACTTGCAAATTATTTTGAGGATCCCCACAGGCTCTAATACATTGAGGGACATCACTTGTAGCTCTCCATGCTGATCCATCATAAAAACAAGCACACGCTTGAGTCGTTCGAGTAGAAGTATCTCCAGCAAGATGACCTCACGTAGTAAGTACAGATTTAATTACTCCTTTATTAGATGAAGTATTCGTAATCAAACCATTTTTCGCAGCATCCACTCCGATTCTCAAATCTCCAGAAATAGTAAGAGCAGTATTAGCATCAGGAACATTTTTTCCTACCACTACCCCATTTTCAGCTTTCACAGCAAATAGGTGAGACTTTTGCAACTGAAATTCACTAGCCCCATCATTTCGAGCAAAACTATCTCCTGCTATAGCTGGAATCCTAACTTTACTTCCCATTGCTAAAGAATTTTCCCCAGCAACATTGTTATCATTTCCAATGATAGTAGTATTCCCACCTTGAACTACATTATTCACCCCTCAAATAATCGTTGAAGATGCCCCATTGGCAATCTGATTCTCTGAACCTCCCAAAACAACACCTCTAGGAGAATTTCCCAAAACTTTATTTCCAATCCCTCCTCAAACAAAAGCTTGGAGAGAAGACATAGTATTACCGGATCCTCCAATAATCACTCCTTGACTAACACTTGTCATAGTATTTCCTCTTCCTCCCAACATAGAAGCATTATCAGGATTACTAGTTGTATTTCCCGCTCCTACATTTGTAACAAAAGATCCATCTACCTTCACGATTCCCTCTTCTGCCGTCACAGTTACTTGCCCTTGGGATTTCCATCATCCACTTCCATCAGGGATAGCAAAAACAGCAGTTTTGATACGCTGAACAGGGTTTGCTAAATTCGTCCACAAATTAACAATAGAATCATCCGTCTGAGCCCACAAGAAACTAATTCCTCCCAAAATCAGGAGAGCAGTAGCAGTAATGAGCAAATTTCTAGGAAAAGAAGACATCATAAATTTTTGTTTAACATAAAAGCAGAAAGGCACAAGATACCCTGTATATAGAAATTCCCGCAAAGATATCAAGAGAAAAAAATCAAAATTTCTTCAAAAAAAAACTTTTCCACCACTCACATCATTTTTTCTCAAAAAAACAAGCTAAAAAGCTGATATAAGCAGATTTTTTCTTTGATTTCCCTCAGGAAAAAAATACCTATAATAGAAACATATTTTTTTGTTTTAGCTTTCAAAAACAAAATGCGAGATAAAGGGAAAAGAAAACTGGTCATTACCACATTACTAATCTATTGCGGAGCATTACTACTCCAAGACTTTTCTGCATTTTTCGAAACAAAAGCCTTAGAACAAAATGTCCCTCATATCAATATAGTCGCAATCCTCGTGGATGATAAAATTTATAATTCAATTCAAGATGATCTAGAACGATACTCCACTCAATATATTCAACAAGAAATTCCTGATAGCAAAGCCCTCGTAATGCCACTCAATTTAGATAACATCGATAGCCCTCAAATCTATAAAATGCTAGAAAACATCTATTTCGATGGCTTAGACGGAGTTAACTCGACCTTACTCGGAACCGTACTAGTGGGAGGGATTCCCCTACCAGTAGTCAATCAGGAAGGATATATTTTCCCTAGCATGTATCCTTATGTAGATTTCGTAGACCAAAAATTTGTCCGAGATCCTGTAGAAAAATATTTCTTACCTAATGGAAACCAAAATGGGCAAGCAGAAATTTGGCATGGATTGGTAGATTATGGCACCGATATCACTGCGTATCATCAGTTTTTTGCTAAACTCAAGAAATATAAAACCAATCCGAACAGTTTCATTGGAGAGGATATTTGGTATGAAGATATTTTAGCCAATAAACAAGGATTTTTAGAAGACAATCTCCAATACTATCAAAACAAAGTACTCTTTAGCGAAGACATTGGATACCAAAGATTTACTCCCCTGATGCTTCAACTTTTCCAAGCAGGGCAAGCTAATAGCATGAATGACATCACCGATGACCTCTTTGACTCCTTTACAGAACTTGGAGGAAGTGGGATGTCTGACATCATGACCTATACAGGCAGTGACGGGAAAGTAGTTAGCACTAGTATTAAAGACACCTTAGGACAAAGTAGTGAAAAATCTGTTTCTACTAAAACGGTAGAAAAATCTGTAAAAACCAGTTTTTTGCTTGATTACCCATCTCTGTATTCTGTACAAAATAGTGTAATTCTCAGAGACAATACCCTAGCAGGAGGGAGGCGAATAAAGGAGTATACCGATAGCGATGGACAAAAAAACTTACAAGCCAAAGCTGACAGCTCTATTGATAAGATTAATCTAAAAGACACCGTAAATATGGGAAGTGATAGTCTAAAAGGAATTCTGATTTCTTTCAATGAACGTTTGGAAAATGCAGTAGACAAAAAAATTAAGGATGAAAAGTATGATATGGATATTGTCTTACCCATTTCCTACGAAACCACACAAGCTGAAAAAGTAGGAGGATGTAAAAGAGTACTAGGAATCAAAGTTTGCAAAAACAAGACCAATAAAAATCTGGATAGCAAATATGAGGTATTTTACTTTGGAAAGAGTGCCAATCTCATCCAAAGTGCTCAAGAGCTCAGTATTTACAGAGGAAGCTTTAGAAATCTCACAGGACTTAATAATGTACTCTACCCTCTGCTCCCTTCCTCCGCAAATAATCCTGTAAAAAGTCTTCAAGACAAAACAAATCTACAAAACAAATCTATCGGAGCATCTTATGACATTTTTTCTACTCAAGTAGAAGCTAACAGAGGATATAATTTAGCAAACACTCAACAAGAATACGAACGTTATGAAGAGAATAAAAGCTACGCTAAATGGGACTTAACCTGTGCAAAATGGCGACCATTTAGTCGATGGAAAATGGTATGTACCAAGATAGAAAGCAAACCCGTACTCAGCGACGGGAAACCTATGGAAAAAAACGATCAAGGAGAATGTTCTCCTTATGACCTAGCCAATGGATACGCCATAAACTCCAAAGAGAATATGAGAGATGCAAGTTGTGAGCTGCCAGGATGAAGTGGAGGATTTACCACGAGACGACGAGGTGGAGCCTCACCTTTAAATTTAGATTTTGATCTCATAAATGACGGAGTCTACCAACTCCTCTCTTTCAATGGAATGAATGCTTTGAGTGAAATCTTCGACATCGCAGGAAGTAAAGCATTAACAGGAGCACAGTGGATTGCAAATAGCTACAAAGCATACAAAGGAACTGAACAAGGAGGATATGCCTCACCCACTGCTTTGCAAATTGCCAGAAAAGCAAATACCGTAGCAGGACAGGAAGACACCACAGACAACGACTTGAAAGGGAAATTTACCACAATCAATAAAAGACTCCCCGATGAACATTTCACTTTTCAACAATTAGATTTTTTTACTATTTATAATAATGGAAAAGACAACGACGACTACCACGACACACGAAAATACTCCACCAACAAACCAAATTTTGAACTCTCACGACAAAGTAGTAGGAATACTGGGAAACGAAAAGAAAGTCACACTTTTAAAGTCATTTCCTCTATCATAAAAAATGTAAGTATTTCTGGAAGCCAACTTAACGGAATTACGACCACAAAATTCTGAGCAGGCTCTCAACTTACCAATTACTACCAAAGGATCAGTAAAGAAATCGAATCCATCTCTGGAAGTTGGCTAGGAGGATCGGGAATACAAGAAGAAATAGAAAGAATCGGTTCTTCCTTACTAGCAAATCTCTCTGGCATCAATACAGAAATAGCTATCATCCAAGACCTAAAAAATGCAAATAATACAGGAGCAATTCCTGCCCATATTACAAACATCCAAAATATCTTAGAAGCAAATAAATTCGCAAGTGGAGACTCCGCCTCTCTAGAAGAGTTATATCAATTGCTCCAAACCGTGGAAATAAATAGTCTTTTAAACATTTTGCAAACCATCGAAAATACTGAATATGAAACTTTGGTCATCAACAAAGAAAAGCTCGAATTTGCAAGTGGATGGGTCACAGAGATAAAAGCAGGATTAACAGGACTTCAAACCGCATATTCAAACACCATCATTAAAACATATCAAACTCAATACAACAACATTCAGACGCTTTTAAACAATGCAATAATAAATATTAATCAGATTTGTGGAGACAATAGTTGTAGCACAGCACCATTAGATAACTTACCTGCACTGACTATAGCAAATAATACCACTATTACCTTAAACACTAATGGAATCGATTTCGATAATCGAACAGACGAAAGAATTAGTGAGGAACTCAAAAAGAGGATACCTAATACCCTTACTAGCTTCTTCCATATCAAAGACGTGGACGTTATTTGTGAAGATGAAGACCATTGTAGCGATAGTAGTATAAAATATGAAAAACTTACTGCTAGTGGATTTGATAATCAGACGCTCATTCAAGAAATAAAAACAAAATTTGATACAATATTTCAAAGCAAAAACGAAGATGAGAAACTCATTATTCCAGGACTCAATCTCCTCACCCCAGACCGCCCGATCGACTCCCCTAGATACACCACCTTCCAAGGAGTAAATGCTCAAGAAGTCAGACTTATTTATCCAGATCTCTATAAAGTAGAAGTCTACAAAACCTCATGAGATATCCAACTCCTCAAAACTCTCCCCGAAATCAAAGCAGGATTGCAAACCTACCTCAGAAACAAAGTAGAAGAATACAATACCATCCTCCGCACCGCAAAAAACAGTGTCACCACAGCAAATACTAGTGCTTATAATAAATTAAAAGAGCTTAATTTTCAGCAAGCCACACCATCCCTAGACACTACGGTTCGCAAATACAGTGATTTTACCTACAATGACCTCCTCCAAGCTCTCGGTGGAGAATCTCAACTCGATGTAATAGCAGAACTCCTCTATTATCAAAATACAACAAATAAAGAAAAGGTAAATAAATCTGCTGTACTCGATGATTTGAATGCGACCAGAGACAGCTTTGACTTTAATAATAAAACTAAATACATTCTCCAAGAATACCTCACAGAAAAAAATCCAAAACTCCAACGAACCAACAGTTGACTCGTTATCCCTACTTACAAACCTTTAGGATATGAAGTAGCCTATATCAACTCCAATGGAGACGATTACGTATCCACCAGCACTCCACCCTCTTTCCTCACCCAAGCACAAGAAAAAGGAAATACATTTGATACAGAGAATGCAGGGAAAAACAACAATGGGAAAAAAGCTGGCGGAGAAACAGAAGCCGAACAAGAAATCATACAACAATGTAATATCCCTGTCGACGGTAGTGTCCTTCTTTTCGATATCAGTAAGATCGGAAAGCCAATAGACGAAGTCTCTCCACGATGGAAAGCATTTAAATGCCGATTAGAAGAAACAAAAAAAACTCCTATGAAATTAACTATCAATTACGCTGAAGCTCTTGGACCTGTAATCTGGGATCAAGCACTCTCAGGAGGAGTACGATCAGGATTAGGAGCTGATTTAAAAAGCTATCTCAGTGAACCATTCAAGGAACGAGGCGAAGCAATGAAAGACTACGGACAAGAACGAGAAGCTGAATATAATGATATATTTTCTTCAGAAAGAGATCAAAATGAAAACAATCTTCTCCAACTCGAAACCCAAGCAGTTCTCGAAAGTAATAGCCTAACAGAAGGAGACACACAAAACCCAAACAAAGACACAAAAAAGCTCTACCAATACTACACAAAAGTAAAAACCTATGTCGACTCCAATACTATTGATGAAAAACACTCATCCATAACACTCGATCTCACTTCAAACACAGACCTCGGTAGTATGGAATTTATCATCACTTCAACAGGAGCAGGTTGCTTTCAAATCGATGGGAAAAGCCTCTGCAACGGAGGAAAACGAAACAGTAGAATTAATCCTAATATTGCAACTACTTCTCTCAAGATTACCCCAACAGATAAAAAAGCAGGAATCTCTCTGATTCAGATCAAAATATGTATCCCAGGGACTCAAGACTGCGTCACAAAAACTCAAAGAATCACCACAAAAGAAGGACCTCTCGATCATTTTAAAATCCAATCAAAAAGTCCAACTACTCCGAGAGGAATGCTTACCTCTGTGACTATCACTGCCCGAGATGCTAATGAAAATCCTATCGACTGGGCAAACGATGAATTTGTAATCCAGGTCAATGAAGGAAAGTTTCTCAATGATGGAATGTATACCACAGAATTTACTACCAACAGATTTAAAAATCTAACAGTCTACTACCAAGCTCCAATCAGCGGAACCACAACCACTGCCACAATGGAAGTAGTTTCGTCATCTTTACTTGGCACAGGAAAACTTTGGACCAGCAAACAACAACAAATTATTGATGCGAAGCCTCTCATAAGACTCGATGGAAAAGATATCATCACCACACTTGGAGGAAGTGCAAACTCTACTATACAACTCAAAAATACAGACAATACCACCGCCTTCCAAAAAGTAGATCTTTTCATCAAAAATCCTGAAGGACAGAATATCAATATTGATACGGAAGTCTCTATCAAAGCAAAAAATAAACTCGTAGATATCGGAATCCTAGAAGATAAAAACTTCAAAAAAAGAAGTACCCTCACACTCAGCGGTGGACAACTTTCTTTCTGGTATCGCCCAACAAACGTTGCAGGAAATGAGGAAGTAAGTATCCAAATTCCTGGACTAACACCTTTCACAATCAAGCTCGAAATAAAACCTGCTCCCGCTCAAATCGTAGAAATGCAAATCAGCCAAGAAAATATAAAAATCTGAACAAGCACGACAGGAACTCTTCGAGTCAAAGACGTCCGAGGCAACATTGTGCCGTCTCTTACCGCAGTAAAACTCACCCGCACTCAAAACATCAGCTCAAATCTCAAGGACAATATTATTGTCTCCAGCGGTCAAGCAACCTTTAAGATCAAAGCAGAAGAAAGTGGAATTGGATATATGATGGGGGATCTCATCACTAACGAAAAAACGAGACCTGGAAACATTAGAGTTAATATTACAGATTCTCTCATCCCGACCACAGGATTAAATGTACTGTATCTCAATTACTTCGGAGATGATCGAGGAAATCAACGAGGATACTTTTCTGAAAACAATAAATATATTGAGAATCTAATGAAAAGCTCTAATAAACTCCTCGCTACCACTACCCAACTTGTAGACGAATCCAAAGTAAAAGAGTTGCTTCGAGCTATTGATCCAGACTTTCAAGTGAAAAATTACTGAGGAGTATCTACTACCTTCAATCTCCAAGATAACCAAATATCCCTACAAATCGGGAATATTGCAACACTAAATACCACCATAGATCCTATCACAAGAATCACCATTGCAACGGATGAAGACTATGACAAGATTAAGGAAAGTAAAAAAGTCTGAACCAATGTTATATTCTTTTTCCCAGACACAGAAAACACCGCTCTCCCTAACACCTTCACCGCAACCCTAAGTTTATACAGTCTATCCGACGGCACCCAACTTTGGAATACTCCGTACGGAGACATTATTTTGTATCTTCCAAAACATACCATTAATGCAAAAAGTTTTAATCTTACTCAAACCACTCATCAAGTACAAACAACCTTTTCAAACGGATCTACAAAGACAAAATCCACTCGAGGAATCTTCAACACACAAAACACACTAACCTTACAAGTAGGATATCAATCCATTCAAGACAGTACCATTCCAAATAATTATGTCGGATTCAGAGGAGATTTTAAAAATATGACCTTATTTGCTCAGGGAGAACGCGTCGGAGAAGCTACTAAAAAATTCTGATCAGAGTTATTAATCAACTTAGGAGATCCTCTCCTCAGAAAATATGATAACAACGGAGAAGTACATAATACAGATTTCGATGGAGGATTTGGAACGGAAGTGTTTTCTGATCCAGATAAAAGTATTTTCACCACCAAACCCATCGACTTTAATAATGACGGATTAGAAGACATTATTATTGTCTATACTGATGGTAGTATCAAACTCGCAAAAAATTATGGATATGGTCCTAACTTCAAAAATCTTGAAAATCTGATGCTCATCGCTACCAATATCCAAGAAGTCCATATTGGTGACATCGATGGGAATGGCTACCCCGACATCATCATCCAAACAACAAATAATCAACTCAGAGCTTACTTAAATACTTATGGAAAATTCGATGTAGATGGAAATCCTTTCTGTCTTAATACCAATGTCGAGGCAGGAGAAGTCAGTAAAAACCCTATCGACACTTCCTCAGTCTATCAGATTTTTTTGGAGGATATGGACAAGGATAATTCACTGGATATTATCACCAACGACCACAAAGGATTTGTAAAAATCTTTTACGGAGGGAAAAATGGACAAGGAACCTATATCAGTAAAGACAAAGCAACTTGCGATACATGACGATATGTTAGACAAGCAGCCAACACCACAACCGTCACCAGATTTGGAGTAAAATTAAATGAAGATAAAGTGGTAGATAATAGTATGGCACACCGATATGGGCTTGAAATACCTTCTGAAGATATCCAAGTAGACACCTCAAATCTTTCTGACTTAGGAATTAACCTCACTCCAGACCAACTTAGTAAACTAGATAATTTACCTACAGATTTCGATACTTCTCAACTCTTTGATCTCATTGGAATGGATAATTTTGATCCAAATCAAATGGCTAGTGCAGGGGCTGATGAAGCAGTAAAATATCAAGAAGTTTCAACTGATACCCTAACCTCAGGAAAGAAAAATAATGTCTTTATCCCGATCAGTTATCTAGATGCTAGCAAAGACGATAATATAGAAGTCTATAAAACCTACAAAGATCTCAATGAAGGCTTCCTCGAAAACAACGATCTCGTAAATGTAACAGTCACTTTTAAAGCTGGAAAGAAAGGATTTTTCGGTGCATTCGGAGACAAAATCCAAGGACCACGAAAAGTAGCACTTAATAATAATGGGATTCCAAAATCTCTCGCTGATGGACTTCAACTCTATACTAATAATTCTCGTAATCTTATCCTCCACGAACAAGATCAGAATTTTTCTTACCTCATGGATAATATCCAAATCTGACCAAATAGAGAGCGGAGTTACACCTATCAAGTGACCTACAGTGACACTCAAATCCAAATGATCAGCCTAGAAGACATTGACGGAAAAAAATACGGATCTGGAAATAGTATTACAAATGACGGATATCTCGACATAAAACTACAGCCAACTAATGCCTGTATCAAGTTTATCAAAGCATTTATCAATCAAATAGGAAATACTCATAGACTATATAAAAGTGAAGATATCAACCTACAAAAAGTAATCGATGGATATCTTTTAGATATAGAAAAACAACAAGACGAAAATCTGAAGAATATCAACGACACCCTTGCCAACATCGGGAAAAATCAAGACATGGACAATATTCCAGGATTTGAAAATAATGAAATCAATCTCCAAGATCTTCTAGGGCAAGCCTTTGATGGTGGAGTCAATATCGACCTCAATCTCTTTGATAACGAACTAGGGAAAGCACAACAAGAATTAGAAAAAGTTGCTGAAGGACTTTGTAGAGGATTCTCTTTTGGAGGAGCTAATGCTTGTGAAGGATTACCTGTACCGTTCAACCAAGCCTTCTTAGCTCCAGGAGATTATCACATCTTAGGATGTATCAAACTCCCTCTCGTACCTTTAAATAAATGACTTCCTGTATTCCATTTTCCAGGAACACTTACTACTCCGGTTTGACCTATTCCATTCCCACGATGAATGAAAGGACCAGGAGATGGATTTATTCGAGTTCCAGGAGGAACCTATCCTTCTATGATCAGAATTTATGTAGCTCCTACCCTTACAATGCAACTCTGAGTGGCAATTTGTCTCGGCCCTTATTCCATAGGAAATGCTATTCCATCCCCATTCTCTGAACTCGGAGGAAACTGTATTGTCACTGCCATAAATTTACCTTGTGGAAAGAAAAAATCTCAAGCTGAATTAGATAATCCAGATGAAACTTACGATCTCCGAATTAATGAACTCTCCAATGGAGGAACTTGTAGCAAAACCATCAAAGGAACTATCAGCATTGAAAAAGGATATGCCAGTAGCCCTTTTGAAATGATCACCATCAATCCAAATTCAAAAGATAGCTATGGTCCTTATATACCAAGCGGAGAAGGACTCTTTTGAATCATTGATCTAGACATGGATATTGAAAGCGTGAGTTATGCTAGCTCCACGACTCCTGATAGTAGCTTAACGATAGGTGGAGTGAAAATCGAAGGAGGAAGCCAAATTAAAAACAAAATAAAATCTGGACTTAAACAGGGACTCAGAGAAATCATCATCGATAAATGGTTAGATCCACAAATCAGATATATCGCTAATAATTTCACCAAAATGAATATCTCCCTCAAACGACCAGATTTTGGTGGGATGGGAAGTGATATCCAAAACACCCGAGATACCATCAAAACCCTCTGAACAGACGCTTCTAGTACCTCAAAAGACCTCCGGGAAGATATCAAAAAGCTTCCTAAAGGCGTTAACAAAGAAAGTATAGTGAATACCGTGAAACAATACGATCAGCTCTCTCAAGGCATGCAAAGTCTAAACGATCAGATTGCTAATCCTTTTGAACAGCTTGCTACAATGTTTAATAAAAGTAATCTTATTAACATCCAAACTAAAAGGCTGACTGTAAAGGTGCCAATGATCTACAATGAAGACATTAATGCTTACGAAATTTATCTCAGACAACGAGCCAGTACTAACTCAGAAATTCTAGAGGAACGAACCGTACGGATCGATTCCATTATTGGTACTTGTTTTAGTGACAAAGCAGATGCAGTCTCAGATTGGTTTCAACAGTTAAGCACTCTAGATGAACGCAACCCTGCAAATTCAGGGACACTTGCCCAAATCAATAAGAACCTCCAAGAACAAATAAAACAAGGAAAATGTAGTGTAGCCAGTGATATCAAAGCACAAGAAGCAATTATGCAAGCATTCAAAGAAGTCTACAAATTCATCAACGAATACGAGCGTATGCTCGATCAGATTAATCAGAATATTCTCACCCTCCAAGAATATAGAAATTTTCCATTTGAGTTATATGAATGGATCCACGTAATCGACAGATATATGGCAGAAATTTCTGCACTAGTAAACAATCTGTTCGGTTATCTCTCCTTTTGGATGACTACAAATGCAAACAGATTCTCCAGCTATGTCGATGCAATTATTCTCGTAATGAACGTAATCAAAACCTACCAACTTTTGGTCGACTTCTCTGTCAATCGATCACAAAAATGTTCAACCTGTACCAATGACACCTACGATCAATATTCCTGTAAACTCTCCATTCTCTGCAAACTCTTCAATATAGAGCTCCCAATCATCCAAATTCCAAGTTTCAAAATTCCAAATATCATTATCGATTTCTCAGATTTAAATGTAAGTTTGGATATCCTTTTGCCAGTATTTAATTTTCAGCCTGCAAAAGTTGATCTCCCAAATATCCCAAATCTACCAACTCCTCCAATAGTGGAATTTAACCTTGATCTATCAGTTCTTTTTGGAAAACTCAATCTCCATTTACCAAATATCCCAGAGCTCCCTGGTCCCCCTCATTTACCGGAATTACCATCTTTTATTCCGAATATCCAACTTGAACTTCCTCTGCTACCTCCTGCTCCAAAACTCCCAGAAATTCCTAGTAAATTTGAAGCAAGTATAAAATTAATAGAAAAAGTCTGACGTATTCTCTGTATCGTAAAACAAGGAATCGGACTAGTCGGAGAAGGATCTGTAAAAGCTAAGATTGAACAGCTTACACAAAGAACCTATGAAGTGCCATACTTTGATAGAATTATGGACTTGACCAATATTCAAGCAGGGAAACCAAAACTCAATGGATTTGACTTCGAGATCTCCGCTACCACCAACCTGCAGTTCAGCTTTTCAACTATTTACGACTTCCTGGATACTGTGACGACTTCTATCAATAATCTAAGTACCAAAGCACAGTATCGAACCCAAGACAATCTCGATACGGTACAAGACAATATCAATGCCGTAGGTGGTTTAGTAGCACAAACAAGTGAAGAAATTAACTACGTCGAATATCCACAAGCAAAGCAAAGATTAGAAAATGCTCTCGCAAATCTCACTAATCAAGTCAGTTCGGATAGCACAACTCTCCAACAAATTAAAACCATTTCTACCACCATCAATACTCCAAACAACATCCAACCCAACCAACAAGATATAAACAATATTCATCAACAAATCATGAGTCTCATCAACGAAGAACAAAACAAACTCCTTGCTATCAATGTATCAGAAAACAAAATGGAAGAGTCCTATGAGAACTTCCTCGCAATACTCAGCACTCAGAACGATTTGGCTAATCTATGAGAAGAAAAAGGAAATCTTGCATTCAACTTCAACCTCTTCAGTGTCTCTCCAGAGACAGAAAAGTTAATCACCACCGCAGAAAACCCTTACAAAATTCTCCTCGAAAATAAAGCTCCAATCATTGACGCATTCTTAGAAGAGATCAACGGAAACACTCCAGCACAGCTCAATATGACTGCTGAAGAATATCAGATGAATAAAAGTAATCTAACCAACCTTCAACATCAACTTGCAGGATTCTATCAAAGGATACAGCCTGCTCAACAAACTGCACTCACCACAAAAACAGATGGAACCGCTACAACCAAACAGCTTACTGCAGGACCAACAACCTCTCCATCCACAGCCAATACACAAAGTAGCCAGATTGATCCATCCGCCTATATAAACTGAATCTTCACTCCAACCAAAGATAAAAAAAGTCTGACTAAAGTCGTATATTCAGAGACAAACACCACAAAAATTGGAAATCAATACTACCTCACTGAACTCAATAAAGATAACGCTCCAGATATGATTCTCCGAGACGAGCATAATGTCTATATCAAATATGGAAAACAAAATGCAAGTTTCAGCAGACAAGCTCCAAAAAATACAAAATTCTACACCAAAAAAGTCGACCAACTTCCTGATGAAGAAACTCGACTCACCTTTGATAAAGATACCAAACTCAAAATAGCTGACACTCACGAAGAAGTCAAAAATTTTGCCATCAAAGGACAAACCTTTGATTCAATCAGTTTTTCTCGAAGACAATCTCAAGAACCTAGTGTTGATGGCTACCTCCTTAAACTCACCGACAGAATTGATTACTCCCCAGAAAAAGAAGACACCAATAAAAATCTGGTAGAAACCTACATTCTTATCCTTCCAAAAGGGACAGAGTTAACGGGAGTCCAACTCAGTTTCCCAACTCCAAAGCTGACCCGCCTAATCACAAATGAAATCCAAAATCGAGCAACACCAACACTAAAAGAGGCTACAAAAAACAGACTCATCGGAGAAATCAGATACTTCGATCCAAATCAAACCACCATCAACGTTATCATAGAAAACATCGAAAGGAAATGGAACTATGCTAAAGTAGCAACCCTCTCTGAAACTAAAGGAATCCTTGAAGTAAATTCTCCTCGATCAAATCAACTCGTAGCTGGGAAACAAATCATCGGCGATGACCAAGGGCCAGAAGGAATCGCATCACTCTATAGAATTAGCACCAAAGAAATTGTCAGCGAATGAGATGCTTTAGATGGATTTGTAGGTACACACTATAATCTCATAGTTGACCGAGCAGACAATGTCCTCCTGACTAATATGGAGATAAAGAGTAAAGGAGAAATCATCAAAACCGTAGATCTTCAAGCTCAAAGCGGATCCATCAGCATCAATAACCTTTTCTTCACAGGAGTTCAAAGCCAACAATACCAATTCTCTGCTACAGATCATTTTGGGAATACTACCAGTAAAGACATAACGCTAAATATTGCCCTCCCTGACATTACCATTACCAATATTGAGAAATCCACAGAAACTCAAGCTGTCATCACCGCAGAACTTTCTCAAGATATTGATGAAGGAAATGTCACCTTCCAAAAAAACAGAAACAATTATTGGACAAATCTCATCTCAAAACCTAATCAAACAGAAAATTATCCTCTCAAACCCAAACAAACAGAGATTCAAGGGAATTACTACGAAATCAATGATAAAATCGCACTCTACTCAAAAACTGAACAAATCATCGCTGAAATCGACCCTAAAACAGGAGAGATCACCATCAAAGATGATCGAAAAAATAAAGTCTCTCTCAAAATAGTCACTTCTGGGAATACTCTCTTAATTCAAGTATTTACTACCGCTGGAGAGCTCATCTTTAATATTACCCTCCCTCCTCAAGAACTCGTAAACGTCATTGCTCCCAGCTATACCATCACCAGTATCAATGATGAATATTTTGGAATGTACAATAAAGGGAAGGCCATCCACAAAAATGGAGAGAATATTTTGCTCATTGCTCCAAATGGACAAATATATACAGAAAAAAATCTGATTGGAACTTACAAATACAACCCTTCAACTCAAAGTATCTCCTATATCCTAAAAGAAAGTGCCCTCTCAGAAAACACCATCGAAATCGCCATCAAAATCACTCCTTTCGATAAAGACTAATTAAACAACAAGAAAACAGCGTTTGAAAAACCAAGAGAAATCCTTAACATGCTAGCATAAGCATCTCTACTCTGACTTTAAACCCTACTGATCCCATGAAAAATAAACTATTGATCTCCCTAGCCTCAATAGGCTTACTACGATGAAGCGGGGTTTTTGCTGTAGAGAGTCCAGGAGATTGTGATATCGTGAGAGATGTCTATACACAAAACGGCAATACTTTTACCCTCATAAAAGACCAACGAACCTACGACAACATCATTGATAAAGATTCCCTTAATGCAGCATTTCTCAATCTCAAAGCAAATTGTTGTGCCAATGCAGAATTTAAAGGTGAAAATTCTAACAGTTGCAAGCAAGATGTAGACTATCTTCCTACCAACACTCCCAAATCCTACTATCTTTACGATCATCTGCTCGATATTACCATGAGAAGACTAGATGGGATAAAAAATGGGAATCTGAATCCTCAAGCACAACTCGATCCCCTCGGACAAGAACGGAGAGAATTAATCACAAAAATCATGGAAGCAGAAAAGGGAACCACCCCAGGAATAATCACGACCTTCTACGAAAAATACCGAACTATCAATAGTAATAATCTCCTAATAGGATTTGAACAAGACTCCTCCAAAAGTGCTAACTACTACACCACACAAATGACCACAGGAGAAAATAAAGCAAAACTAGAAAACTATAACAACCGAACCTTAGCTGAAAGATACAAAAATGTTTGTAATCTCGTAGGATATACCTATTTTCTTTTTAGAGGAGACACTAATGCGAAAGCTGTCTCTGATACAAAATCCAGACTTCTCAATGGAAATCGCTGTACCAACCTAATCAATATGAGACTAAATGTAGAAACTATTTATGTAAAAAACGTCACAATCCAAAAAAGTAATCAAGCACTCACCGACACGGTTAAAGGATATTTCACCTACATCAATACAAGATTGTCAGATCTCCAAACTCTGATGCAACAATCAAAAATCAGTCGAACAAGAGTAGTAAAAGCCATCCCCAAACTCGTACCAATTTGCTCATAATATTTATCTCTTCTTACTTCTTACACCATGAAACTTTCTTCCTTTAGCAAAGCAGTCCTCCTAGCAGGAGTACTCCCACTCCTCACGTTTGGAGCTCTTTTTGCACAACAACCAAACCCTGGATATTCCATTTTACCAGAAGTTGAAAATCCTGAGAATCTCTCTGAAGATGTTAGCTGAATAGGGGAAGAAGCAGGGGAAGTACGAAATAAGTATAACGATAAAGCAGTAGAATATGAAAAAGATGGAAAACTTGGTGAAGCCTTAGCCACAGGAGTAATGACACGAAATACCATTCTACAGTACATCGTCTACTTAGTCAAATTTATCTCTCAGATTGGGCTCGTAATCGGTGCTGGAATGATCATTTTTGCTGGATACAAATACGCCACTAATATCTTCGGATGAAAAACCAGCGAAGGGAATACCGCTATCAAATACGCAATCATAGGAATCTTAGTCATCAGCTTTGCCTATGCTATTATGAAAATATTTACCTCTGCGTTTCTGGGAAGTTAATGATTAAAGCTATTATAAAAGATTCTATCGCCACACTCCTCGCACATCCAAAACTCATCAGAGTTGCATTTTTCATGACCTTTGGACATACCATTTATCGTACCTACCTCATCACCTATTTTTTCAATGGAAGCATCAAAATGAAATACGAAGCAGGAGTAGATACATCCGAAGCAATGCTGTATCTCTTCAATACCATTCAAGAGCTCAATATTCGACGAATTATTATCAGCTTTATTTTGATCGTGGTCCTTGGTTATTTTTGGATCTACCCTATCGGAGAAGCAACCATTATTTATTCAATCAAAGATCAAGAGAAAAGGCTGTCTTCCTCCATTCACAGAGGACTAAAAAAATTCTTTCCAATGATGGAATACAAATCATTAGGATCTTTCCTCGGAATGTATACGATTGTCACGATTACCACCAGAATGCGAGTAATGGGGATTTTAGATAATATCGTAGTAAGAATTATTCTCATAATTTGGGGGATCCTTTCACTTTTCACTATTTTCTTTCGGTCGTATATCAAATATTATATCGTCATCCACAATCTTCCTGTCTTTGATGCCTTTAAAAAAAGCGTTTCTCTCACCATCGCCAATATCGGACTCACCTTCAAAGGAGTAATTTTTGAAATGCTCTTAACCCTCAGATTTTTTATTAATGCAGCCATCCTCGTAGGAATCCCACTAGGGCTCATCTATGTAGCAGTATTCTTCAACATCATTGACCACGCTTGGGTAGAAACCCTCATCCGGATAATCATCATACTACTTTTGCTTATTATCACCTATATCAACGGAATTTTTGAAGCCTTCTTTACCAGCTATCGATACAAAATTTTCCAAGAAGCTGAAAAAAATATGGATGAGTAAAATCAAAAAATTATTATGCTAACAAAAAAATAGAAAATTTTATGAAACAAGATTTTTTTACTTTATATATCATAAAACATGGAGCTCTATATCATTGCAGATCAAAATCTATTTTCAAAGCAACAATTAACCGAATTATGATATCTATATCAAATTTTTTTCGTAGAAGAGAGAAGAAATCTCTTGGAAGCGAATTTTACTCATTCAAATAAAGAAAAAATCATAGCTATTGATCCAGATTTTTGTGATTGGCAATTTCCTAACGAGATTTTGGAAAAAACCTCAAATGTTAAAGCATTATGTTTGTGAACGACTACTTGTAGCTATATTGATATGGAGTATTGTAAGGAACATAATATTGCAGTATATAACCTTCCAAACTATTCCACACAAAGTGTTGCTGAATATTTGGTTTTCTTTGCGTTCTGTCTAACAAAAAAGCTTCCTCTCCAGCTCAAGAATGGTGGGAAAGAGGATTTTTCAAACAGCTTTTTAACACAAAATCTCCATGAAAAACATATTGGGATTGTTGGATTAGGGAATATATGATCGGCGGTTGCTCGCACTATGAAAGGCTTGGGGACTACCGTATCTTATCGATCAAAACATGCTCGTAATACAGATTTTTCTTATCTAGAACTTTCTGAAATTTTCAAACAATGCGATTTGATTTTTATTACTCTTGCAACCAATTCGGAAACAAAACATTTGATAACGGATGAAATGCTTCATAACATAAAGACCAATGCTTGTATTATTTCCGGAGTAGATAAGGCAATTTTAAACCATGACTTACTAGTAGAAAAATGCTGAAAAAACGAGATATTTGGATATGCTTTTGAAGAAACAGACAAAACGGTTTTTGATTATGAAGGAAACATTATGGTCACAAGTGAATATGCTTGGTTTACCGATGAATCGATACATAAGAGAACGAAGATCTGGAGTGAAAAGATCAAAGAAGCAGAAAAGGGGAATTCCTAATCGTTTACTTTCATTTGACTTACCTTAAAAAAACATTACCCTTTTATCGTTTTATCTTGGCATTTTCATCACCATGCTCAAATTCCTCAACCTTGATCAAATCAAAACGACAATTGCTAGATTTCCTGTAGCAGTACTCCTTACACTCGTTTTATCAGCTTTATTTTACTGTTTGGTTCACGGGTCCTATGAACAAGAAACTGTCCTCGGACACGGCATTTTCGCAACCGTTCTGACCTTTTTCTTGAGTGTGGGGGTGGGGCTTAAATGGGAAGAAACCGCCATCAAAAAAAGTACAAAGCTGATTTTTCAAGTGCTATCGCTGGTCATAGGAGGGCTCTTCTTCCTACGATTTACACGAAGTGGAGAAGAACAAAGTGCTCAGCTCTTTGCTTTATTACTGGCTTGTGTATTGGGTATTTGTTTCATCGCACCTTTTGTTGTAAAGAGAAAAAAGGCAGAAAACGCTGACATAAATACTCCCTATTCGCAGTATTTTCTCAAGTTTGCAACGGTGATTTTGTTTGGATTTATTTTATGAGCAGTCAGCTTAGGGCTAGGAGCATTGGCAATCGGAGCGGTGGATATGTTATTTGATGTAGAGGTAGGAAACTCGTATGCTCATCGAGCAATTTTTGCACTTTCATTGTTTACCCCACTGGTGTGTCTGACGAAAATCCCTCAGAAGAACCCAGAAGCTGACCCACAATTTAGCGTGAATGGATTTGCAAGTTTCGTGATAAAATATGTCTTATTGCCGTTTATAGGTATCTATTTCGTGATTTTGTATGTGTATAGCGGGAATGTGTTGATTCATCTGTCTGAGCGACCCCAAGGGGAAGTGTCTCGGCTGGTGATTGCGTTCTCTATTTTTGGTTATCTCACCTACCTTTTGAGCTATTTCTTCAAGGAAATCGGTATTGTAAAACGAATCAGGAAAGTGTTTCCTTTCGTGGTCATTCCTCAGCTTTTTATGCTATTTTATGCGATTTATCTGAGGATTGCACAGTATGACTTGACGACGAATAGGTATCTGGTGGTGATTTTTGGTGTGTGGTTATTGGTGATTTCGCTCTATTTTATTGTGTCAAAGAAGAAGGCTCTGCTTTTTATTCCTGCTAGTTTGGCGGTGTTTAGTGCAGTGTTTTCATTTTGACAGTGGGGAGTATTTACCTTGCCTATGGAAAGACAACTGGAGAGGCTGGAACATAATTTAGAAAAAGCTGAAATCCTCGTGAATGGGGAGATTAAACCTCTGGAAGGAGAAATTGATGTGGATTTAGAGAATGAAATTTATGATGGAATGAGATACATTTGCGATTATGATTGTAAGAAATTAAATACTGCACTTTGAGTAGAACTTGTGAATGAAGAAAGAGTGACTTTCTATGACTTACGTGAATATCTCAATTTGTCTTATTCTTATTGATATAATCGCTGAAACCAAGAAATTGACCGTTTTTATATCCGTGCAGTTGAGGATATTTTTCCTCTGGAAACGGCGGGATATGATTTTGTAGTGGAGGCAAGGGAAGAAAATGGATTTTTGATTGTGGGAGATGGAGTAAGGGAAGAAAAATTTGATTTAAGTGCTGTGAAAGCTGAGATTTTATCTAAAGTTGACAAAAAGAATGCAGATGTTCATTTGACAAAGGAGGACGTAATGTTTTATCTGACGGGAGATGCGTTTGAGGTGAAGTTAATGGTTAGAAATTGGTCATTAGATGCTAATGATAGTGTGGACTCTTGGGGTTTACAGGGATATGTGTTGGTGAAGAGACAAAGAAAATAACATATGCGTAGCCTAACTCGTTCTAATCATTCTTCTGAAATATTTATTCAAGAATTAACAGCATTAAAACAAAAATTCCATCAGGTTTTTTAACCTTTAAAAAAACATGAACACACCCTACAAAATTCTCCTCTTTGATTTAGACGACACCCTCATCAACAACAAAGAAAATGTAAAACATGCTTTCCAAAACGTGCTTGAAAAGAGGAATGAAACCTACACTAATGAGAAATTTCAGAGACGATATGAAATTGATAAAAAATTTTGGAAAGACTGGCAAGATGGAAAGATTACTCTGCCAGCAAAGTATCAACAGGAAACAGGAAAGAAAAGTAAAGGTTTTTTGAATCGATTGAGAGCACAAAGAATTTTGATCTATTTCAATAATACCGTCTCCTTTGAAGAGGCTATTTCCTTAAATAATATATATATGCATTCGTTAACTGAGGTGGTCATAGCGATTGATGGGGCTTATGAAACATTGGAATATCTTTCCAGCAAATATGATATTCTGGTAGCTACCAACTGACCTTCCGTTGCCACAAAAGAAAAATTGGAAAAAATAAACTGCTTAAGATTCGTAAAAGAAATCCTTTCAGCAGATATGTTTGGCTATATGAAGCCCAAAGTTGAATTCTTTGAAGGGATACAGGAAATGTATCAGTTACCTAAAGAAGCCTATCTGATTATTGGAGATTCTTTGAAGTCTGATGTTGGATTTGGAATGAACTGTGGAATTGATTCTTGTCGGTTTGATAGAGGGAACGAAACCTTAACTGAAGCGTATCAGCCCACCATGATTATAAAGCAGTTGAGCGAATTGAAAGAGAGACTCTAAATTGCCAAGTAAGTGGAACAAGCTGAATGGAATTCCTTGCATTTTTTCCAAAAAACTGTATTCCTACATCAGCTTTTTTATTTTTCTTTATTTAACTATGCAAACTCATTACCCTGAGCTGGGAATCCTGACTCCTGAAATCTATTTGCCCAAAGCTGATACCAATTGGAATAAACGATCCGTAGTCGCTTGTGATCAATATACTTCTCAACCTGAATATCGAGAAGCTGTAGCATCTCACATTGAAGCCCAGCCTTCTACCTACCATATTATTTTCCCAGAAGTCTATTTGGGGCAAGAAGATGGAGAGGAGAGAATTAAAAATATTCAGCAAGCTATGAAAGGATATTTGGAGCAAGGGATTTTGGAAAATAAAGGAGAGGGACTTATTTTTTTGGACAGACAGACTTCTCATACTTCTTCTAGAAAAGGGCTAATCGTTGCATTGGATTTGGAGCAATACGACTACAATAAAGGCTCTCAAACCCTGATCAGAGCGACAGAAGGGACGATTTTGGATAGATTACCACCGAGAGTCAAAATTAGACAGAACGCACCACTGGAAAGTCCTCACATTATGGTACTGATTGATGACCCTGAGAAAGGGATTATTGAACCGTTAGCTAAACATCTGGATACCTATGAAAAGCTCTATGACTTTGACCTGATGATAAAAGGCGGACATATTACAGGATATCATATCACCGATGAAGCTAAGATCCAAGGTGTAGTGGAGGGACTGAAAAAGCTGGCTGATCCTGAAACCTTTAAAGCAAAATACGGAGTGGGAGACGATTTGGGAGTATTGCTTTTTGCTATGGGAGATGGGAATCATTCTTTTGCTACTGCCAAAGCCATTTGGGAAGAGAAAAAGAAAACGCTGAGTGAAAAGGAGAAAGTCTCTCACCCTGCAAGATTTGCATTAGTAGAATTGAATAATGTGCATGATGAGGGAATCGTTTTTGAACCTATTCACAGAGTGCTGTTTCAGGTAAATGAAGAAGAGTTTTTCCGCTCTGCTAAGGAACATTTCTCCAATCTCGGGTCAAAACTTAAAGTGGAATATTTTTTTCAGAAAGCTGACTTGCCACTTCTCCACTCTACTCCTGAAGTACATCGTTTTCGAGGGGTCAGTGGAAAACAGTATTTTACTGTAGCTATCCACAATCCGCAACTTAATTTGGAGGTAGGAAATTTACAACGCTTTTTGGATGAGTATCTTTCCATCCATCCTGAAACTCACATTGACTATATTCATGGAGAAGAAGCCACCGAAACTTTGGGGAAAGGAGAAAATAATTTAGGACTTCTCCTCCCTGTGATGGATAAATCAGCTTTTTTTACCACAGTGATAAAAGACTGAGCTTTACCGAGGAAGACCTTTTCTATGGGAGAAGCTGAAGAAAAAAGATTTTATCTGGAATGTAGAAAAATTCAGTAAGTAGTACTTCGTTTGAAAATTTTACTCTTTATCTCTAGTTTATGCACCTTCATATCATTTCCCTTTTCCCAGAAATCTTCGACTCCTTTTTATCGACCTCACTTTTGAAAAAAGCTCAAGAAAAAAATCTGCTTTCTTTTCATGTTGTAAATCCGAGAGAGTATTGCACTGATAAGCACCAGCAAATCGATGATCAAATCTATGGAGGCGGAGCAGGAATGCTCATCAAAGCCCAGCCAATCATTGATGCAGTAGAAGCAGTGTTGGATTCTCCTTTTTGAGGGGGAACGTCCGAAAGACAAGGGAGTTTAATAAAAGACTATGATTTTAGGATCCTCTTCCCGTCTCCAAGTCAGGAGGTTTTCACACAAAAACAAGCCTATAGATTGTCAAAGTATGAACACCTAATTTTCATCTGTGGGAGATATGAGGGAATTGATTACCGCTTTGAGGAGTATATGAAAAAGCACTATCCTTCAGCTTTTTCTAAAATTTCCCTCGGACAATTTATCCTTTTGGGGGGAGAAGTGGCAACGATGACGATGATTGAAGCGGTGGTAAGACTCGTTCCCGGAGTGATTAAAGAGGCAGAAAGTCGACAGAATGAAAGCTATAGTTTAAAAAACTGAATGACTAATTTGGAACCACCACAATATACCAGACCAGAGAAAGTTTACGGACTAAAAGTACCTGAAGTCCTCTTAACAGGGAATCAAAAAGACATTCAAGCTTGGAAAGAAGCACAAGAAAACTCAGCCTTAGAAGAGTAAAAAAGCACTTGCAAATGTAGGGATAATTCTTACACTATTCACAGACAAATTTTTGCGTATTTCTTTTATTTTCTAAACATAAATTTCAATGAAACTCGATGGAAAAGCCATTCAAGCTGCGATGATGCAATTAGTAGAAGACTATAAATTTGACCCTTTTCAGATTTTGGAGATTTCCAAACTAGGAATTAAATCTGGTTTCAAAAAAGATTATCCTGATTATAGAAAATCTGAGATTTTGGTAGATATCAAAGACGATGGAACTGTAAAGTTATATCAAGTAACAGAAGTAGTAGAAGAAGTGGAAGATCCAGATACTCAAATCACTTTGGAAGAGGCAAAAAAAATCAGAAAAGATGTGAAAATCGGAGAAAAACTTTTGGAAGATGTGACTCCTCAATCAATGGAGCTTTCTAGAATTGCTGCACAAGCTGCTGCTCAAACCATCAAACAAAGCCTCAAAAATATAGAAAGAGAAAAATTTTATGAAAAATTCCAAGACAAGGAAGGAGAGCTTTTAAAAGCAAGAGTGGTGAGAGTGCATGGAGACAGCGTTATTTTGGACATTGATCAAACGACGGTGGTTTTGCCTCCAGAAGGGCAGATTCCAAATAGGAGTTATGAACCAGGAGAAGAGATCTTCGTATTTTTGAAAAAATTAGGGAAAGATGCTGGAGGAATCGTATTGGATATTTCTCAGACGAATGGAGAGTACATTGGAGCGATATTGGAAAAAATCGTGCCTGAAGTGGCTGACGGTACCGTAGTCATTGATAAAATTGCAAGAGCTGCAGGAAGGAAAACCAAAGTAGTGGTAAGCAGTAATGACGAAAAAATTGATCCTGTGGGAGTAATGGTTGGACATAAGGGAGATAGAATTAACACAGTGCTTTCTCTACTAGATGGAGAAAAAGTAGACTTTATTGAGATGAATAATAATACTATCGAATTTATCAAAGCACTTCTCAAACCTGCAAATGTACAAAGTGTAGAAATCCAAGCTGATGAGAAAAAAGCCATTATCAAGGTAGATGAAGAGCAGAAATCTCTTGCCATCGGGAAAGGGGCTTCTAATATCAAGCTCGCTTCCCAGCTTTCTGGACTCCAATTAGAGATTGTATAATTTTCTAATTTCCCAATTGCTTTTGCCTAGTGAATCCCTATACTTCTGGGGATTTACTTTTTTGAACAAAAAATATGAAAATAGGACTTATCGGAGCGACAAACGTCGGGAAATCCACCCTTTTCAATAGACTTATCGGACAATTTAGAGCCATCGTGACCGACATTCCCTGAACTACCACCGACATCATCAAACACAAACTCCAGCTCGACAATGGAGAGATGATGACCTTTTTTGATAGTCCATGATTACTAGATTTCACTGACGAACTCCCTTATATCAATCAAATCGTGAAAGAGTCAGACTTTTTGCTCTTTCTTATTGATGATAGTGTGGGAGTGACGGCAAAGGAACAGCATATTTTGAAACTGATAAGGGATGAGAAAAGGCAGGATCAGACCCTTCTCATCATCAATAAACTCGATCTCAGACGAAAAGAGTCTGAAACCGACCTTGCTATCGCGGATTACTACGATTTGGGAATACCGAATATTATTGGAATTAGTGCCAAGACAGAAAGAAACCTGAGTGAAGTCGAAGACCAGCTTTTGAAAAAATATCATCAATGGAAAAAGATACATCCTGAGGGAATCGAGGAAGCGGAAGAAACGAGGATTGGACTCGCTATCGTCGGGAAACCGAATGCCTGAAAATCCACCTTGTTGAACACGCTGGTGGGAAGTGAACTTGCGAAAGTTGCTGATGTTGCAGGGACGACGAGAGATTATTTGTCAGGAGATTTTGAGTGGGGAAAAAAGAAATTTACCGCTTACGATACCGCGGGAATTAAAAAAAGAGGAAGCATTCACGGAATTGAGAAAATCGCTTACGATAAGACCAAAGCGATGCTCGAATACACCAGACCTGTGGTAATTTTTATGGTGGATTGCACCCAAGGAGTTACTCATAGGGATATGACGTTATTACAGGAAATTCACAGTCTCGCCCTGCCGATTATCTTCGCCTTGAATAAGGTCGATCAGGTCAACCCCAAAGGGCTGGAAGCGATGATAAGAGGTGCCCAGTCGTATCTGGAATTTGCTAAATATATCCCGATTGTACCAATGGTTGCGACCAAGGGGCAAGGGATACAAGAAGTGATGAAAATGGTCGGTATGTTGCAGAAAGAAAATACAAAAAGAGTCTGAACCAGAGAACTCAATAAGGCTATCTGACATGAAATGATTCAGCGTCCCCCAAGATTTCCGAAAAATAAGATTGCCAAAATCCTCTACGCTACGCAGATTGCCGTGGACGCACCGACTTTCATTATGTTCGTCAACCATAAGTCCAGAGTGAATTTTGCGTTTAAGAAGCGAGTGGAAAATACGATTAGAAAGCATTTTGGATTTATTGGAGTGCCAATTGTGATAAAGTATAGAAATAGAGGAGAAAGCTGAATGGAAAGAGATATTCAAGTAAACTTTGACGAGCACGAAGCAAAGGAGTATGGAGGAGACGAGGGTGATGAAGCAGAAGTTGGAACATCTCATTGAACAAGAGAGAATAGAAGTAAGCGTAGGGACGGTTCACCGCGTCCCGCACAAGCTGCGGGATTAAACCGTTCGAAAAAATTAAATCGTCCAAACCCAACGGAAGAAGAAAGTTCAAGAAGACCAGAGAGCAACAACCCTTACAACAATAAAGGAAAAAGAAAACGAGATAAAACCACCGAAGAAAAGACGAGAACGACCAGAAGAGGAAATGAAATTAAATCTGAACCCAAAGGGAAAGATGAACCACGTAACCCATCACGCAACGAATCGCGTAGGGACGCTTCAATAAAGCGTCCGAATAATGAAAAACCAAAATCAACGGAGGATAGAAGATTTTCAAAAAAACCGAAAAGAGAGAGCAAATATTCCAATACAAAAAAAGGAAGCCAAGGGAAAATCAGCGAAATGTTCAGCAAGGTGTATGGAGAAAAAAATAAGGATAAGAATAGAAAAGTAAATAAAAGGCGTTCTGCCACGAAGTAGCGTTTTCATAAAGTGTCATTTTATCATAGTAATTACTTGCAGATGGAGTACATATGGACGAAACTAATAATCAAAAATTAGCAGAAAAAATCTCTGAAAAAGTAAAAGAAATCCTCTCTTAATCTGCTTTTTATCTTCTATTACCCTGTTATGTCTGACGCAGAAAGAATCGCTCAACTGGAAAAAGAGCTCAAACACATTCAAGAAAGAAATGCAAGAGTAGAAAAAGATAAAGCACGAGAAACTTCTTGGACCAGAAAAATCTCGATTGCTATTCTGACCTATTTAGTTATTGTGATTTTCTTTTATATCACAAAACTCGGAAATCCGCGAATTAATGCCGTTGTACCTACAATAGGATTTCTGCTTTCTACACTTTCCATTTCTTTATTGAAAAATATTTGGATAAAAAAGTTTTAACAGTATACTATTCAATGATATGCTCGCTTTAGTTCTCCTCGTTCCTATTCTTTTCAATATATCAGGGATTATTGATACCTACCTCACTAAACTTTTTAGTAAACATCAAAAATCAGGAAACCTTACGAGTAGTACGGGAACACTTATGATCGTCTGAGGAATTATGGCACTTATCATTGCAAGCATTCTCTTTTGCATCTTTGGAATGCAAGTGTTTACTATCTGACGACAAGCGATTCTTAGTATTTTTATTGGAGGAATTTTTATGGGGATCGCTGTGTATCCTTATTTGGAAGCTCTCAAAGGTGAGAAAATAGAAAATATTATTCCTATGCTTCAAACCATACCCGTGTTTAGCTATGTGCTTGCAAATATCGTACTAGGAGAAAGTATGTCGATATGGAGTATCATTATTATGATAGCAGTCGTTGGAACCACTATGCTCTTTAGTCGAGATTTACAGGCAAAAAAATATAATCGAAAAGGGATATTGCTAATGTTACTTAGTTCTCTTTTCTATGGACTGTCCTATGTCAGCTTTAAGTTTTGAGGAGAAAGCGTAGATAATGTATGGATTTCCTATTTTTGGGAACACATAGGAATTATCGTAGTTGACCTCTTCTTTTTCTTACAAATCAAAATCAGAACCTCTACCTTTCATTATTTTAAGACTCAGGGAGTCTGATTTTCTCTTTTGAATATTGGAAATGAAATCTTTTATCTTATAGGAATGGTCATCGTCAGTTATCTTGTCCTTCATTACAATGTAGCTTTTATTGAAACGATTAGTAATGGATTACAGCCGATTCTCGCTTTCTTTATGGTATTTTTAGCCTACAAATTTTTACCTGATATATATATCCGGAATTATAAGAAAAAAGAATTAATAGGGAAACTTAGTTTATGTATCATCACTTTCTTGTTATTATTTATCTTTTATCGTGTTTCTTAAGATGAGTATTTTTCACTTAGGAGTGAATCACTCTTGTAAATTTCTCTAGAATCCATACAACATCACTAGAAAATTTTTATTTTTCCTCTGTCTTCCTCTCTATGTTTTATCTCTGGCAAGAAAATTTCGATCCCAAATATCCCAAATTCCACGTCTTAAAAGCACAAAAAGATTTTTGAATTCAGAATTATCTTCTCTATGAAGAATTGCCTACTATCATCGAAAATAGTGTGAGCTATCCCAAATATCAGCATATTTTTCTTTTGGATGACCAGAGATTTCATTTTTTTAGTTTTAGTATAGAAATTTTTTTTGAAGAGAAAATCACGCTGAAAGATATACAAAATCTGATTAATGAAAAAATCCTGCTCGCTGACAAACAAACTAAAGAAGAATTTCTTTTTTCCCATTTGGATACTATCGAAATCAATGAACAACCGAAGAAATTTCTGATCGGGGAAAAAGGAAATGTAAAATGCAGAATTATTCTCGTGTATCTCAATAGAGAAACATGTTTGGAATTTAATGATAAATATGGAAATTTTCATCAGCAGAAGAATCTGGAAATTATCCCAGAAAGCTTTCAGACGATTTCCTTTTTGAAAAACACGATTAAGAATAATAGCTTTCTTTTGCTGTATGTTAGAGATTCACAATGTAAGGGAATCCTCGTTGAAAAGGGGTTTTATAAACGTATTGAGAGTATTAATCTAGGAGTAAACGCTTTGATGCAAATGTATAAAGATAATGGGATTTCTAAATATCGATACAAAAATTATGAAGAGATTGAAAACAATCCTTTTGCAAAAGATTTGGTGATTCAGACTTTGGAATTTTATTCTCAAATGCTCTGCAAATGGATCAGTGAAGCAGAAATCTGAGGAGAGAATCTTTTTGTGATTTCCTCTATTATGAAAAATGGACACTTCATGGAGATTTTCAATAAAGAATATAGTAAACAGTCCAATAGATACATCGTACCTTTTCATTTCCCAGAAGAGTTGGAACTCTTTGGAAAGCAGTGGGAACCTGAGGATATAGACGCACTCATCTATATTAATAAGGTAAAAACTAAAGAGATTGAACAACTATCTCCTCTTTTGTCAAACCCAAGTTATCATTAAAATCTTGCATATCCCTGCAATTTTCCTATAGTGTAGATGAATTTTCCTGCATTAGTGGGATCTCTTTACCTTTTTTATACTAAAACAAATGGCAAAAACACTAGAAAAGAACCTGGATAAAGTTTCCCAGGAAGTAAGCGAAGCAGTAGAAGATGTAAAAGAAACTATGAGTGATGTAGGAGGACGATGGAAAAAATCTTCTTGGGAAGAAAAACTTACCACCTTCTTGGGAATCATTTTCCTTTTACGAGGTCTCTGGAAACTTAGAACGTTCGTTCGAGGTATTCTTTTGCTTATTTTAGGAGGATTACTCGTTTCTGGATACTTCAATAAGTGGCTCAAACCTCTCTTTGATAAAAAACCTACTAAAGTAAAAGCAGAACCTGTAGTGAAGGCGACTCCTGCAAAAAAGCCAGCTAAAAAATAATCTCCTTTTCTCTAAAACCGCAAGATAGCCTACAACATATGGGCTATCTTTTTTTTTCAAACCATAAAAAGAAAACTCATTGCAAAGACAGTGTCCCTCGTACGAAGTACGGGGAAAAAACACAATGAAGAACCTCAAAAAATTTCTAATAGAAAAAAGCTAACCATAAATGGCTAGCTTAGTATCAGAAATCATTTTCATAAGTACCCGCTGAAATATTCAGGCAATCCTTAATATAAAGGGATATCTATCGTTCATCTCTAACTCTACATTATGATTTGCAGAGGATTTTACCTAGCTATCTTTTGCTTTCCATAGCTCCCAAAGTGTCGAAAGCTGACCAGTCTAGTTGATACGGAAGTAAATTTATACTCTTAAAGTAATGAAAGACAGAGTTGAAACAATACAGATCTCAATAAAGAAATTCGTGGGAAAGGGTTGGGGCTCTTTTATTTTTGTTACACGAGATTTCAATTTTTTGCGAAATAAGTATCATCACACGCTATCCTCAGCACAGTTTGCCAAGCAAAGCATAAATTTTCTTATGAAATTGATAAAGATCACTGACATCTGATTATAGTCGAAATAATAAAATTATGCAACTTTTTTACGACTTTTTTTACTCCTCTTTTTTTCTTATTGATAACACCTACAAAATTCGTATATTCAAATCAGTACATTTACCTTTTTTTCATCGCTTTGCTCCCCCACTCTCTCCGCCTCAGATCCAAAGATGTCCGCTATCTGACCAAGAAAAGACAGTACTTCCCCAAAGGACTATTCGGGTTTTTCTACATAAAACAATATCCAAATCTGCTTTTTAATCAGTTTTCCTGCCATATCACGATCAAACTTTCCAAACATGCGACCAAAAGAAATTTCATGAAAAGAACGATCATGAACGCTCTCCGCGAAAAAAAGGCAAATCAACTAGCAATTGGTGGTCAATTTTATAAAGTATTCATAGTACTCAACAAAAATATGCTCAGCAACCTTCAACTTCTTCTCCAAGAAAAAAAGAAAGCTGAAGCTAAAACCTACCTCCTCCAAGCATTTGAATCTGCTTTTACCTCTTTCCAATCCTTTCTATGCTCCAAAAAATAAAACACAAAACTACCCAACTCAAACAAGACTGGCACAACCAAATTGCCTCATTCAAAGGAAAAGTAAAAGAACATCGAGACCAAAGATTTCCTCACATCAATAGAGAAATCGACGAAGAACAATTGGAGCTAGCACAGACCGCAGAAACAGATACCCATCCTTTTTCCACCCGCAGAATCATCATCTTTCGAAGGATTGGACTACTTTTTGTAGGAATCGGATATGTTCTCTACCATACTCTCACCTATTTTTATATGCTGATTTTTGCCTATATTCTTTCTCTAGCAATCGAAGGAGTTATCAGCTTCTGGGGAAGAACTACTCGCAGTAGAGGTTTAGGAATCTTCATCGCCTATTTTCTCTTGATTCTCTTATTACTTTCAGGATTTATCATCATTGTCCCTTTCCTCATCAGCCGAGGGACTCAAATGCTACAATCTATAATCACCTACGCCCAAAGCGTACAAACCGATATTCTCACCCAAGGAATCGATGCATACATCAGAGGATTGAAATGGATTCCTGACTTTCTCAATGACGATATCCTCAAATACATTAAAGAATCCAATTCGGCTTCCTTACTACAGACCATCACAGAAAATCTCGGAAATATCGTAAATATCTCCAGTTCTTATCTCAAAACTATTGGAGGATATGCAGTTAATATTTTCGGTGAAATTTTTGCCACAGCAGGAAAACTCGTAATCATTTTCACCCTCTCACTCTTCTTTAGCATTTCTCATTTTGAAGTAAAATATGGAATCAAATACCTCTTCCGTAAAGTGAAAAAAAGTAAAGAAAAAGTAGAAGAAGTCTACAGTGGAATTTCTTCTCGATTAAGATCTCAGCTTTTTCTCTGTCTCTTGATAGGACTAGCCTCTTATCTCGGATTACGAATCCTTAGCCGATGTGGAATCGACCTACCACAAAAGGGAGTCTTGGCTCTCATCGCAGGACTTTTTGAAATCATTCCTTATCTCTGACCATGGCTCTGAGCCTTCCCAGCAGCTGTTTTTGCCTTACTTTTGTATGGATTCCCTGGCTTCTTGCGAGTAATCGTCGTATACACCATCATCCAGCAGGCAGAAGAAAAGTTCTTTGTACCTGTACTCATGAGCAAAACGCTCGGAGTCAATCCACTATTGGTATTCATTTGTATGCTCTTTGGAGGAATGTTAATGGGAGTATTTGGTGTAGTCTTGGCAGTGCCAATCGCAGTAATCTTTTCAATCGTTTTCCCTCTCCCAAAAGGGAAACAACATAAAGAAGAAAACCAAGAAAAATCAGAAAAAAGAACAAAGTCCGCAAAAATAACCACTCTTCGCAAGAAACAATAATTTTTCAAGTTTATTTGTTATGCATACGTCATGAAAAGGAAATTACTTACCCTCTACTACCGCATTCTTGTACTCTTTGCTCATCACTATCTCCATCGCCATCAGCCAAAAGTCATCGGAATCAATGGAAGCGTAGGGAAAACTTCCTGTCGTATGATTATCTACCAAACCTTACAACAATTTTTTCCTGAACAAAAAGTTTCCACCTCACCGAAAAACTTTAATGGAGAACTCTGATTATCTCTCTCCGTATTTGAAATCATTGATTGGCAACCAAAAATAAGCTACTTTCGAAAAGTCTTCTGGATCTGCCTTTTTCACTCCTTGTTTTGAAAAAAAAGATATGACCTTATCCTACTCGAATATGGTATTGACACTCCAGGAGAAATGGACTTTATCTTGAAAGTTGCCCATCCAAATATCGGAGTGTTTACCGCGATAGACGCCGTACATAGCGAACAATTCGGCTCGCCAGCAGACATTGCTAATGAAGAAATTAAAATGGCATTACATACCAAAGATCTTGTTTTTCTCAATGCTGACGACCAGTATGCAATGCAACTCCTTCCAAATATTCAAAAAGATAAACTAACCTATCAAACCCAAGGACATAAAAGTAATGCTGATATCACCTTTTCAGAATGCGATTTCCTCCTAGGGAAGAACGCCCACGAAATTCAATCAGCTTTCTCTCTCAATATAAAAGGAAAAACCTACCACATAAAAACAAATCTGATTGGAAAAGCCAATTATGGCTACATCGGAGTAGCGTTAACGATTGTAGAAACATTAGCATATCAGCAGGAGATTTCCCCCTATTGAGGGGGAAGAGCGAAGCGAGGGGGTTTACAAAAAGACCTTACTCTCACCTACCAACTCCAACCAGGACGTCTCTCAACCTTCGCAGGGAAACAGGATTCACTCCTCTTTGATTCCACCTACAACGCATCCCCTCGTAGTGTTAGAGAAATCATCGATACGGTCTTTACAATTCGCTCAAAACTCTTTCCACAATCCGAAATCCGAATCATTCTCGGAGACATGAGGGAACTGGGAGACCTCACAGAAAAAGAACACAGACTTTTGGCAGGCTATATTTCACAAGTAGCAGATAAATTATTTCTTCATGGACCATCAATGAAAGCCTATCTGGCTGACGAATTAGAAAAAGTTGGATTCGATGAAAGCAAACTGTACCTTGCAAAAAATATAAAAGACTTGAATGAAACCGTAGAAAAAGAATTAAAAAAGACTGAATTCAAACTTCCCTTGCTCATCTTCAAAGGAAGTCAAAATACCATTTTTTTGGAAGAGTCCGTAAAACATTTCCTCCTCCACAAAGCTGATGAAAAGCTTCTTACGAGACAGGGAGATTTTCGGCAGGAGAAGAAGAAAGGCTTTTAATTTCTCTCCATAATAACCTGATTTGTCTCCGATTCATCCCCGCTAAAACGATACCATATCCTACAAACAATACTAACAATACCCGGAAAATCTCTCGCCTTTGCTCCATGACAAAGAAAGGTTTTACGAACTGAAGCACAACCATTAATCCTCCAATAACCAGCACATTTTTCAACAAAAATTTCCAGTCCAAGCTAAACGGATAACTTTTTCCAATTACCCACATTGCCCCCAACGCCATCACCATTCGCGATACCGATAAAATCATCGCACTAAAGATAAGTCCTCTACCTAATAGAATTAAAAAAATCAGATTCAAAATCAGATTTACTGCCAGAGCCGAAGCAACAACTCCGAGTCTTTGTTTAATCTTTCCCAGTCCAGCCAAAATATTTAAACTAATGACCGCCCAACAGTTAAAAATCAAGGCAGGAGCCACCCATTGAAGCATATATCCAGAAAATCTAAATCCCTCTCCAAAGAGAAAGACGGCAATTTCCTGTCCAAAAACAACAAAAAATCCTGAAACCATCAAAGCAAACGCTCAAAAATACGTATACATGACACGTTGCAGAAGTCAGAATTTTTGAGTATCTTTTTTGGTAATTAATTCAGTAGTAAGAGGAAACAACAATCAAAAAAGCGGAGTCACTACTAAGATAAATACCATCAACAATGCTTGAAAATTTGAGAATAAACCCGCTGACTCTGGTCATAAAACATTCACTACGACTTGTTGATCCACCTGCCCAAGCAAGCTTGCAACATTCGCAACCAGAAACACTCGCAATGCATATTTAAAGTGCTGTTTCAGAGTAGACTTTCCCTCTTTGCTAAAACCTGTTGTTATCGAAAAGAGAGAATAACTTTCCTTCTGCTCACGTTTAAAAACCTCACGATATTTCAATGCAACAATACTCACCCCCGTCACAATAGCAGTCACTACACCAATAATCCACACCCAAGCATAAGAAACAACCGTCAAACTCGCCGTAGCCCAAAATACCACCGTAAAAACCAGATTTACCACCTGCTGAATAGCACTTACTAACCCTTGAGAAAAGGTATCTTGAAACGAGACAAACATCGTAGAACAAAGCGTAATGATATTCAACCCAAAGAAATAAAACGCCAAAATTTTAAGAATTTGTGTAGCTAAGGGATCATGAAAATGATGAAGAGCCAGCCAATCCGCCCCCGAATATAAAAGAAAAAAAATCAGAATCCCCATCAATAATTGCATAAAAAACGATACAAAAATTACCAGTCTAACTTTTGCCTTTTCCCCTTTGATCCAAAATTTTGGGATAAAATATTGCATTGCTTCCGTCAATCCCAAATCATTATAGGACGAGATCAATCCCATCAAACCCAGAACACTATAAAAAACCCCAACCTCTGACACAGAAACCGTATTAGACAAAAACATTCTCAAAATATAACCAATTGGAGCAGAAAAAAATGCAAAAAAGTATACCCAAAACCCTTTAGTAATCAGCTTTTTTGCTAGCGTTTCATCTTGTAATAATTCCTTGTGTACCATCTTACAACTTCTTTAAAAATCTACGAGTTCTTTATACACGGTATTCACTTCTGCGATACCTGTTCCACTTACAGTAAACCTTAATGCAGGGACAAAAAATTTCTCTTTTTCAACCCATTTTGCCACATATACCACTTCTGGAACATTCAATTTCACTCCAACAGCATATTCACTCAAACTTCCTCCATCAAAATAGTCTCCTCCTGTTGGTAACTGAGCTAGAATCTCCTCTTGTCCACGTGTAGGATAATTTGCAAATTCATAACTAGAAATATCAATACCAAAAAGAGAAATCTGATCAGTTTCAGGGTTATAAAATCCTTTCACTCCTAGCTGCTGATCGATTTGTGGATTCCAAACAGGATACCCATTAAACAAAGAAGGGAAGAGAATCTCTACAAGCCCATCTTCCGAAGAAGTTTCGATTTGCAGTTTTCCGTATCCTACTAAAGAAATACCAAATGTTTTCAGCTTTTTCTCTATTTTTTTTGAAAGGTCTTTATATGCATACATCTTAACTTCTGGTTTAGAATCACCCAGAGAATCATCAAACTCATAAAGTACACTATTCGAAAGAGCAATACTCCCCTCCACGGTGTCTACATAAAGAGAATAGGGTGAGCCATCCTTTGCTTGTAAAACGATTGATTCAACGGTCATATCAGGGAAGGTTTTCAAGGAGATATTTCCAAACTTCAAGTTCCCTATATTCTTTGCAACAGTTTCTTCATTCATCAACACTCCTGCACACTTATACACAGGAAGTTCTTTAGCCAATTTCGGATAGTTTTTTCCATCATAAAGAAATCTATACGGTTCTGATGGCTTTTCAATATTTCTAAAAGCAGTAGGAAAAAGAGCTTTTGTATATTCCCCGAATTTAACAATTCCACTCTCAGCACCAATACCTTCTTCCTCAACAAAACTAGTATCTTGTGCCTTTAATGTTTCCACTTGTGTATACTTACTAGGCGTTGAAATTTGACCTCCAAAAAAATCTGTCAAGAAACTCAGAATAAACACAAAAAGAAATGCACAGACCGCAGTCACAAACCCCGCCAGACGAAATCTCCATTTAATAGCATTCGGCAACCCTTCTAAGACGGTATTTACCTGCTGTTGTTCTTTCTCCTGTATTTTTTTATTAACTCTCCTTTTCATTTTATATGAGAACTCTCAACTAGGTTGAAGATCAGGTTTTTTAAAATTTTTCATAAAATTCTGCAAAAAATTTGCAGGTATTTCAGGGACTTCGTGAATAATTTGATTATATAGATCTGCCATAAGGTGCTATAAGTGCTATAAAGTAAGTATTTTTTTAAATTACACTATCGCTTTAAACTTTTCTTCCACTTTTTTCATTGTCCTAGAAAAGTCCTGTCTACAACTTTCTGCAGATTTTCCAACAATTTCTGCAATTTCATCATAGCTTAATTCTTCCCAGATTCTCAAAAGAAAAATATCTTTTTTCTCACTTCCCAAAGTCTCTAAATACTCCACAATATCTTTGGTCAGCATTTTCTTCTCATACAAATCAATCATATCATTCATTTCTACAACTTCATTTCCAGCATGGAGAATAACTGTCTCAGAGGACTTTCCCTTAATTACATCAATAAAACAATGATAGGCGATTCTATATAATCGAGCTGAAAAGGTTCCTTTCTCTGTTTGAGTGAAGTTTGGTAAATGATCAAATGCTTTCAAAAAAGTATCAGAAGTAATATCTTGAGCAAGAGCAACGTTTCCACCAGATTTAATTAACACAAAAGAATAGATTTTGGTCATATATCTCTGATAAAGCACTTCAAATGCTCCAACATTTCCCTGTTGAAAATCTTGTACTAATATATTATCTTCCTTTGCCATTGTATACAATGAGAGTAAAAGCTTGGTTGAAGGGGAAGAATAGATTTTTTATATTCAATCCGATCAACCAAACTCTATACATCTCGGTTGCATTATCAAGGGATTTAAGCTTGCCATTCTGACTTTTTATCTCTTATACTCTTGGCGTCTTTTCTGGAGTACAACTTCCATCAGTGTAGTTCACCTTAGCTGTTTTTGCTAGACAAGCATTAGCATAAGTTTCTCCATCTGCACCACAAACAGGAAGATATTCTCTACTACATTTTCCTGCTACCTCAGGCGTGTGAGTACACTGCAATTTTTTGATATTATCTTCACATTTTCCTGTAAATAAGAATCTAGCGTCTGAAGATTGAAGATTACACATATTTCCATACGTCTTTCCATCAGATCCACAAACAGGAGCTCGTTCTTCGGTACAAGCTGTAGGAAGATCTTCTTCAATACAAGCACCCTCATGTAATACTCCCACTCCTGCAGCATTCAAACTACAAGTATTTCCATAGGTTTTAACATCTTTTCCACAGATAGGAGCATATTCCATCGTACAAACCGTCAAAGGTTCGCTCGTATCAATACAACTCGTATTATACTCTTTTGGAGCATAGAAAATAGAGTTTAAAAAGTCTGATTTTATGTCTTGTAATGCTCCAGCTTTGGCAGGACTTGCAGCATACTTTGCAATCAGCTTGTCAAATTCCGTGTAAAACTTCTGTACATACGCTTGATCCTTTTCATTAAGAATCTTAGCAATACTTTTAGTAAGTTCCTCCATCTTTGGAGAATTAGGAGTAAGGACCACAGCTTGAAGGGTACCGAAAGAAATCAGTCCCACTGCAAGAAGAGACAAAAGAGTTTTTTTCATAGTCATAGAATAAAAGGATAAAACAAATCAAATTATTGATTCAAAAATATAACGAATCAACCTTAAATTTGTGACAAGATTTTGAAATCCCAAGAAAGAAAAAGGAAAAAAATGCTACATAATAGATTTGCTTTTAGAGAGAAAATGGGTATTGTACAAACGATTTATCTTCTTTTAGACTATGGAAGATCCTCTCAAAAAGCTCTCCCAACTGCTGGACTCAAAAGGTATTCGCGATCCAGAAATTGAAGAGATCCTCTCAAAGCTCAAACAACCTGCCCCAGAATCAACTGTTTTTTCTGATAATTTAATTTATATCCCTATGAACCCGATCATAAAAGAAGCACAGGATCTAGGGGGAGCAGAAGCCGTAGCATTTGGATATAACGTAGTAGGTACTGCATTTATCAATCTTTTCACCAAGAATACGCTCGCACTTTCTTTAGCGGGACCTCTGATAGAAAAGCTAGGATTCTTTCTCTGGGAATTAATAAAAGCCATAAAACAACACAAAAAAACGGGGAAATCAATTGGTAAAGAATTTAAAGCAAATATCTCTAATGGAATAAAAAATTTGCTTGTTGACATCACAATCCACGATAGCCTCTACGCAATATTGATGGCATATGGAATTTCTCACCAACTCTTTGAGCCACGAATACTGGCAATCTTCAGCTTTATTTTGGCTTTACCACCAGCGATTTTCGTAAAATATTCTGGGAACGAATTACTCTACTATCTACGAAAACAAATCACAAAACGATACGGATTCAAACGAGAAAAATATTATGAAGCCAGATTTATTGTCGATTCTTATCCTAACCCTGCAGAACTTTTCCAACAAACAGCAAAAAAATTCTGATTAACTCATCACGAAACGAAAACCTATGAGGACACGTATTTCCTTCATAATATTCCCATATTTTCCGAGAGAACCAGAAATCTAAAATCCAGAACTATCACTGACCAAAGCACGGGGAATAGTATAAAAAATATGGAAATCACCCATCTCTTACCAACGAAAAAGACAGAGAAAAACAGCATTTTCAATTTCTATTACAGCAAAAAAGAAAAGGGAAGAAAAGACATTTCTCAGGAAAATGTAGACTCTCTCATCCTAAAATTCCCGTATAACAAAAGCATTACCAGTAAATCCAAAGAAATATCTTTCAACAGAGAAGTATATTTTGATAAGGAAATAAGAATCACCCTAGACACAATTACCTCCATAGTAAACGGCCCAACTCTTACTTACGTGATGGAAGTAAAAGTCTACAAAGATATTAACGCTCTCATAAAAGTCATGGAATATATCATCAGCAAAGGAAATAAACATCTCACCACCTATGGGAAATACGATTTGATATAATTTCTACCCACTCACTTTTGTCAATTCTTTCACTACTTCCTTGATCAGCATTTTCATCTCTTTTTCTATCTCTTCAGTCAAATCCTGTTGCTTCAACATCGCTTTCGCTAACGCTTTATACCCTTTATCCATCTTCAAATACAGACTTTCCTCAAAAGCAGAAATGCTGGTCAGAGGGATTTCGTTAAGATAGTCATTCACGCCGGCATAGATAAGAACGGCTTGCTTGTAAAACGGGATCGGATTTGCATTTTTCTGCTTCAACATCTCGGTCAGCCTTTTCCCTTTTTCGATTTGCTGATAAGTTTCTTCATCGAGGTCAGAGCCGAACTGCATAAAATTCGCTAATTCACGAAAAGTCGCCAGCTGTATTCTCAGCTTTCCTGCGACTTTCTTCATCAGCTTCGTCTGGGCATTTCCACCGACACGAGAAACGGATAACCCCACATCAATTGCAGGTTTCATGCCAGAATTAAAGAGCTCAGTTTCGAGAAAAATCTGACCATCGGTGATAGAAATGATATTCGTCGGGATATAGGCGGAAATATCGCTATCGAGCGTTTCCACAATCGGAAGTGCCGTCAATGAACCGCCACCATTAGCTTTATTCAGCTTTGCAGCTCTTTCTAAGAGGCGAGAATGCAGATAGAAAATATCTCACGGATAGGCTTCACGACCCGGAGGACGACGCAGAAGGAGGGAAATTTCACGGTAGGCAACGGCGTGTTTGGTCAGGTCATCATAGACGATAAGCACATCTTTCCCCTGGTCCATAAAATATTCGCCGAGCGTACATCACACGTAGGGAGCGAGGTATTGCATCACGGCAGGTGAACTGCTCGGAGCATTGACCACAATCGTGTAGGACATCGCGTCCCTTTCTTTGAGGGTTTCCACCAGCTGTTTCACTTTCGCGTCCTTCTGCCCGATAGCGACATAAATCGTTATCACCTCTTTGCCTTTCTGGTGAAGAATGGTATCAAGTGCGATGGTGGTTTTTCCAATCTGCCTATCTCCAATGATAAGTTCCCTCTGTCCACGACCAATCGGGGTCATCGCGTCTATCGCTTTAATTCAGGTTTCTAACGGGATATTTACGGTTTCTCTGGTCATCACTCACGGAGCGATTTTTTCCACGAGTCCTCTTTCTTTGCTGGTGATTTTCGCTCCTCAGTCGATGGGATTTCCGAGTCCATCCACGACTCTTCCGAGGTATTCTTCGCCAACGGGGATACTCAGCACCACGCCTAAGGTTTGGACGGTGTCGCCTTGTTTGAGGGTTTCAGCGTCGCCGAGGATAAGTACACCGACTTTATCAGCGGAGAGGTCGAGAATGAGCCCTTTGGTGTGGTTTTCGAATTCCACGATTTCGCTGAACATTGCGTTATCCAGTCCGACCACGGTGGCTACGCCGTCGCGAAGTTCGAGGATTTCTCCTTTTTTGGAAAAGCTCGCTTTGAGGTCAGCTTTTTTTATACTTTCTTGGATTTGGGCGAGGAGGTCGGTGGGTTTGGGCATTTTTGTTTCTGTGGGGTAAAGAAGTATTGCTTTTAAAGTAGGAATTTGGGAGGGGAAAGCAAGAGAAAGCTGATTTTTTTTGAGAACGAAGAAATCTGCCACAGAAGACAGGACAGATTTCAAATAGTATTGTATTCAACACTTTCCATTTACTAATGCACTATGTCCATCTTTATCCCAAAGAAATCCGAGACAAAGAAAGACAGTACAAACTAACCAAATTGCTACTGCAATAATGCCTGCACAGCCTAGCATTACGTTTCCTACTTGTGCTAAGCTTGGATCACGCGACACGTCGGATAAACCTACGAACATGAAGCCAAAGCATACCAGAATCACTACAAGGATTCCACCAGGAATAATGGAGTTGCTGATACTTTTTTCTGAAAAGAATTTTTTTATTTTCATTTTTTTATTGCCTCATACTTTACTTTGAGGACTTTATTAAATTATTTTTTTATGATGATAAGAAGCTATTTTTACCCTTATAAGCAATAAGCAGTATACATAATAATAATGTAAAGTCAAGTGAAAATTTAAAAAAGTGTACATTTAAAAAATACACCTCTGAACTGGTTATATGTTTCAAAGGTTCCTTTTCTAACCCCCTCGCTTACATTTCCATCCAGAATTGGTCATCTTTTCGTTTTTTTGGATTATTTTCTATATATTCTGCGATATGATGATACGATATTTCATTGCGGATAATATGTTCATAATAATTACGTTGCCATAATTTACCATCGAATGGTTGCCGATTTTTGGTTTTTACACCACGGATGTATTCATTTGTTGTCATTGTTTTGAACCGTCCCACCACGTGATGTAGGGGCGAACCTATGTGTTCGCCCAATATGTTCACATTCCCATCGCCCAATTGATATTTTCCCATTTCGCCCAATTGTTGGTTGTTATCGTGTTCGCCCAATGTGTTAAATCATTTGTTTGATAATTGTTGTTTGTTATCGCGTTCACCCAATGTGTTTGATGTCATAGGGCAAATATTGTTTGATGTCATAGGGCAACCACGCAGGGTTGCCCCTACCGTACCAACATTCACAATAATCGCATGGAAATGATTTGGCATAACACAATACACATCTGCCACAATATCTGGAAATTTGTTTGATAATTCTACATACCATTTTTCAATCATTTTTCCTGCATCATTCAATATCATTTCTTCATTTATAATTTCTCCGAATAAATGTTCACGGTTCTGTACACAAATGGTGATGAAATATTCGCCAGCCTGTGCATAATCATATCCTGATAGACGAATTGAACGACGATGATACAACGGCATTTTTAATATAATGAATCGTGATATAAAAATCCAAGTTTGCAGGGTTGCAAAAAAATCTATTTCTATCCAAATATCTTCTTCAAATCCTTTTCCAAACTTCTCTCATACGACAACTCCCCTCCTTGTACTTTTAATCCTATCTCCTCAGTAGAGAGAAGAGAAAAATCTGACTTTTTAAACTGCTTTTTCAGCTCTTTTTCAAGGGAGGTATTCACTTTCTCGTTCGGAGAGGAAATCGTGAAATGTGACTGAGCGACTTCTGCGTAGGAACAAATGAGGTTGGAAAGGGATTTCACGGACTTTTTCGTCAGTTTTTTATGCTGAATGAGGAGAGAAAGGAGGGCGGAAGTGGTGGGAGAAACTTTGTGAATACACTTCTGGAAGGCGGGAGTTTGGAGCTGGTAAGGACCGTAGAGTTGGAGCAGTTGGTCGATGGTTTGGATAATGGGGAAAAGTGCTGTGGTGGGAAGGTTGGAGAGATAGTACTGGTAGAAGGATTTGGTGGTAAAGTACATACTGGAAGGATAGTAAAATGGGAAAGGAAATCAACTTTTCCTCATCATTATAGTGGCAATTTTCTTTTACACTTTTATCACATACGTCTCCTTACTCTCTTTTCTACAGCTCACAGGCTTAAAAACTTTGATATTCTTCCCTCCGAAAAGCTTCTTCATCTGAGCAACATACTCATCAAACCCCGGTCCCATAAAAATTTTCGTACAGAATTTTCCCTCTGGTTTAAGATATTTTTCATACATCCACATCGTTTCCTCCAAGAGTGCAATAGATCTCACTGCATCGATTTCCTTATCACCAATAGTATTTGGAGCCATATCAGATTGTATAAAATCCACCTGTGCCTCCCCTACCTGATGAGAAGCCAGAATTTCATTGACCTTGTCCTGCTCCGTCACATCTTGAGCATAGGTAAACATCCCTGGAAGGGTAATCTCTACTTTTTTCAAATCAAATCCGATCACTTGATAATTTTTCACATGCATTTTCTGGAGTTGAGCAACCGTATATTGCATCCAGCTTCCTGGAGCACAACCGATATCAATCACATTTTTTGTATCCTTAGTGATTAAGTGAAATTTATCCTGAATTTCTTCTAATTTAAAAGCACTGCGGGCTTTATATCCTTTCTTTTTCGCTTTCTTGAAGTAGAAGTCATAGGGATTATACATACAGATTTTCTCTTAAGGAAATAAACTAGAAAAGAGTATAAAAAAGCTGACTAAAAATGCAAACTAGATTTGAGAGAAATTTAGCTTGACTTTTAATAGCAAATATATAATATAAAAATACAAACAACTAAAAAAAATAATATGGCTTACGGAAAAAAAACGGGGGTATGGAAATTCTGGGGCTGGGTAATCTTAGTCCTTAGCATTTATATCGCTGGGGGATTAACACTCCCTCCAATGATAAAAAGTGCAAAAGGGTGGGCAATTGAAAAACTTTCGGACACTCCGAAAGAGGAAAGTCCCAAAAAAGAGGAGCCAACTGTGAAAGAGGCTCCCTCCCCCAAAGAAAAAGAAAAAACAAAGCCCGTCGAAGACGAAACAGTCAAAGACGAGCAAAAAAAAGAAGAGGCTTCCACAGAAGAAGCCCCAGAATCGGCATTGTAATACAATGCAAAACTCTAAAGATAGTCCACAGTTTTAGGGCTATCTTTTTTTTCTATCCAGACAACCTAGCTTCTCCTCTCAACCATGCTAACCAACTTTGAAAGATCTAGAAGATAAATTTTGTCATTCCCCATTTTCTGCATTGCTTCAAAAGAAGAGACCTCCAAAGTATTCTCAACTAAAGAAATAGCTACCCTGTTTGGAGGAATACTAGTAGGATCTTCACATGCTTTCAAAATTCCTTGTTCCAAAAGCTCATCAAAAGAAAAGGTTTCTAATAAGGTTTTCAAAGGAGTAGCTTCTCCATACTCCTTAATAAGTGGTTCCAACAGTCTTTTACGCTCTTCATAAAGATATTTTTTTTCCCTGTCTCTCGCCTCCTTAACTATTTTTTCAAGATTCCCTTTTTCTCGTGGAATAATTCTGTATCAATCTTCTAAATTACCAGAATCTGAATAGACTTCTAATAACGTTGCAGGTAAAGAAGTAGGACTTACCATCTTCAATACACGAAAAAGTGCTTCTTTAGTGATAGTTCTACGAGATATTTTACCATAGACCAAATTTCCCGTTTCATTGATAAAAAGATGATGTCAGTCTGATAAAGAATTAACGGGATTAAGAGGATTTTCACTACCATTTCGTAAATCTGCCAAAGTAAGTTGTGGAATATCTGCCAAAGCACTATAAAAATCTAAGACATAATCTATTATGTCCTCCTTATCTTTTCATTTTAGAGTCTTCACCTCCTTTTGAGTAAAGGTATCCAAAAGCTCTTTGACACAATGTTTCAGATCAACATTCAGGGAATCGTATTTACTGATAGGGAAATTTTTAGTTTCTTCCATTGAGTAAGATAGGAGTAAAAAAAATATTATTATATTGTTTATAACTATCTACTAATAGAAGTCAATACAATATATAATTACAGAGAATAAAATAAATCTGATAAAAAATATACTATAAAATAACCAATATAGCATACCTTTATGTGCTATTTTTAGCTTTTGTTACCTTGGTATACTCCTCATTCCAAGTAAAATACTGCCAAAACATCACATCAACTATCTCAGATAAAAAATATTTCCTCTTTTTATAGCTCTGGTAATGCTGCAAAAATCAGAGATAAGAATTAATTACCTGAGGGAAACTCGCCAACACTTCCTGAAATAAAATCTCATTGTCTCCTGCTTCTCTCAACGTTTTATTTAAAGTCTGCATCTTCTGATAGAAATACCCGAAGGTCCTTTTACGTAAATAATTTCTATACGGCTTGATCATCGTACCCAAAAAGAGAACCCCTTTGGAGTAATGCTGAAGATAAATTTTAGAAGGATGGAGGAGGAGATGACATTCCTCTTTTAGATAAGTAGAAATGGAAGGAATCAGACTTTTAAGATACTCTCTGTCATGATGGATCAACACAAAGTCATCCACATAACGCCCATAATATTTAATTCCCAATCCATTTTTAATATAATGATCAAACCCATTGAGGTAAATATTAGAAAAAAGCTGACTAGTCAGATTTCAGATCGGTAATCAGCAACGAGGTTGAGCGAAAAAGAGGCTTTTAGTTTGAGGAAGTCAAACATAATCTTTTTTTCTCCCTTTAAAAACAGAATTATGGATACAATCATTATAAATCACTTTATGAATCAAGAACAAAATAAATTGCAAATCAATCCCCTGCTGCTCTATATCTGTTTGATGATACTCTAAAGCAATAACCACATCACGATAGAGCAGATCTTTATTGATAGCCATAAAATACCCCTGAATATCTAGCTTGAGAACATAACAATCCTGAGTATAATTATTTGAACAGGAACGTATAAATTTATTGACTCTTTTCACTCACAAACTCGTACCTTTTCCTTTTCTACAGCTATAACTATCATAAATAAATTGCCTCTCTAAAATTGGAGAAATATAATTATAAATCAGATGATGAACTACTCTATCACGGAAATTTCCTGCAAAAATTTCGCGTTTAATTGGATATTGCTGGATAAAATAGACACTTCTCCCAATTTGATCAGTACCGGAAAGTAAATCTCTATGAAGTTGAACAATATTTTCTTCAATATTAGCTTCAAATTCTAATTGATTGTGCGTATTCCTTTTGTGTTTTCTGGCATCCAAATAGGCCTGAAAAAGATCAACTAAAAGACAAGTAGGATCTACCATTAGAGATATAAAGAAAAAAATAAAATGCTAGCAAAAAATTAGGCTTTTGCCCAAGCAGTAAGCTGTTTGGAAATATCTGCTAAAAGAGGTAAAAATTCTACATATTTTTTGAGAGGAATGATCTTGAGATCATGACAAAGTTTTCGATAAAGTTTAATGAGTTCCAATTTTTCTCTAGCAAGTGCAATATTTTTGGATTTATCTTCCTTGGTGTTGGCTTTATAGATATTAGTAATCAGATTTATCATTTCTTGCTTAATGGTATCACCCAGAGAATATTTATATTCCTTAGGAAAATGCTTTACAGCCATGAAGAGCTTTAAAAGTAAATCATAGCTGCTCTTAAAAATAGGAAGATAATCATAAGTAACCATAAGCAAATAACAGACGGATAAAAAGAGAATAGAAGGGATACTTCCCCACTTAAAGAGTGCTGGAAACAACGGAGCGAGAAGGCGTTCGCACGATTATTGTTGTTATTGGCGTTCACGTTGGACGGATTGAAGTTCATGTTACGGGCGTTGGTAGAATTCGGAGACGACGACCAATAGTTGGCGTTGTTACCCTGATTGTTGACAGTAGCAGAGGAATCGTAATTGCGGTTACCGGCTAGCGTTGTTGGGTGATTGCTGGATTTGTCAGTATAGCAACGACTATACAGATCTATTACTACTAAGCTCCGAATTTCGGAGCCCAGTGAACCACTGAACTCTCAAATATGCACGCTCTACTAAGATTTGATTCATTAGTAGATTCTGGCTGTGGGGAAGGCAAAAAAACTTTCTTCATTCCCCTTATCAGAAAAGGAACCATAATGGGCTTCTTCTCTGATTGAGAGAAATGAAAGAGAGATAAAATCACCCTCCTACGATTTTTCTATTAAACAGAATATTTTTGTAGTAAAACAACTAATTCTTGAAGAAAAGCTTTAAAATCTGAATTTTCTGAGGGTACAGGGGGTTTTTCTGGTGAAGTAGGCACAGACAATTGTTTGAATCGGGAAATTGCATCCTCTTCGCTACACGCCAAAGGTGCCGTCCCTTCAAAGCTTTTTACCACCTGAGGAATAGTATCTTTCACACTAAAGAGACGATAGGAATATCCACGTTTTTTCAAAAGCATCAAATATTTTTCTTCAGCTGAAAGCGGAAACCCTACCATTTTATAGCCTCACTTTACCAAAATCTGAAATCCACAGACACAAGAGAGGAAAACAGCGTCTTCCTCAAAAGTTCTACAGAAGTTTCCAGAACGAAAAAGCAACAAGGTATCTTCAAGATCTGCGAAACGTTTGAGATGTCTCCAATGCATTACTTGGGTTTTTTTCATTTTTTTTATTTTAAGAGATAAAACTTTTGTCTGATCCTTCACATTACGGATCCGATCTATGTATCGGGGACTCCTCCGCTCCTTACGTCGCTCCCTCGCCCTGGATTCACAGACAGGAAGGGACAAAGGGACGAACGACGCCCTTCGGGCTTAGAGAGAGTTCTGGAAACAACGGAGCGAGAAGGCGTTCGAACGACTATTGTAGTTATTGGCGAACACGTTGGACGGATTGAAGTACATGAAACGGGCGTTGGTAGAATTCGGAGACGACGACCAATAGTAGGCGTAGAAACCCTGATTGTTGACAGTAGCAGAGGAATCGTAATAGCGGTAACCGGCTAGCGGTAACAAGAAGTCGTTCATCAACTTAGTACCAATTACATTCTCGGCAGATCAGTCAGTTTGCCAATAATCAAAGTAAGGCAATCCATTATTATAGTCATAATACACATCAGCTTTTACATTACTATCCAAATCTCCAGAAGTAGCATTCCATCGTGTAGAAAGCAATCCTCCCCATTCACCAGCACTAGGCACATGAAATCCTGCTGGACAAGGTCCCTGTCTATCAGCATCGGTACCAGCACCCTCGATAGCTCCATTATCACCTGCTCCACCTCGGAGATTATCATTCTGTCCTCCTGTCCAATAATCATACTTACTAGCACTAGCTACTCCTGGCTGTGTAATAAATGTGGAACTCGTATAAGGATTAGCTGGTCCATAAGTACTGGCATTAGGAACCAATGTAGGACTAGTAGTAAGACTACCAACATTAGCAAAACCATAGGTATTACCCCATTGGAAATAATCACCATAGGAAGGATCCCAACAGTCTCCACCATTACTAGAATCTGTACAAGTTCCTCCAGGATATCGGTTAATGAGTTTCCCCGTACCTGCTACTATAGCTCCTTCGTTTCTATCTCTGATCGTATAGGAATGAGTTCCATCACTTACCGTAATAGTACCATTTCCTACATCATGAGATACTCCTATAGAAGAAGTACATGCACCTCCATCTCGATCATATCCATCTAGGCAAGTAAAACGACAGCCTTGTTCAGCTCCAGTATAGTACATAGGACTCGCTGAAGGAAGTCGGACATTATGCTCTCCTTCTGTCTGTTCTATCGTCAGACTTGTGACTCCTGTCATGGCTCCTCCTGTACCGTTCACCCAAGTACTACCAGCCTGAGCAGGTCCACATCGTGATCCGTAAGTCACCGTAGGATAGGTAAGAGAAGGTCTATGGGCTGTAGAGGTTGCCCACACCGTAGCACTAATCCCCAACACTGCAAGAGTGGCAAGGGCAAGCGTTGTTGATTTCATTGTTTTCATTGATATAAGGTATAAAAGGTAAAAAAGATATTTATTTATCGGGGCCCTGAGAAGGGGGTAATCTTCTCCCGATATATCGGGGAATGATTGGGGGGGGTTATGTCTCCTATTTCACCACACTTTTCCAGAGCATCAAGAGGATATTTCCTCTGAGTTCCACCATATCAGGATTAGAGATAAAGTTCATAATACCGGCTTTTTTGAGTGCTTGAAGATGTCTACCATAATAGGTTTCATCCCCTAGCTGAGTAGCATACTGTGTTCCTCGAAGTAAACGAGACAAAACCGTACCAACTTCCGCTCTAGTAATTGTCCTGGTAGGGAAGAAGTTTTCTTGAACACCAATACCATCCCCATTCATTCCCATTAGACCAAGTTCACAGGACTGGATGATATAAGGTTGAAGATCTCCACCCGCTTGGGAGAGGTCATGAAATTGAGAACAATCAACTTTTGAAGTATCAGGAGTCTTCTGAAAGAGTTTAATAGCGTAGGTTGAAATCATTTTAGCCATTTCCTGTCTAAGGATAGCGTCAGTGGTTCTTGCTTCTTCATAGGTGGAAGCAGTAGTGATACCATATTCTTTAGCTCGTTCGTAAGCAGTTTCATAGATCGTTTTGGGAGAGTTCTCATTTTGGTTTTTATCTGATTCTTCATCTGGAGAGGTAGGTTCTTTTTCAGTCTCACCGCATTCATCATCATAATAGCTTGGACTGAAGTCTCCATTAGGACAGACATCTTTCTTCAGACTTCCTCCTCCATTAGAGGAACTAGATGGCTCTGGAGTAGGGGCAACACACGTTGCTAGTCCTCCATCAATCAGCGTCCACCCTGCAGTAGTCAAGTCTGTATGAGCAGTAGTTGCCTCTCCAGAGAGAGCTTCACTACATCCTCCATATTGCAGAAAGCCCATAGTTACGATTCCTGTAGATACTGACCCACTTAATGAAACAAGCAAGTCATTATAGTCAGAAATACTTAGAGCCGTATCTGCTAAATTGAGCTCTTGGAGAGCGGGTAAACTAGGGAAAAGCGTAGTAATGAGGTTACTGGTCAGAGTATTCTCTACCAAGGACAAATAGGTCAAGGAAGGAGAGCTTGCTCCATTAAAACTTTTGATGGCTTGACGTCCTACATCTAAATAGATGATACCATCACCATCAATTTCTACATCATAGATACCCGCCGTAGAATATGTATGACACAGAGGCGTCAATAAGAGACCTACTGATCCTGTTCCTACAGAAAAGGTTTCATTTGCTCCTTCATCCCGGTTTACTTCTATACTAGTAGGAGCAGATACTGCCAGCACCAAACAGGTAGTAAGGGAAGGAGAAGTCGATTCTCGAGACCAAGACAGGTCAGCACTAAATGCAGAAGTAGTCATCCTCGTAGGCTCAACAGGTTTAGGAACTGGAAGTGCTACGGGTTCTTCAACGTTGATGGATTGATCAGGGGCTACAGGTGTATCCACGTTTACTGGAGTTTCAGAGACTACTGGGGTTTCAGAGATTACTGGAGTTTCCACTTCTATAGGATCATCAATTTCTAGGAGACCATCAACTTCCATGGGCTCTTCCACAGAAAGATCTTCTCAGAACTCAGGGGAATGAAAGACTACTTCCTTATTTTCAGGAAGTGCATAGCATGTCAGTGCTCCTACTCCTACCAGGAGACTAAATACTAAGATTAGCGTTGTGTTTTTTTTCATTAATGTATTCTTAAAAAATAAATGGTATTGTTATCTTATCCCAATTTAAAAAAAATTGCAAATTTTTAAGGGGGATATATATATATTAACACCCATTTTAGCTATTTTGATGTGTAGTAGGGGTAATTCGAGGTTTTACCAGATGATGACTACAAAAGACAATCTCACTGAAAAGATCACTCACCATAAAATGCAAACAAACCACAAAACTGAAGTAGGATATCAATTTCCCCTATCAACACCTTCAACCTCCACTTCACAAAAAAAACTCCCTAAAAAATTGACAAATAAAAAAAATAGTATATAATAATATCGTACAATTGTCAAGAAAGGGGACAAAAGTACACAGGGAAACTTTGAAGAAACGATGATCGCCGGCAAATCTGATATTTCCTCAAAGGAAAAACATCTGGTTCTACACACATCCAGATTTATTCCCTAACTCTTTATTATTATGCACAACAACAAGCAAAAGAAATCCTTAGGGTTTTTGAGCGTTGTGGCGTTTCTGATGATCTTGGTCGGAGTCGTGTATACGGTTTCAGGCGTTTTCGCAACGAATGTTTCCACCACTACCTCCACTCCAACTTCCACAGAACAACCCCTTCCCTCAATACCAAGTGAGAATCTGTTTGCTTCCCTCGAAAAGCAAGTTGCTACTACAGCTACTTCGCTTCGAAACGAGGTCCTAGGTACACCCATCTCCTCTACAGGAGAAAGTCCCTCTTTTACCGAAGTCCTACCGACACCTGCTACTAGCGTGGCGAGTATTAGTTTGGCCGATCCACGTCCCTTACCGGAAGTGTTTGACGACATCCATGACTCTGTATATAAAGATGCGATTTTGGTGCTGTATTCCAATGGACTCTTACAAAAAGCCAACAGTTTTCATCCTAAGTACCAAGTACGTATAAGTGACTTCATTAGGGTAGTGATGGATACTTATCGTTTACAACAGTGAATTGACATTACAGACCTAGAAGGGTTGACAGAAAAAATGTATTTTTCTTTCAAAGTACCTGATGAGGTTGCTAAAAAGATGAATAGTGCATATGAATTATGATTCCTGCAAAAATTAGCATTAAAAAATGCTGATGGCAGTGATCGCTCACAGGAGCTTATCCGCCCATCTGAAGCTAGGGATATTCTCTTATTAGTGGAGGAAAAAAATCCTTCCTTAGTACATACCCCTCCAATGCTCTCTTTTAGTAGTGATACGGTCCTACTCAAAGAAGAATTAGCTCAGTTGGTAGTAGCCAGCTTTAACTTAAAGCTGAATGAACGTTCTTTACCTGTTTTTAGTGATATTAGCCGTTCTCCGTATTTGGACCAGATCCAAAGACTTTCTAAACTCGGAATTGTTTCCGGTGTTTGAGGAAAATTTTATCCTGATGCCCCTATCGAAAATAAAGATTTCGTCATCATGATAGCGAGAACTCTTCTGCTCAAAAAATGAGCAAATCAGTCTTTTATAGACAGCTTTTATTACTTAAAACCTTTGCTGAATGTTTCAACAACTGCCCCGTTTGCTCCTTATCTTGAATATTGTCTTGAGTTTAAGATGTGTACTACACTACTTTCTCAAGCATCATGAGGCGTTAATTTCCAATCTGATAGACTTCTTTCTCGGCACGAAGTTGTGCCAATCGTATCGGCTGCTACTCAAAGCAACATTGAGTCCGCCCCTCGAGGAGAATGATTGATCACGAGAGGAGAATTAGCAAATCTCTTAGTACGTAGTTTAGAATCCTCTAATGTTGGTACTGATCAACAGGAGAAAAAAGCTGAGGACTCAGCTGGAACTAAATCACGACGAGAAACTTTTCAAGATTTAATGAAAATATCGTAATTCATACAACCACTTTTTACCATCTTACCAACCTATATCAATGACAACAAACACCTTACAGGAAACCGCTTCCATCTCTTCAATTACTCCTAATACGCTGCCTACTGAAGATCGCCATAGTGTAGATCAAAGAAGAAAGCAGAAAAGGCTTGCTTACAAAGAATGGAAAGAAACCAAAGCTATCAACGACAATGGAGCTTTCATCATCGAAAACACCCAAGATAGTTTATTGACAAACAATAACATTCACACTGAGCAAATGAAATTGATCAGAGAAAAAGGAAAACAATATCTTATTGATAACCTTCATACCTTAGCAGAATACAAACATCCTTTAGCTATCGCGACTCCTGTGATAAATGGAGCTAGTTAGTTTAGATTGCTAAACTCACCAGAATTAAGTCTTCCGACACTTCGGAGGACTTTTTTCCACTAGACATTCTTGATCACTTTCGTATATATACCAATGTCTTTATCTTTTTGCTCACGACCTCCACCAATGCGTAAAGCCTTTACTCTCGTAGAAACACTCATCGTCATTATCGTCTTTGGGACAGGAATTTTGGCCGTACTCTACGGGATGTCTCAAACCCTCAGTAATCAAGACAGAGCAAAAACACAGATTACTTCATCTTTTTTGGCGAGAGAAGGAATCGAACTCATGTATAATCTCCGTGATAGCAATTACCGCAAAAAACTTCCTCGAAATTGTATCTTTCAAAATAACTATAGTGCAACCATCGCCCTAGACTCACATGGAAAAGAAATAAATCCCTTCTGTGCAGACTATTTTACAGGAGATACGGTACTAAAAATCACCATGGGAACAGAAGGGAACTATCTCTCCATCCAGACAGGAAAATTAACAGAAGACTTCGATACCAACTGGGAGAATTTTCAACTTTTTTATGCTACAGGGACAGAAAACCCTGAATTTTCTTACCACTACACGGGCAACAATAACGGACAACCGCTTCGATACGCTAGATATATCCTTGTAAAAACCATTAACGAAGGGAATAGTACACTCCCCGCAGATAAACTCCTGAAAATCGAATCTCACGTATTATTTAGAAAAGGAGCACTAACAGGAGATACCGTAATGGAAAGTTTTATCGGTAATTATGAGATAGGATGATAAAAAAAGCGTTTACTCTCGTAGAGACGATGATCGTATTGGTAATTATTGGAATACTAGCTGTGGTACTGACACAGTCCTATTTAACGATCAGCAAAATCGCTTTCACGATAGAACAGGAAAAAAATCTGAGTGAAGAAGCCCTCATGCTCACACAAATGATTCAATCCATCACCGAAGACGCTACCATCGATTACACCAAATATAACAGTACATTAACAAACACCAAAGGATTTACAAATACCCTTTATCTCACAGGAGAATTACGATCAGGGACCACTATTTCTACCACAGGAAACTGTCTCGACCTGGAAGGAGGATTCGAAAACGAAAACGATCCTGCGGATCTCATCCGAGACAACTCATGATGTCAGCTAATACTCGCTGGACCTAATGGAATTACCCCCCTCATCGCCAGCAATGGTGACAATTTCAAAAGGATCATTATTTCTAAAGTCCTCTTTAGGATCATCCCCTTTGATAGCGAAGCCTATTACTTCTCCTCCCAAACTCCAGGAGAAAATAATAGTCGTGTAAATGATGTTGCTAAACCTGGATTTCGAATGTTCCTCCACCTGTATTCTCCCTTTTATCAGCCCATCGGACAAAATAAAATAGATCAGCCTTTACAACTCTTCTTTAATCTCAATGCACCACTCCCAAATTCCCTCACGTTATAAGGGGAATATCTCACTCTTGGTCATCCTCGTACTATTAGGATCCTCACTAATCGCACTTTTGGCAATGAGTCAAATCAAAAATCTGATGAGATACGGAGCAACCACTTCCAATTACTTCAAAGCCTATTATCTCGCAAAAGCTGGAGTAGAACTAGCCATCACCGAAACCGCCATTCGTGACGCAGGATTTCAAATAGCCATGAATTCATGAAATGCAATTGTCAGTGAAAATATCTTTTTGGACCAAAAAGGTTTTGATCCTTATTTTGAAGTAGTATCTAATGCAAGAACCAAAGAATATTGCAAAAAGTTAGCACCAAATGAAAGTATAGTAATTCCCTTATTTTTAGATAAAGATAATAATGCAAATCATAAAAACACTTTGGATTCTCCTATCAAAATTGTGCCATTCACCAAAGAGGAAGTAAAGAATAATATAAAAGTAGATTTAAAATGAACTACCGATGCTTTTTTAGGGATTTTCGCCTATTCATGAGAGAGCTTAGAAAACATGGTTGGAATGATCAGCAAAATAGGGAACAGTATGAATACTACCATACGAAATTCAGACACCGATGAATTGAAAAACATTTTTCCAGATTCAAACCCAGAGTATAGAAGATATCTAACCGTGCTAAATTACAAAGAAAATCCCTTCACGGGTTGTGTTAATTTTTCAGCAGGGTTTGCCCTCAATACTACCACCATCAATGTTTGGGCTCAGTATGGAGATACAGAAGTCGGACTTCATTCAGATTTTTCTGAACCTTTCCCAGATTTACTCCAAGGACTCAGCGATATATCACAGCACAATTAAAAAAAATCCTGACACACTATGGAGTCCCATAATTATCAGGATTGAAAGGAGGGAAATTCCTCTCCTTTTTTAGTAAGAAAAAGTTCATCTTTTCCGTTTTGCTGTACTAGAACCACCTCCAAAAAGAATCCCAGACCCAAGTACAAATCCAAAGGAATACCAATTTCCATTATTGTTGACAGCCCATACAGCAATATTATCACTGAACAAACTACCAAAAAATGAAAATGGAGCAATCATTCCATGCCAGAGACCTCCCCAAAAACCATAGGGATCCCCAGGCAAACAATCCTTAACAGGAGTTACATCCGCACAAGATGTAAACAATAGTATTGCAAATAGCAGTACCCACCCTCCGATCACGGTCAGGTGTTTTTTTCCGTTTTGAAACATATTTTTTTATTTCCGTATTGACACTATAACCATTTGCATATATATATCAAGAGATTCTTAGGGGAAATCTATTTTACTCATCCCACTGCGGAGCCACAGGTGGATTAATATAACGATGATTCTTCGGTAAAGAAACTATCACAGCCAAATCTTCCTCATCCAACACCAACACTTGAGCAGTAAAATTCTCTGTTAATCTCTCTTCGCTACTCGCCTTAGGAATTACAATACATCCCTGCTGTAAAAGCCACGCAATACACACCTGAGCCACACTAACTGAATGTTTCTCAGCGATACCCCACAACGCCTCATTTTTCAAAAGATGCCCATGTCCCAGCGGAGAATACGCAGTAATCAAAATTCCATTTGCCTCAGCAAAAACTTTCACTTTCTCCTGACCAAGCTCCAAATGATACTCTATCTGATTCGTAAAAATCTTTCCATCGGTATAACGTACCGCATGCTCCATATCAGCAACCCTAAAATTTGATACTCCGAAGTGATTGATCTTCCCTTTCTGTTGCAAATCCATCATCACATCAAAGCATTTTTCATGCTCGAAAAGAGTAGTCGGTCGATGAAGTAAGAGCAAATCCACATACTCCGTCTGCAATTTTTCTAAACTCTCCTCAAACGACTCTGCAAGCCTCCCATAATTATCAATCCAAATCTTCGTCGTCAGCCAGAATTTTTCTCTTTTTTTTCCAGAAGCCTTTCGAGCCTGTCCGACTTCCGCCTCATTACCATAAATTTGTGCCGTATCAATATGCACATATCAGAGAGAAAAAGCTGATTGAACAGCATGTACACAGTCCTCCTCTCTAAGCTTTAGAGTTCATAATCAAAGTTTTGGAATTTCCATAGTATAAGAGAAAAAAATAAAAGTACCACAAAGTCGGTATTCCTATACGGAGGCTACGGGACAAAGAACGCAAAATCAATTTCCTATATAAACATTCTCATAAGTTGCAGTTCCCCCTGAGAAGGGGACGAAAGGGGGATTTATCAAAACAACTACAGCATATCAATCGTATACAAATGAATCAACAACTGATTATAAAATGCCTTCTGACTCACACTCAGCTTTCCACTAGTCATAGCTTTACGGAAAGGAGTGATGAAAAGAAGCGAAGGAGTCTTTACCTTACCAGCATATCTCTTTAAAATTCTATCCAAAATCTGAGACTGAAGCTCTATCTTGTTCATATCTTTTTCAGTCAACTCATATTCTGGCTGATAAGGAGTGACGTTCTCAGGAATTTTCCCGCCAAGCTTGAGATAAGCTTCTTTATCTACTACCACGAAAGCATCCGTAATCATCCTCCTACTCCCCCTATCCAAAACCTTTCCATCATATACCATTCCCAAACTCGCTCCAGCATCCAGAAACAAAGCATTATAGCAACCAAATTGGGCTTTAAGATACGGTGCCATATCTCGTACACTAGAAGAACCCACCACTCCCATATACACCGTTTTTCCATCCTCAGTAGAACAGATAAAGTTCCTGCTTCCTTTTCCTGTCAGCTTACTGTCAATATATTCCCTCGCTCCAGCCGTCACATCTTCTCCTCTGATAAGTAATACAGGAAAATTAGAAATTCCAAAATACAAATCATCAAGTCTCTCAGAGTTGATATTACTGGTTAGACCTACATCCCAAACACTAATTTTATTCTGGACAAACAGTGGAGTTCCATCCTGCTCAAATCCAAAGATTCCACGAATACTCGTATCTGGCCAATAGGTACTATAATTTGCCCCATCTCCTTTAAACACCCTCTCATACACGGAATGCGTAGTGGCACAATTGGAATAGTCCTTGGGACAGAAAAAAGCAGCATTAACTGCACTGGTTCCTCAGACTTTTTTAGTCAGATCTTCCAAGGTCTCTCCACCCTCTTTCGCTACAGAAGCTACCACAAAATGTTCTCCATCCAGTACCACTTTAATAACTCTGATGGCTTTACCTCCACGTTCTTCAATCAAGAGTTCTTGATAAGCAACAGTAAAATTACCATAGAGTAACCCTACTATCAAGAGAAAAGAAAAAAGAAAAAACTGGCCGTAAAGACGAAGAGATAGTTTCATGAGCACACGAATAAAAAGGTAAAATCATAAAGAAAGTATGGTTTTTCAGCCGATAAAATCAAGATAAAAAATCTCTTGCATTCCGATCAGAAATTCCTAGTATAAGAATTGTCTTTCACAAAAAGACTAAACAGGTTAGAAATATCTTATCTTCGGATGGGATATTTCTTTTTTATAGAAAAAAACGCCCTAAAACAGAGCGTTTTCCTCTACTCTTGTTGTTCTCTCTGAGCTTTTTCCAACTATGGAGATATGCAAGGGATTCTTAAGCTTTTCATTTCGCTTGAAAGCTCCTCAAAAATCCCTACACTTTCCACAGTTATAAATCACAAAAAATCTGTTTATATTTGAAACTTCTGTGATTTTTCTTTTACTCTTCCTCACTTCTCTCTATGATTATCCACTCCCCCACTGAAATGCACCAATACGGGAAACAGCTCGCACAAACCCATCACATCATCACCTTATCAGGAGAACTCTGAGCAGGGAAAACCACGTTTGCAAAAGGATTTGCCGAAGGTTTAGGAATTAATCCTGAACAAGTCCAATCTCCTACCTACACCTACCTGAATATCTATGATAATAAGCTCTTGCATTTGGATATGTACAGACTAGAAAGTTTCGAGCAACTCATAGAAAAAGGGATTTTAGATCAGATGAATGAGTATAACTACATCCTCATCGAATGGCCAAAACGAGTTGATCAGCTGGAAATATGACCCTACACCTCACTTTCTATCACCAAAACGGGAGAATCAGAAAGAGAAATAGACTTGCAATCTCCCTCCATTTACCTATAATGAATAGAAACATCGCCTTAAACGGAATAAGCCCCTGTTGGTGTTTGTTTACCCGTCATTGCTATACTAGCAACAGACTTTTTATTCTTTTATCTTTAACCCATGGCTGAAAAAAAAGCAATCGCGTCATTCAAAAGACATGACAACGACACTGGATCTCCAGAAGCACAAATCGAACGTCTCAACGCTCAAATCACAATGCTTCAAGAGCATCTCGCAAAAAACAAAAAAGATTTTGATGCAAAAAGAGCACTCTTACAAAAGGTAGCTCACAGAAGAAGATTTTTGAAATACCTCAAGGAAACAAACTTGGAATCTTATGCAGATATTTCAAAAAAAACTGGTCTAAAAGTATAGTTGAGCGTTTATCGCGTTCAGCATTTTTATTTCCTAATTTTATATCTTAATGGCAAAGAAAACTGCGGCTACTACAAGCCAATTTATCGTGCCCTCTATCAAGGAAGGACAAAAAGTAAAAGGAACGATCCTCAAAGAAATAGAAAACTGAGTATTAGTTGATTGTGAAAATGGTGCCTTTACAGGAGTAATCCTTGCAAAAGAAGCAAAAGAACTCAAAAGATCAAAAGTAAATTTGGATGGAGGGACCGAACTCGAACTTGAAATCATCAATCCAGACATCAGACATGAAGATGGATATTACATTGTATCTGTGACGAGATTATTGCAGTACGATGTATGGAAATCAGTTATCGACCAATTCGAAAAAGATACGATCATCACAGTGGTACCTACAGAAGCAAATCTTGGAGGTCTCCTGATCGATATGCACGGTATCAAAGGATTTATCCCTCTTTCACAGTTGGCTCCTATCCACTACCCTAGAGTAGAAGATGGAGATCAAGAAGCAATCTTCGGAAAATTATTGGAGCTCATCGGACAAGAAATCAAAGTGAGAGTAATCAATATTGACGAAGAAGAGAGAAGAATCATCCTTTCAGAGAGAGAAGCACTCAGAGAAGAAAGAGACAGAGTATTAGAAGAACTCGCAGTGGGAAAAATCTTTGATGGAGTAGTATCAGGAGTATCATCTTACGGACTCTTTGTCACTATCGGAGGAACGGTAGAAGGACTCGTACATATCTCAGAAATTACTTACGGTCACGTAAATAATATCGAAGGACTCGGAAAAATCGGAGACAAAATCCAGGTAAAAGTGATTGGACTCGAGAACGGAAAAATCTCCCTCTCCGCGAAACAGCTCAAAGGAGATCCATGGGAAGAATTACCAGCCAAATACAAGGTGGGAGACATCTTTGATGGAAAAGTGGTGAGATTTGTACCGTATGGAGTATTCGTTCGTGTATTCGACGACATCAACGGACTCGTGCATTTGAGTGAACTATCTCAAAAATCCGTTAACAATCCAAACGAAGTAGTAAAAATCGGACAATCTGTAAAAGTGAAATTGATTCTCATTGATACCCAACACAGAAAAATCGGACTTTCTATGAAAGATATCGATGAAAACGGAGAAGCAAAAGCACCTGCTACTGCTAAAAAGAAAGACCTTGCAGAAGTAGCAAAAATGCTTGAAGAATCTGAAGAAAAAGCCCCAAAAGCAAGTAAAAAAGCTGAAAAAGAAGAATAAAAAAACTGATTATAAAAAAAAGATAGCCTACACAAAGGGGCTATCTTTTTTGATTCACCGCGAAGAAATTTCACCTGAAGAGAACAAAACTATTTCACTTTAATATACCACTGCACTACATGGAAAGGCGACATATTATTATGAGCCTCATCTCCTCCTGCAGGTTTAGTAGAAACTTGAAAATCTTTATCGGCAGTATATCCATTCATCGGAGCTAATCCATTGCTTGCACCTCCACCAGCAACAGCTTTCAAAGCAATAGTATGCGTATGATTCGGCATTTCTGAATCAGTTAACGTATGCAACACTTCTCCTGCCTGAAAAGCTCCACTCACAGTATACAAATCCACATATCCCAATGGGAAAGAAATCGTTTCATCCTTGGCATAGTCCCCTTCTCCTACCAATGTTCTTCCAGCCAGATTATAAGTATTTCCTCATAAAACAGCGTCTTTTACCTGTTTATCAATGGCACTACCATCACATAATGCCCATCCCAAAAGATTCATCGTTTTTTGATCTACCGTTCCATTGACAGCAATATACGTCCCTAAAGGGAAAAGAGTAGAAAAACCAGATTCCAAAGAAGCCAATTGACTTTCCAATTCAGCGATTTGCTCAGAAAACGTAGTAGCAGAAAGAGTGACATCATCCTGCACCGTAACAATTTCAGTCTGTAAACCAGAAGTCTCTGCCTGCAAGTTCGAAACATCCTGCTGCAAATTGGCAATTTCTTCTAGAATTTTAGCTCTTTCTTCTGTAGCTACACGTGCAGTGTCATCATTTTCACTCACGATTTCCTCTCCTGCATTATGAATAACATCATCAGAAGAAAACTGATTAAAACTTACAATACCGATCCCGGTAATACTAAGGAGTCCGATTCACCATAAAGCTCCTTGCAATAAAGGAGTGGTGAGTGATTGTTGTGCTATTTTCATGGGTATATATAAAAAGATAAAAAAAACTTATATATTTATTATATATAAATATATAAATCTGTCAACTTTTAGAAGACTTTATAATATATAGAACAAGCACATAGGTTTTCCACTACAAATATTCTACTCTAACTCCTCCTTTACTTTCGCTAAAAACTGCAACGCCTGCAATGGTGTCATATTATCCAAATCCGCCTGTGATAAAATTCTCTGCACTTTCTCGTACTTCTCCTGATACTCCGCCTGCTCCTGAGAACTTACAAACGCTTCCATCTCAAACAACGGCACTCTCGCCACTCCTCACGAAGCAAACTGCTTTTCCTGCTCCAATCCATTCAATAGCTCCTTCGCTTTCTCCAAAATCGCCTCAGGGATTCCCGCGATTTTCGCGACATCAATTCCATAGCTCTTGTTGGCTCAGCCTTTTACTATTTTTTTCATAAACAATACTTCGTATTCGGTTTCATATACTGATACGGAAAAATTCTTCACTTCACTATACTGCTTTTCGAGCTTAATCAACTCGTGATAATGGGTCGCAAGAAGCGTCTTGGCTTTCAGACTTTTGAGAATATATTGCAAAATCGCACTCGTCAATGCCATTCCGTCATAGGTACTCGTCCCACGCCCGAGCTCATCAAAGATGATGAAACTTTTTTCCGTCGCATTATTCAAAATATTCGAAACCTCAATCATCTCCGTCATAAAGGTGGACTGATTTTTCGCAATCACATCGCCACTCCCCACGCGAGCAAAGAGCCCATCAATCAGTCAAATCTTCGCCGAAGACGCCGGCACAAACAGCCCACAATGAGCCAACAGAACAATTAAAGCTGACTGACGAAGATAGGTCGATTTACCTCCCATATTCGGTCAAGTAACAATATGCACAAGCCCGTTTTCCTGCTCCAAAGCTCCACTCGGTGCGAGTTGATTTCCAAGTACGAGGTCATTCGGGATAAACTGCTGGTCGCGAGGCAAGTAAGCCTCAATCACGGGATGTCTTCCTCACTCAATCGCAATCACATTCGTTGCGTTCAATTCTGGTTTGATATACGTATGCTCCAACGCAAAAATGGCGTGAGAACAGTACACATCAAGCTCCGCGATTTTCTGTGCAAGAGTAGAAAGTGCTCCTGCAATCGTTGATACTTTTTGAGCAAGAGTTCCCAGCAGCTGAAATTCAAGTTTGATCAGCTGGTCTTTGGAAGACAGGATTGATTGTTGGATTTCTTCCAGATAAGGACTAGAATAACGCTGATTATCTTTGAGGGTTTGCCTACGATTCAACGAAAGTTTCGCGACTCGTCATTCTGAGGACGATGAGCATTGCGAAGAGGACGAAGAATCCAGAGACGATTCAAAAGTTGAAGAATCTTTCTGCGTCACCTCGATAAAATATCCTTGGTTCATCACAAACTTCAATTTCACGTTATGGACTCCCGTTTCACGCACGAGAAATTGCTGATACTCCAACAAAAGTTCATCGCTATGATAGGCAATTTTCCTCAGTCTATCAACTTCCTCCGAATATCAATCCAAAATATAGTCCATATCCAGCTTTATCTCTTCATCAGCTTTCAAAGCCTTTTTTAATGCTTCCCAAAGGGAAAAAAGCTGATTTTTCTCCTCTTCGCTCAAACCCAACTTCACGAGTTCCTGTTTCATCATGGACGAATACTCCAACTCGGGATTGAAGAAAATCCCCAACGTCGTCCTCAGTTTGATAAACGGAATAGGGCTCAGCTTTCTATACAAAATAGTCGTGAGCAACTTATTAATATCAAAAGTATCGCTGAGCTTTTTCAGCATTGCTCCGGCGTGTTCGTGCTCCTGATACCTCGCGATATGGTTTTGCCTCTCCTGTAAAACGGGAAGCGTATGAATCGGATTACTCAATACATACCTCAAAAATCTCGCTCCACTCGTAGTTTTAGTCTGGTCGAGAATACCAATCAAACTATATCTTTCATTCGCTTCATAACTGGAAGAAAAGAGTTCCAAATTTTTAATCGTAATATCGTCCATCAGCACCATTCCGAGCTGAGCGTGATAAGAAATTTTGTACACATTCGTCAAAGCATTCTGCTGAGTATGCTTGATATAATTGAGCAGAAGGGCAATCGCTTGCAATCTTCCCTCCACCGTCGCTTGTCAGAAACTCGACAAGGTCTGTACTCTACACACATTCGTGAGAAACATTTCAGGGTCGCTCGGGATTTCATAGACGGAAATCAGACATTTTAGATACTGCTGAAGAGGCGTAGAAATGCTGTCTTTCTCTCTGAAATCAATATCCATAATCACCTCACTCGGCGACAAGGTCAGAATCCATTTTTGCAAATCACCAAGATTCGTGAAACTCTTTGTCCAATATTCTCCTATCGTAAAATCACCCCACGCCAAATGGTAATTCTCTCAGCTTTTTACTTCCTGTTCAGTCACTGCCACCATATAGTTAAACCTCTTATCTCCCTCCTGAATGTAGGTCCCCGGCGTGATAATCTGAGAAATTTCCCTCTGCACAATCTTTCCAGAAACAGGTTCAGAAGTCTGTTCTGCTATCGCGACTTTATATCAATGCTGAATAAGCTTGGGAATATATTTATCAATGCTATGATGGGGAAGTCCCGCCATCGGAATGGCTTCATCTTTGCTCCTGCTCGTCAAAACGAGGTCAAGAACCCTATGGCAGATATGGGCGTCTTCAAAAAAGACTTCATAGAAATCTCCCATACGAAAAAAGAGAATGCAATCGAGGTACTGCTTTTTTATTTCTTGATATTGTTGCATTGCTGGGGTAAGAGACATAGTAGAGAAGATAGGCATTTAAGGAGAAATTACAAGAGAAAAGAACTAGTGAATATTTTTTATTCTCCTGGTTTGCAAAGATTGAGCCAACTTTTTTATCTCTAAATGAGCTCTTTCAAAAGCGGTATTCATCGTATCTGGAGAATTTTCATCTACTCCAGAGCGGACAAAAATCTGAATCTCTTCACCGTCCAAATACACCATCCCCTCATCTACATCCAGCGTCATGTAATCTCCTTCAAAAAGAAAAGAAGCTGAGTCCAAAATTCTATCTTCTTTTTCCTTATTGATAAACCTCACTTTCCCAGAGCTCACCAGCGTAGTCAAAGGAGCATGATTGGGTAGAATTCCGATCGTTCCCGAAAAAGTCGGAATTTCCACAAATTCCACCTTGCCAGAAAAAAGAATTTCATTGGGAGTGAGGATTCTAAGAAGCATCTGTGAAATCTCCAAGAAAAAAGATAAAAAACTCTCTATTATTTAGGGTAAGAATATCCTCCCAGAAAACAAGAAAAAAGCTGAATAGCAAAAAATAGCAAAAATCGGTAGAAAACCTACCGATTTTAATTTTCATCTCCATAACGGATTAGAACTTATAGCCCAAATTTAGCATTGGCAACGATTCCCCTTCTCGGAAGAGTAGATCTCCCTGAAGGTAGAAATTTTTAGGCAATTGTTGAGTAATTCCAACCGCACCATAGAATTTCTTTTCTAGTACATTGTCATACCAACCTGAAAGCTGAATTTCCGTACCCTTTACTACTTCCTTTGTTGCCTGCAGTCGAATAATGATTTCATCCGATTTTAACTTGTCATAATAACAATACATCGGAGCGATATTCACATTCACAACTGGGTTAGACCAGAACAATATTACATAGGGACAGTAAAACGACATTTGGTTGTCATTATCAAAGAATCCGTACTCTGCCGCAGCATAAAGCGACAGGTTCTTTGCAATTTCCCCTGACCAGTATAGGTCAAAGAAGGCCAATCTTCCCAATCCTTCCGTTTGGAAATCGGTCATACGATAACCACCGAGACCGAACCCAGACTTATGCTGAACATCTACCATATAGTAGGCAGACCATTCATCTGAAGTTTTCAGTCCAAAGAGTGAAGCATATCCAGAACCTGTCCGAACATCACCAGATAGGGTCAAGGATGATTTTACATTGGTAGAGTCACTTTGAGCAACTACGTTAACACTCATCACCATGGCAACTAATGCCAAAATAAATCTTGTTCTCATATCTTTTTATTTTTAAGTTTGTTTATGAGTGTAGTATATATATATTAAATATAAAGTCAAGAGAAAAAAAAGAAAAATATTGACTATATGTTGCTATACATTAACAACAATGGTAGTAACTAGCATTTTACAAAGTTTTTCTTTGGATACTCTCCGCTAATTGTTTCACAATAAGTTCTTCATTTTCAACTTTCGAATTTTTACTCTCAGTATCTAAACTCATCTTGATAAAAACACTTGTCAAGAGTGAAAATACTAATGCCTGCACCACTGCAGTCAATGTGCTCTGCAAATAAAAAATTAACGGAACGAGAAGTGGCAACTCTAAACCAGCAAGTCGACCTTTCGTAGCCTCACCAAGCATTCAGACAATGATCATCAAAAGAAGCGACCCCGCCATCATATTTCCATACAGCCTAAAAGCCAGAGAAATAACTTTAGCTATGATCCCGATAATATTGAGAATCCCGATGAAAAGAGATATTACGATATCAAACACCTTCGCAAACGGTCGAATCAGATAAAACATCCAGACTGACTCAGATTTTTTAGAAAGTTTAAAAAGATCTGTTCCCCATACTGGGAAATAGCTATACAGAAAACTGCCCAACCCCTTGGTCTTGGCTTCAACCCTAAGGACAATGAAAATACTACAAACCGCCAATGCCAAGGTAAAAGAAATATCCCCCGTAGGATTTTGAATATACTGCTCCAGCACAGGAAAAGGAGAAATCAGAATATCCAATAGTAATCCAATAACATTAGCAATCAAAATAATCAAAAAGAGATTCGTCACGTAAGATTTGATCCAAAAAGGAGCTTTTTCCCCCAGAATTTCCTCGAAGAAATTATAAATACTTTCTACCAGATACTCTACCAGTACAGCAAATTTTCTCTGCGGTTTTTTCTTTTCCACTCTATAAGCATCTCTCAAAAAAACCAGATAACATACAAAAATCACCCCTGCAATCGCCAGAGATCAAAACAATAAAGGAAGAGAGAAAAAAGAAAGAAAAGTCTGCATAGCTTCAAGATAGGAATATCATCAGAGATTGCAAGCAAAATAAGCCCCCGCAAGCAAAAGATAAAAAAGTATAAAATAGGCTTGACTTTACATATATATATCAGTATAATATAAAAAAGAAAAGTAACATGCTTTTTCAAAATAAAATAATAATCTAAAAAAACAAAAAAAATGGCACAAAAAGAAAGTATTACAAACCTATTTGCTAACGTAGGAGTAGCTCCTACTCCAGTAGAACAGAAAAAAATCCTTATGGACGGATTAAAAACGTTTGAAGGAAACGTAATTGAAGTATATTCTCCGATTTGCCGAGGCGAATTGCCCATCTATTTGGGATCTTATCCTCGCATGACCGAGACACAAGCATTAATTTGCTTGGAAAGTGCTCAAAAGGCGTGGGCTCTTGGAAAAGGAGAATGGGCAATGGCAACTCCCGCGGAACGTTGTAAAGCGGTCCGTAAATTCGCAGGAATTTTGAAAAAAAATCGCGAATACATCACAGAGAAAATCATGTGGGAAATTGCAAAAACCCGTGGCGATGCCGAAGGCGAAGTCGACAGAACCGTCCAATATATCTTGGACAGCTGTGATAAACTGGAAGAGCTCACTACTGCTTGGAACAAATGGAGAGAAGACAAAGGATTAATGATCCAAGTCCCTCGCCAACCTCGCGGAATTGTCCTCTGCATGGGACCAGCAAATTACCCCCTGAATGAAACATTCACCACATTAATCCCCGCTCTTTTAATGGGGAATGTAGTGTTGTTTAAACCCGCTAAAGATGGCGTCCTGTTATTGGAACCACTAGTGGATGCTTTCAATGAATGTTTCCCGAAAGGAGTAGTGAATACCCTTTATGGAGATGGTCGTGAAATCATCACACCGATCCAAAAAACCGGGAAAATCGATGTATTTTCCTTTATCGGAGGAACAAGAACGGCTGACAGTATCATCGGGAACAATCCGACCCCCCACAAAACCAAAAACGTTTTGGGACTGGGAGCAAAGAACCCGGGAATTATTCTGCCGGGAGCAAACATTGACGGCATCATGAAAGAGATCATCAAAGGAACGCTCTCTTACAATGGACAGCGGTGTACAGCTCTGAAGATTCTATTCGTGCATAGTAGTATTCGCGAAGAATTTATCAAAAAGTATGTCATTACAGTAAATGCATTGAAACCGGGATTACCTTGGGAAGAAGGCATACAATTAACACCTGTATTGCCAGGAACAGTGCCTTACTTTACAGGATATATCAATGACGCCCTCGCGAGAGGTGCACAAATCCTCAACGAAAATGGAGGATTGGTAAATGCCGGTTATATTCATCCGGCAGTGATGTATCCAATAAATGCCCAAATGAAATTGTACCGTGAGGAACAATTTGGGCCGGTGGTGCCTATCGTAGAATTTGAAGACATTTCTGAAGTTCTTAATTGGATTTACACATCCAACTTTGGACAACAAATCTCTGTCTTCGGTAATACTAAAGAGGAAATCAATGATTTTCACCTCATTATTGATTCTACACAGAATCAAACATGTCGGGTGAACATCAACACCGCATGCCAGAGAGGACCAGATGACGTTCCTTTCGCTGGTCGTGGCGATTCTGCCATGGGAACGCTGGACTTAACAAACGCCTTACTTGAACTAAGCATTGAGTTTGTTAAAGCCTTGAAGCCGGAAGATTGGGAAAATCTCTACGGCGAAAAATAACTATTATTAAACCTTAACGGAAAGTCCCTGAGTGTATCGCTCAGGGTTCTTTTTTTATTTCAAATTTACAATGAAATAGTATTGACTTCGATATATATATCATTATAATACAAAAAATAACAACTTATATACAAACAAATTAAAAAAATGGAAACAAAAATGAGAAATTTAGAAGAATTTAAAGGAATCGCAAACAAATTATTCCTCGTTACTGAAAAGTACAATAACAATCAATGCTCCTATGATAGAGCACTTGAGGATATAGCGAAGGTAATTGCAGAGGATTTTGAAAGCCGTAGAAGCCTGAAGTTTGACACAATGCGACACGTTTTGCAGAATATAAAGAACAACTTCAAGCAAAACAAAGAGAATGGATATCTCTATAACGGTCAATTCAACAAAAATGATATGGATTTTTTAGAGGACCTCATAAAAATCTCTTAGTAAAAAATTAAATTAAATACAAAAACAAAAATGGGGAAAAAAATTCAAAGAGTTGGAAAATTCGCCTCTTCTCTCGTAGAAAAGGTAGTAGATGAACAATTGGACAAGATATGCAACTGCGTATTTAGTCCACTCGTACTCATCGGAATCCTAATAGTAGAAATTGCACTACTCTGTGCAACCGTCTACATCGGACACGTATGCTGGGAGGCAACTTCCACAGCATTGACTATTGGGATGGGGCTCCTTGGAGCACTGACAACAGTACTCATAGGGATAGGAGCTCTGATTTTAGGAGGATTTATCCTAGCAAAACGTTTTATGAAAAAACTCCTGAAACATTTATGCAAGAAATACCTAAAAACAGAAACAATAAAAAACTGGATCCAAACAAGGATCATAGAAATTGGAGAAAAAATTTCCCAATCTCTAACCTCTACGGAATCTCAACAATTACAGAGTGAATTAGCAGAATTAGAAACTCTGCTCAAAGAGAAAAATTAACAACAATTAAACTTTAAAAAATCATGGCACAAGATCGTACAGAAGACATTTATGAAAATAGATCATAAAAAATTTAAAGAGTTTTCGGTCATGGCTGGGGAGTTCGTCATCACTCAAATCTTTCCTGAAGATAGTGCAATATGCATACGTCTTAAAAGACTAAATGCTGATGGCTCTTACAACAGCAACGCACCGACAATCTATTTCTATATTGGAGAGTACTCCAATTATAGAACATATAAAGGGGATATAACCCCTATCAAAACTATGGAGGTAAAATTTTTCATAAATATCCCTCAAAAACAACTAAGCAAAAAGCCCGTGAGTGAATTACACCACGGGCCTTTTTTTAAAAGTTAATACTTGAGGGAAAAAACTTCCCTCTAAAAGTCATCCACCAAACCCACCTAAACTGGTCTGGCTAAACAATGCGGCACTTTGAGATGCACGAACAGCACTCTGAGAAAACACTTGGAAAGCCTTTCGGATTTCGCTTGGAGTAGAATTTGCAGTCAATATCCACTGACTTGGAATACCCATTTCAGCAAATACCGTCTGGAAATCACAACTCGTATTATCAAATCCCATTGCTGCAATGATATGATCTTCGCTTCGGAGCATGTCCTCCACAATTTTCTTCACATCGTTAGCGGAACTTGTCCGAGAATGACAATCTTCCCCGTCGGTTAAAATCAGAGTTATCGTTCTGACTTGGATCCCATTATTTTTGAAATCCTGAGCCTTTGCAATGACGGTCGCTAATAATTTTACTGTTTCATCAAACAAAGGAGTACCTCCATTTGGATCGTAATTAGTAGTGGTCATTTCGGGAACCAAAGACAAGGGAGTATAAGGATACAGTACGGTACCATTAAGATACCGATTGAGCACCTCAATATTATCCTGTTGTTTGCTTTCGCGTAATGCCTTAATCAACAGATTATGACCATCACGCACCGCTTGGGCATTCCCGGCAAAGCGAATAGAGCCAGAGTCATCCGTCAAGATATTGAGCAAGATGACTTCACTGGACTTCACACTATCTACTGGAATCCCTAATCCCGCTTGAATCGCTTGTCCAATATCAGGGATTTTCGTTAACGCATCCAAAGACGAACGAGTAAGATTACCATCGTCATGTGCATCAATCAACAAATTTACATTACTTTTTGACATAATTGTACCTCCTAATTCTGATTTTTTTGTTTTTACACTAATTTACTTACCTCTACATCCGGCCATTGATCGATCGGAGTTGTACTTTTCACCAAATGCATTCCTGCATTACGGAAACGTTCAAAAGCCTGATTGCCTTGATCGGTAAAGTCTGGTCCATTCGGAATTACTACCGGAGACGTACAGTCTTCCAATAGATAGACTTTCTTGGCTAATGCAGGATCCTTCGCCTGAATCTCTGTCAACAAATCCTCAATAGAGAACGCCACACAGTGAGATTTTGCTTGCCCAGCGATAATCACCATATCGTAATTCAAAAGTTTCTCGATAAAACGAGCATTTTTCGAAGCGATAGGGCTACCATCATAGGTATTCAAAACCTCCGGAGAGAGGACAGAATAATTTTCCGTCAACGGACTTCCGCCTTTTATTTCGATACCCGGTTGAGAATTTCTCACTTGCGTATGAAAGAAAATAGCTTCTTCCAATAACGGAATTAATGCGTGCCCAATCCCACCAAGCATAGCATGATAGTCCCAGATTATCAGACTGTATTTCCCATTGCGTTCCAGTGATTGGGTATAGTGAAGTACGTGTTTAGTCAACGTCGTATATCCCACACCCAAAGCAGTAGCCACAGCAGGATTCACCTGATAAATTCCCTTGGTTAAATCATCTGAAGAAATAACTGTATTGGGTGCTACAGGAATTCCACTCGCATCAATAAAGAAGAGAGAATGAAAAATCTGCATCGCCGTGTGCGTATCCATCGTCGGAAAGATCGTAGTGATCCGCCCAAAGTTTCGATACAACCATTCAGCCAAACGTTTGGTGTCTTCAGGTGCATTTTGCACAAAAAGCTCAAACCCAGGAATACCGAAGGTAATCTGTTCATCAATCGGCATCAAAGCGATTTTATACTTATCCATTGCTGAATTCGTAATACCTTCCGCTTGTTTGTAAGCGATTGCTTTCTCTGCTAATCCCTTATAGTCTACCTTGTAGACTTGATCAGCTTTACTAGCGTCATAATGACGCGGAATACTAAATGTTTTCATCTTTTTTTTGTTTTAATGAGTTTTACTTTATTGTTAAGATAACAATATCTTTTGCACGTACTACATAGATACCTTTTGGGGAAACTATGAGTTGAGAATACTGATTAACATAAGGTGCGGTATCACTGAAAACTTTCGTCTCCAAAGTACCACTTACATCCAAGCCCAGCCGAACAATGCCTTCATCGCTAGGACAGAAAAGAAATCCGCCTACTGCACATTTTCCTTTGATTTGTTGCAACCAAGGATATTCTGCATTTTCGTCACTAAGATCAGCTAGTACTTTTCCTCTAGCATCCAAGACGATAGCACGATTTACGTACTTCGACTGGTCTTTGGTAGAGATCAAGAGCCAAACTCTCGTTTCGCTAAGATAACATTTTACATCAATAATTTCTCCCTTGATGAAGGGAAGTTGCACTGCATCATTGATCACGTTGCGTCCTTTTTCAAAGGTAAATCCTTGTAAAATGTGTCCTGCTTTATACATCCCAAAACCAAATTTCGGACCAGACCAAATCAAAGTCTGATCAGTAATAGCTTCTCCTAATTTCACAGGACCATATTCCAATCCCAAAGGATTAGTATGAAAAACCGTGCCATTCGCTACCCAGAAAAGATCTTCTTCGGTAGTAGCAAAGATAGGACGATTGCCCACGCGGTCCACCGTGATTTTGGATTGCTTGCCATTCTGTACATGCAGTAAAGTAGAAGCTTTGGCAAACACCGTAGCATTCCCCTGCAAAGCATATCGCATTTCGCGATCCAAACTCCCCTTCCAAATCATCTCAGCATTTTCTCTTTTATAAGCCGAATCTTCATAATACAAATACTTGAGTTTTCCCTGCTGGTAGGTGACACATAAAATGACCCCTGCCGTCTTGAAAATCTCTTGAACTTGTACATTTCCCGTAATCATAATAGGAATTTGCATTCCTGCACTACAAATCGGACAATGTGCTCTCGCATGCTCAATCCCACATTTGGGACAGCGTTGCCAGTGCATTGAGGACAGTAATTGCAGAGGGAACTCCCCTCTCTGATCCTTTTGGAAAACAGCTTTAAAATGCTGAAGCAAAGTATCAGGTAAAACTTTATAGTCATAAGCATGCTTGGGATACACCACTTCTGGATCAAAAACAGTAATACGATCTTTCGATCGCAACTGTTGTTTCACCCGTAATGAAGGATCTTTGGGCTTGTAAATACCTCCATAGGGATCTACGAATAACAGCGTTTTGAATAATAAAGCATTGAAAGCATACCAATCCCCGAGAGGATTGTGTTGTTTCGCCATCGTCCAAATCCCAGCATTCATCCCACATAGTAAAGGATCTACAAATTTCTCCGTATACATCGTGCTCAGGAAATTAGCAAATTGCCAACTATCGGTATCAATCATATAAGGTTGAGTATCTTTTACCAAGATATTCAGATCATTAAAATCACCGATAACTACGCCATGAGTATGCAAATTTTTTATCGTCTGATGTAGAGCTAGGAAAATGTCCCTAATCTCATTATTGGAAATATTCTTAGTTTCTCGGAACTGCAAGTCTCCATAAGTAAGCAAAGTTTCCGCACCAGTAATAAAAGGCATCACATAGCCAATCGTAGTTCCTTTGACATCCGTAAGCAAAGCCCGAGGACTAATCACATTTTTCGGTAATCCTTTGGGGAACTCAATCAGCTTTTTTTGAATCAAAGCTAAACGAATCCTAGAAGCTTGTTGCTCCGCTACCGACCCCGAATAATAGGGGTCATTAGGCTGACGATACAACTTCGCTACCATGCCATGACCAATGTCATACACTACCGCCTCTTGTCCTGCACCAATTTCTTTGAGAAGGTTCAGAGGCTTTCCTTTTAACAGTACTTGTTTCATCTTACACCTCCTTTTTTCTTAACGTAAGTAATGTCGTATCATCTGGAAGCAATCCAGGAAAGCGTTGAACATTCCTTTCCTCCCAATTAACACGTTTTTTCTCGGTATTGATTGTCGTAAGTACATTTTTCATCCAACTAGGATTGGAAAAATATACGTCTTCCGACCAAAACTGCTCAATTGAACCAATCAGCTTTTCTTGTGCTGGAAAAGGATTTTCTGCTAATTTTACTAAATCACCTACCCCATCACTACCAATCATCAGAGAATATACCTCCCCTGTTGGAATGATCAGATGTTGCTGGATTTTTAATAAAGAAGCATCAAGGTCCGTAATTTCACTGCCGGTCAAGCCATAGGTGAGATACGGGGGTTTATTGCCGTCAAAGGGTCCAATTTCTTGGACATCGCCATTAAGAGCAAACAGCCCATCACCACAGGAAAATACACAAGTACTATCTTCCCGCATTACCACACCCACCAAAGTCGCCAGAAAATAATCCCGCAGGATTTCCCACCAGTTTTCGCCCATCTCCTGAGCGGTCAAGCGGATTCTAGACAAGACATCTTGACGAATTTCTTCCCACCATCGTTCACATCGGAATATATCTTCAGTCGGCACTCCTTTACTCCTTTCTAAATATTTCGCTACATAATGAGCAAAAATCGTAGATAAAAGTCTGCTTCCCACTTCACTATATTTCGTTGATCCACAGCCATCAGAAACAATAGCAATAATATAGTCATCAGTGCGAATCCAATGAAAGTGATCCTGATTATTCATCCCTCGTTTGAGGTGGTTCGTGCCGGCAACCGAAGCTCCAGCAATTTCAAAAGTATGCAATGTTTTCATATTCGTTATTTTTTTTGTTTATATTCAAATGTTAAAGATCACATCAACGTTGTTCATGTCTGTAGAAAAGAAAGTTTTACCTGAGGAATGGCGTGTTCACAGTCCGTCGGAGCACCTCCATCCATCCCATCCTCTTTTCTCATCTTTGAACAATTGTATTATACACAATAAGCTAATGATTGCAAGAGAAAATGTATCTTTTACATTAAGTAGGTGAGAAGAGAAAAAATCAGAATAAAAAAAATCCCCTAGCCCCTGATACAGAACTAAGAGATAATTTTTTTAGTTATTTATAAATTTTCCAACACTTTTCGCAAAATTCCCACATCTTCCTCCGTTATGTCTACATAACAATGGATAAGAGCTTCTGTTTTACCTATTGCAGCTAAAAGAGCCTTCTTATCCGTTGAATGATCCGTCCATCCTTTAGAATGTTTCAAATCCTCCAATATAGCACTAAGACCGACAAAACCATGATATTCACGAATTTTATTGGATAATTCCTTCCTTACATAGCGTTTTTCTCGCTCAGTAAGTCCCCGATATGCCAAGCATTTCACAATATAGGGATGATCATTTGACTCTCTTTTAACAATCCTTTGAGGCTCCTCTCTGAGCGTTTCAAGAGAAAGCGAATCAGAATAAAGATCAATAGAACTTTTTGATTTTAATAAGAATCTAGGACCCGTTTTTTTGATCTGCTTAACACCCTTAGAATCTTTATATCCGACTCTAAAGACATACCAACGATCTAGTTGCAAGGGAGTATCCGATGAATACTCCTGCCATACTACATTTTCTTGTTTTACTTCCATAACTTTTTATTTTTTTGATGATTAACTTCCCAGAGCATAAAATGCAACTTCTTGGCGAACTTGATAAGAATTCCAAAGAGCAATGCTGACTTTCAACATCTCATCCAGAGTTTCCACTACATAGAGATTCGAAAAATTCAGCTTTTTAAGATGTTGTTTTACCAACGCCCTCGCACGAGTTGATTCCTTGAATAGAGCAGGATTTTCAACTTGTAATTCTTCTTTCACCGTAGGACTGACAAGGATCACAAAATCCCTCCTGTCATCCAATTTAATCGCATTCAGAATAGAGAATCCAGTTTCAGATAATGAACCCATACCATACGTCTCATCAGTAATGGGAAAGAGAATAATCTGATCTGAAGCTAAGTGTTCAGCCTCATTTTCAGCATCTTCTGGTTTCCAGTCATCCTTCTGAGGGTTGAAATACTCAATTCCTAATTCCTGATACTTTGCCATGAAAGCATCTCTCCAAGTGGAAGCTCCACAGGTCCCAAATAGTCCAATAACATTTTTATTCATTTTTTATTTTTCTTGAAAATTTCCTGAGGTATTTAAAGGGACTTTCCCTCCTCAAGGAAACTTATTATAGTGATATATATATTTAAAGTCAAGTAAAAAAACTAATAAAGTTAAGCTAATGCTTTTTCTGCAATCAACATCACATTGGTTGGTGTATCCATAATCGGAAGAAGTTCACCTTTTTCTCCCTCATCAAACAGTTCCACTTTTCCTTTTCGCCTATGTTCCACAATCCAATCATTCACATACGCTCCACTTCCATACTGTAAGGTTAATCAATTTTCTCCTAACATTTTCTCCCAGTCAGAATAAGCGAAATCACAAAATTTTTCATGCATTTCAGATTCTCGATTGAGAGTATACTCTTTCTTGGACAAATACTCACAAATCGCCTTATACGGTGCTTGAATATATATATCATTATCTCTTTCTACCAGCTGATAAGAAATCTGACCCCCCTCCTCTTTCCTAAAATCTTGAGCAAAACGGAGAAATCTCTCATGAGTAGACAGACTTTCCAAGTAATTTTTCAACTCTTCTTTGTAGTGTTCATAATCTTTTTCTCTCAACTGCTGACTTGGTTCTGGATATTTTTCTTTGGCTCCATCAGTTTTTGAAAAATTTGCCAAAATAATTCTCTCCCCATTTTCTGGACCAATCACATCCACATTGATTCGTCTTCCACCAGGTTTAAGCTGTTTGACGAGCAGGTTGATCATTTTTTTCAAAGCCTCTAAAGACTGATAGGAATACACTTCATGCGTCAGCGAAAAACTCGTAAACGTATCAATAGAATTTTCTTTAAAAGACTGATTTTCTACAATATTTTTTTGCAAGAAAAAGACGTTATCATTCTTAAAATATCCTTGCTCTTTTCTCTTGATACATTCATCAAAGAGGATTCTCGCCACTTCAATTCCATACATATCTGAGTCTTGGTAGTCCATATCTTTAGACATTTCCTCAATTAAAGATCCCGTACAACACCCAATATCTACGATTCTCCCCGGTTTAATAGAGTCTTTGATTTGCTGAAATTTTCTCTCTGCACCATCATCAAAAGACTTGATATACACTCTATAATCTCTCGTACTGGTCAGATCTCCATCCGCCCCCAATAATTCATCTTCAAAGAGATTACGAATAGTAGGAACAAGATCATAAGTCTGATAAAGACCTCTAGTCCCTTTATGAATCTTTTCCAAGACCTTCGGATCCTGCTGCCAATCAATGCCCTGTTTTTCCAAACTCACCAAATATTCCACCAATTCCCATGGTCTTTCTGCTAAATATTCAGGATTCTCTAACGTTCCGGGCTTTAGTTCACTCGGCAAAATCTGATACCCTAAAGCCTGAAATTGCTCTATGAGCTCTGGAGTAGAAGATAGCACAAGAGTATGTTCAGGAGAAAGATCAAAACGATTCTGACTTTCTACCTCTATTTTTTTGATAATATAGTCAGGAAATTTCTCCATATGAGAAATATTATCAATAGGATATTGAAAATTCTGGAGCGAAAAAGGGATAAAATTGCTAGCAACAGTAGCTTTAATATCCTCACCAAAACGGTCTACGATCACACTTCTCTTACTCAAATCCAAAGGATTTCTTCTGGTCCCATTATGATTAGCTGAGGTAATAGCAAAAATAAGATTATTCGCTTTCACTCCTTTAGGAAAATTCAAAGGCTTTCCATCCACTCCAAGCAAAGTACAGAGATCTTGTTGGATCACTTTTATGAGATAGTCCCATAAATACGTAGTTTCCAAATGATGTCTCCCAGGGATAAGAATATTAAAGTCTACCATAAAAAAAAGTAGAGAGATAAAATATTTACATTTCATTATACATATTTATATAATAGTGTCAAGAGATTGTATAAATAGTAGCACTGATTTTTTAAATAAAAAAATAGAGGTAAGATTGATATTCTTACCCCTTTTTTTGATATTAACTTATGGTGAATTCTGTCTCATAGACCTAATTGGAGCCTGTTTAGCAATAATTCTTTCCGCTTCTTCCTTTTTTATTAGCTGTTCCATACCATTTTTATTTTTAGATTTATTAATATTGATTTGTTTTCTCATCTGTAATATAATAATACATACACAAGTCAACACATTATGTAAATATAATACAATAACAACAAACACGGTAGGGGCGAACCTACGTGTTCGCCCAATACACACACAGGTCTGCCCCTACCGCATTTACCGTTAACAAATAAACACCACTACACCTTCAAAATCGAAAACACTTCCACTCCATTAGGAAGCTTTTCTCTACCATTCAAAGCCTTAATATCTGCCAGAAACGCAGTAGCAACCGTTTCTCCTCCAAGCTTTTCGATCAGAGCCACCGAAGCATTAATCGTCCCACCTGTCGCCAATAGATCATCAATAATCAGCACCTGCTCATTCGCCTGAATAGAATCTTTGTGCATTTCAATAGTCGCTGTACCATATTCTAAATCATACGTCTGAGAAAGTTTCTCAGCAGGCAATTTTCCTGCTTTTCTGAGCAACGCTAGAGGAAGACCCATTTTAGTAGCAAGGGGAGCCCCAAAAAGGAATCCTCTCGCCTCTAAAGCCACAATTTTTTGGATCTGTTTTTCTGGAGGAAGCGATTGCAAAGCGTGAGCCAACAAATCTATCACCTCATCAAACAGCAAAATATCCTGAAAAAGCGGAGTAATATCTTTGAATAGGATCCCAGGTTTAGGAAAGTCTGGCACATCTCTGAGCGTTGCCTGCAATCTCTGCTGGAGTTGCTCCAAATACTCAGGCGAGACATGGAAAAGGTCTGCTTTTTCAAGCAGTGAAGAAGAATTGTTTTCAGTCATAGAGGAAGAAAAAAAGAAATAAAAAGCAGGATTAAAGTTGTTGTTTCAATTTCTGAACCTCAGCAAGGAGTGCTCTTTCAGTATTTTTTCTCTGCTCACTAGTAGAAGCACCTTGACAAATACACTCAATCACATTAGCTAAAGTTGGAGCAATATCCACTTCTCTATATCGAGGTTTTTGTTTGATTTCATCAGGGATATAACTTCCATTGGTAGTATAGAGTTTATCGAAATAGCCCTCAGAAAAAGCCTGATCAAATTCTTCTATCCCTTTAGTAAAACTCGCATGACTAGCTACCAAAGCCACTCCTTTAGCCCCCATTTCTTTGCTCTTTTTAGCTACATCCAACATCGTAGTTCAGGTGGCGATCAGATCATCAGGGACAATTACATATTTTCCTACAACATCATCAGAATTCCCAGTATAGGTATGTTCTAGGATAGTATCTTTTTGTGAGAAATCGCGTCTTTTGTTGAAAATACCATAAGGACTTTGGTCTAAGAGATCAGCGAAAATTCTAGTTCTATTGGTCGCTCCCGCATCGGGTCCAATCACGAGAATATCATTTAAATATTGAGGGATATCTTGAATCAAAGCATGCAATAAAGGCACTGCTGGATACAGATTAATAGCCTCATAATCTGCCAAAGCATTTTCGAAGGCAGAAGGATTATGCACATCCACACCAATCACTCCTTGAAATTTACGAGCATGAGTTTTGAGATGATTGAGTGCTACTGCCATATCCAAAGACTCATTTTTCCCATTTCTTTTGTCCTGTCTGGCTTGGTACACCAGAGGAGAAACCACATAAAGCTGATCCTCTTTTCCACTCATGGCACTAATCGCTCTATGCAGATTTTGTTGATGTTCGTCAGGAGTCGTTGCTCTCTCTTTCCCATGAAAATCATACACACACCCATAGTTATAAGGATCCACGAAAAGAAACACAATTTTATTACGCACCGAACTCGTATTGAGAGCAATTTTCCCATCTCCATCGAGGAAACGGTCATACTTGTAGTCCACCAACTCTGGGATAGTCGTATTACGTTCTTTGAGATGAGAAAGGACAGCATTTCCCAAATGTTCAGCACCAGGAAGTCACATAATTCTGATCTGGTCGAGAGTGTTCATAGAGTAATAAAATAAGAGATAAAAATCTACTATTGAGTATAGTTATTTACATTATAAAGTCAAAATAACGCAGAGTTTTTTGAAGGGGAGAAGACTGAAGGATCCAAATAAATATCCATAAAAGTATTCACAACCTCCACCGCTGAAAGAAAACGTTCCTCCCAAGACTTTCCAGAAACAATCTGATACTGAATACCTGCCTTTTCGAGATGCTGTTTATGACTTTCATTGAGAAGAAGTCTTTCATCAGGGGCAAG
>JAITGP010000036.1 GCA_031280545.1 Candidatus Peribacteria bacterium
AACCGTCATTCGTGGTCATCTCGCTAAAATGGTGACCAACTACGCTCTCAATGCTCTCTGACGAACACTACCAGAAAAAATCCCTGCTCAGTGTCACCGAAAAGATGGCTCTAATGCCCGAGAAAGTGCTGAAATCAAAGACTATGCTGTGAAAGCTTGTTCACTTGGTCTGATGGGAATGGATATGGACTATTTCCAACCACTTTTAGTAGTCACCAGAGCTCAATTTGGTACAGTCCTCTCTAGGTTGCTTCGGCAGAATACTTACGCTGGTGGGAAACCGTACTATGCGAAACATCTTCAAGCCTTGAAAGAAAACTGAATTATGACCCAGATTGACAATCCAGAAAATAGAGTAGAACTTCGCCAACGAGTTCGATTAATGTTGATGAGAAGTGCAAAGTAAGGTAGGGACAGGGCTTGTCCCTGTCCAAAAACGATACACCAAATGAAAATGATACATCATAAAAGTCTGACTTCGGAGGAGGTCAGCTTTTTTTCTTCCTTCACTACAGTAAAAATCCTTACAAAATAACAAAACGCTCTTGCATTTATGTTTTATTTCTGTAATCTATCAAAAATGACTCATTATGGAAATAAAAGTATTCACTTATTACATATAAAAAATGGATAAAAAACTCGAAAAAATGGCATATTTTACCACTCAGGATGTAGCAAAACTCATTAACCCAGTGAGTGTTGATACTTTACTGAGAAGGGAGCTTAAAAAAGGGACGATTTTTAAATTAAAAAGAGGATTTTATATCAGCAAAGAAAAGTGGATTGAACTAAAAATCAATAATGAGACAGATCAATACTTAAAATTTCTGACCACAAATGTCTTGCTGTCTCCAAGTTATATTTCTCTGGAGGATGTTCTTTTTATGAATAATGTTATCACTGAAAATGTGTATGTGACCACAGCTATTACTACAAAGAAAACAAATAAGTTTACTAACTTCTTGGGAACATTTTCCTATAGAAATATCCAACCAGACCTTTTCCGATGATATGAAACGAAAGTTAGAGACGGATATACATATTTTATAGCTTATCCAGAAAAGGCACTTTTAGACTATCTTTGGCTAAAAAAGGATCTTGTCTTTGAAGAGAACTATTTTGAAGAACTTAGATTGGAGGTGGGTGTATTAGATTTTGAGAGATTAGAGCAGTTTGTAAAAAGATTTAATAAAAAGAAGATGGATAAATGTTTTATTTTTTTGAAGAAACTCAAATGATCACAGATATTATGAAGCAGGTTCTAAAGGAACATGTGGATAGTAAATCAAAAATTAAAGTTGGCTATCTCAAAGAAGTGATTCAGTCTGAAGTATTGGATTTTATCTATAGAGATAAAGGGTGGAATACGTTGTTTTTCTATGGAGGAACGGCGATGAGATTTTTATTGGGGTTGAATAGACTAAGTGAGGATTTAGATTTTGTAGGAGGAACGTTCTCTGATTTTGAAGGACTAGCACAAGCATTGCAAGCACATTTTCAGAAACAGCATATATTGGAAGTAGAGTATAAAATCCAAAAATTCAGGATTAGCCTAAAATTCAGAAATCTCCTCTCTCAATTTAATCTGAACTACGAAAATTCATCAGATTTATATTTAAAAATTGAGATTTCCGATCATTTTGCATTTTGTCAGGATTTTGAAATGAAGATGTATCCCGTCTTAGTACATAATAAAAGTATGCTGATACGCAGTTTTGATGAAAGTACGCTTTTCGCGACAAAATTGAATGCCGTCCTTTATCGCCAACGAGCCAAGAGAAATAATGATGCAAATGTTTCTGTGAAAGGTCGTGACTTTTATGATTTATTCTGGTATCTCTCTCATAAGATTGTGCCAAATGTTGCGTGTGTGCAGGATGTTGCGACTATGGAAGAATTGAGAAAAAAACTGATTACGGTAATAGAAAATACCGATTTTTCACAGGTGGTTCGTGATATTGAACCATTTTTAGAAGATGATCAGATGTTAGATTTCTTCGAAACTAATGGAAAATCCTACCTTATTGAGCAGATACAGAAGTTATCATAATCAGCTTTCATCAAAGAGGTGATTGCTACCATTTCTATACTACTTCTCCACTACATAAATTACTCTTTCAATGTCTCCCTCAAAGAGGGTATAAAAATGCTCAGAAATCAGCTTTAATTTCCATTTTTTACATACTTCGAGCAGGACAACCTTTTCTTCTGCGTTTTTCTGCTTCATCAAGAGAAATTTCCCTCCTTTCTTCAAGGCGTAATAACTCCAGGGAATCAGCTTATCCACATATGCCACACTACGAGCCGTAATGTAGTCAAAAAGCTCTTTTGTCTCTTCCACTCTGCCTCGAAGGACTTCAGCATTTTTTATCCCAAGATCTTTGAGCATCTCATTGACCGCAATGGTCTTTTTCTTCACGCTATCAATTCCCAGAAAATGTACTGTGGGATTAGAAATTGCCAACGGAAGCAAAGGAAAACCTCCACCTGTCCCCACATCAGCCACGCGAGACCCTGTAGGGAAGGAGAGTACTTTATTGATCTCCAAAGAATCCTGAATATGTTTCACCAAAACCCCCTCTTCATCACGAATAGCGGAGAGATTGAGTTGGGTATTCTTTAGGAGAAAGGTATGAATGAGCGGCTTTCGATTGATGTCTGCCATGAGTTGCCAAGATAAGAGAGATAGAGGAGTTTTATTTTACCTCTGCTACTGCGATTTTTCCATCATGTTCAACTTTGGTAATCACTACTTTGAGGTGTTGACCTACTTTGTAGTGAGAGGTAAGAGGTCCCACAGGTTTATTTGCCAGATTCGTCACATGAAGAAATCCAGATTTCCCTTTTGGTAAGCGAATAAACATATAAGAATCTTCAACCTTCCCAATCTCTCCGTCAAACTGTTGTCCGACTTCTAAATCCGTTACAATTTCCAAAATCAGTTCTTTTGCTTTATCAATCATCGCTTGGTCAGGATGGGTGAGGTAGCAAGTTCCATCGTCTTCAAAGTCAATTTTAATATTATCACATTGTTCAATAATTTTATTGATCACATCTCCACCTTTCCCAATTACGTCCTTGATTTTATCAGGAGCCACATGGAATACATGAATTTTTGGTGCAAATTTCCCTACGTGGTCTCTTGGAGCAGGCAAGGTTTCGAGCATTACGTCCATAATTTCATTATATCCAGTGAAAGCCTGATCAATCGTTTCAAACACAATAGAAAGCGGAATTCCTTTGAGTTTTGTATCAAGTTGGATAGCAGTAATTCCTTCACGGGTTCCTGCAACCTTAAAATCCATATCTCCGATAAAGTCTTCTGTTCCCATCAAATCGTTCAACACTAAATGCTTTGTGATAGCTCCGCTATCATCATGATCAGTGAAAAGCCCCATTGCGATACCTGCTACAGGCTTCTTCAACGGTACTCCTGCATCCATCAAGGATAACGTAGATCCACAAACAGATCCCATTGAGGTTGAACCTCCAGAGGAAAGACATTCTGATACGACTCTGATCGTGTAAGGAAACGTTTCTTTGTCAGGGATCATTCTTTCCAAAGCTTTTTCAGCCAATCTTCCATGTCAGATTTCTCTTCTTCCTGTCCCTCTAATTCCTTTGGCTTCTCCAGTAGAGAAAGGTGGGAAATTATAGTGGTGAAAATATCTCTGCTGTACACCGTCATTTTCCATATCATCCAAAATGAGATATTCTTTTGGTCCTCCAAGCGTCACGGTCGAAAGTACCTGAGTATCACCTCTTCGAAAGAGTCCCGTTCCGTGAGTTCTCTCAAATAATCCTACTTCACAGTAGAGCGGTCTGATATCTAATTGAGTTCTGTCGTCAACTCTCTTTCCTGTATCCAGAGTTCTTCCACGGATAAAGTATTTAGTAGTGTTGAAAAATGCCATCTTAACTTTCGTTTCTGAGTATTCAGGATTATTTTCATCTGCTATTTCAGCTTTGAAATGCTCTACACAAGCTTTTTCATATTCATTGAAAAGGTCATTGAAAGATACTTTAGTATTTCCTGTCATTGCTTGGAGTTTTTCTTCTCCGAGGAAGGTGTGAATAGCTTCTTCTAATTCGTGAGAGGGTTTATTGAAAGTCACCTCCTTAGGAGAAATAGAAAGCTGAGCTAAATACTGAGCCTGGAAATCACAACTGCGATCGATTTCTTCTTGTCCTATTTTAAATGCTTCTTTCATAAGCTCTTTGCTCACTTCATTTGATTCATCTTCGATCATGTTGATCGTACCTTTTTTACCGGCTACTACTAAATTCAATTCAGCTTTATCTAACTGTTCGTGGGTTGGATTTACTACAAAAGCTCCATCTACATAAGCGATTTGAGCTGCTCCGACAGGTCCATCAAAAGGAATTCCAGAGGCCATAATAGAAATAGAAGTCCCAATAATAGAAAGTACTCCAATAGGATAATTTGGATCCATAGCTAAAGGAGTAGAGGTAATAACCACATCATTGATCATTCCTTTTGGGAACATAGGTCTTACTGCTCTATCAGTAAGCCTAGCATTGAGAATCGCTTGATCAGAAGCACGCCCTTCTCTTCTTCTGTAAGCAGCTCCACCAATTCTTCCCGCTGCTGAGAAACTTTCTCTCATCTCTAACATTAGAGGTAAAAAATCGGTATCCAGACTTTTAGGCTCTTTGGCCATTACGGTAGTAAAGAGGATAGCAGTGTCCTGAAATTTTACGGTGACTGCAGCATCAGACTGCATTGCAAGCTTCCCTTGGTCGAAGGAAATGTTTTTTCCTGCTCGCTCGAAACTTTTTTGAGTTTCGTTGAATTGTTTTCTTGTGGTTGGCATAATAAAAACAATAAAAGAATAAAAATACTGGAGGAGAAGAGGCAGAGGAAACTGATTATAAGAGAGATTTTAAACCCCTGTTATAATCATCTTCCCAAGTGATTCCTTTCCCACCAATGCGATACTTATAGTGTTTTAGTAAGAAAAAGCAAAAGAAAAAACTCCCAGAGGGAGTCCTTTCAGTTGGATATTATAGAAACTACCTCACCACACTTTTCCGGAGCATCAAGAGGATATTTCCTCTGAGTTCCAGCATATCAGGATTAGAGATAAAGTTCATAATACCGGCTTTTTTGAGTGCTTGGAGATGTCTACCATAATAGGTTTCATCTCCTGGCT
>JAITGP010000021.1 GCA_031280545.1 Candidatus Peribacteria bacterium
CTTCATTACCAGGTCCTTATAGTAATATTGGAGGAGCAACTACTGTAAACTATATCTCTTGGCCAGAAATTTGGGTTAATGGGGTAAAAATGGGGAACATTACTCACAATGGTAGCCAGTTTAGTTATGCTGATGGCATTACTCCAGAAATATTCCATGTGGAACAATCAGGAGAGTATATCGTTTTAAAACCGACTAATTCTACAGACGTGGTAGAGGTAAAGCATAGTAGTTATTTTGCATACAATGGAGATAGTGAAAGCCCTTATACAAAACTTTTGTCTGGGGTTATTACATCAGGTCCAAGCCAAAATGTTATTGCCCAATTGCAAACAAGTTATATATTACCTGTTTCGAATGGAACATATACAAGTATGACTCGAGATAGCTATTCAGGTAATTCGACTTATTTTTCACCCTTTATTGTGAACTATTCTTCAGGGTCAGGAATAAATATCGTAGAGAAGGAAGAGCTATCAATCTTCTTTACTAGTCCGTCCGTCTTATCTTTTAAGTCAGAATCTCCAATTCAACGTGTTGCTTTGTATAGCATTGCCGGAAACAAGGTAGTAGAAAAAAGAGGAGAGATTCAAGAATTAGAGGTGTCTTACCTCTCGTCTGGTGTTTATATGGTACAGGTACTATTAAAAAATGGGAGAACATTCTCTCAAAAAATAGTAAAATAACGTTAAGCCGTGGAGTATCTCTCTACGGCTTTTTGTGTATTAGTTTGTTTTTGTACAGTGGAGATATTTGTAGTTTTCATTGCTCCATTTTCCATTTCTCTGGCAAGTAATTAATGCTTTTTTGCTCGCACAGTTAGGATCTGAGGGTAGGCTATAAGCGTTAATGCTTTCTCCTGCTCTAAATGACATGGTGTAGGGCTTTTTTATGTCTCCATAGAGCGTACATTTGGTATAAGCAATATTCCCACTATAGGGCTTCTGCTCTCCACAGCGTTGAGCATTTCCTGGAGTATCCGTATTGAGAAGTTGTCGATGTCTTCCATCACAGTAATAGAGACATCCGTCTTGCTGTTCGTAAGTTCCCGAGAATTGTGCTCCTATACCAACACAGTCCTGACTTAATTTATTTTCTTTTCCAATTTGTGCTGTTCCCGCGATATTTACATTGACTCCATCAATAGCGGTGGCGGTATTGATACTCATTCCTTTTAATGATCTGATAAGGAAGGTGTTTCCTGTGGTTGTTATTAAAAAGGCTCATTCATATCTTACATTATCATAGTCGCTCCAAAGAAAAGATCCAGGATGCTCTGCATTGGTCATTTGTCCAGCAGCAAAACTATATTCAGCATTAGCACTAATAATATTTTGCTCTCCACCAGGGATGATGGAATGAGAAGCTGCGATTTTATTTCTTCTTCCTGCACCAATTGTTGAAAATATACTAGAAATTTCATTTTCATAACCTCCTCCGATCATAGATCCTTCAGCACTAATTTTATTTTTCGTACCTGCTCCGATTGTAGCATTAGATGCAGAAATTTCGTTTTCATCTCCTGCTCCAATTATTGAATTCTCTGATGTTCAGATAATCTTGTTTCCGAAATCAGTTCCTCCTCCAAGTACAGATGAGTTTTTAAGTCCAGGAACGCTATTTTTGGTTACATCTCCGACGATAAGTCCCCCAGGAATGAGGAGCTCCTTCTGTTCTCCCAGTTTGATGATCTGCTCATTATTTAGTCCTCCCAATCGGAGATCTGTCAAAGTAGAATCATGCTTAGCTGGTCCCGTAGGAATCGTAATCTGCTGTTGTGCTAAGGTATACAAAGCTCCTGCACTTATGGTAGCAGAAATGATAAGTAATCAGATTTTTGTGAAATTAGTAGTCATTGGGATTTTTTTGTTTTAGAATAAAAGGATACACATTTTATTATACTTAATATGCACTGATTTGTCAAATAAATGCAAGGGATTTTTTGGGGAAACTTGCTCTTGATCTTTTTGAGGGGAACTTTATCCTATGAAAGATATGAAAACCCTGATTACTTGCCCGTTCGGGCTCGCCTCTCTCCTAGCTAAAGAAATCAAAAGGCTATCTATCATGCCGACAGAGACTTTAGATACCGCAGTACTCGCGGAGACAGATTGGAGAGGGATCTACAATATCAATCTTCGATCGAGGATCGCCAATAAATGTTATCTCATTTTGGGAGAACGCAGAGTAGAAACCTTTGATCAGCTTTTTGATTTTGTAAAATCATTGGGGTGGAAGGAATTGCTGACCTCTAGCGATATTTCCCTGCAGGTAGTAACAAAAGCTTCTCAACTCTCCGCAGAAAGGACCATTCAATCCGTGGCACATAAAGCGATCTTAACGAACGTGGGAACCGATCTTCCGTCTCATGGAGACTTACAAATCCAAATTCTCCTGCATTTGGAACATGACCAGTTGCGTGTTTGCTTGAATACTTCTGGAGGTTCGCTCCATCAACGTGGATGGAGAAAGCAAACGGGATCTGCACCTCTCAAAGAAAATCTGGCAGCAGCGATAGTGCTCCTTTCTGGTTGGAAATTTCAAGCACCCTTGTGGGATCCTTTCTGTGGGTCCGGGACCCTTCTGATCGAAGCAGCTCTCATTGCCAAAAATATTGCTCCAGGACTCCAGAGAAGCTTCGCTTTTCAGCAGTTGAAAAATTATCAAGCTGAGCTCCGAGAGGAAGTAGTACGCACTGCGAAAGAGAAACAATTTCAAGGGACGTATCAGCTTTTTGGATCTGATAAAGACGAGCAAGTGCTCGCCTACGCCAAAGAAAATGCTGAGCGTGCGGAAGTGGCTGATTGTATTTCTTTTACAAAAGCTATTTTTCCTGAGTCAGATTTACAAACACAAAGGAAGGACAATATCTGGTTGCTCACAAATCCCCCCTATGGGAAAAGGCTTTCCTCAGATGAAGATTTGGCTTCTTTGTATCATCAGCTTTCTATCTTTTGGGAAGAAAAAACGCATTTCGGCGGAGTTATCACGTCTTTCCCCTTTTCTGCACCAGATTTTTCTCATAAGTCGCTGTATAATTGAGCCGATCCTGTAGATTTTTACTGGAAAAAACCTGTGTAATGTTTCCTCATACTATCACCTATACTCGCAATCGCAACGCTTATATCAGAGTTTCTCCTGAAGGAACGGTGCTTTTTACCATTCCTCAACGGTGCAAACATAATGAGAAATTTGTGCAAAAGCTCATGGAGAAAGGAGAAAAAATGTGGATCCGTCATCAAGCACGTCCCAAAGTCGAAAAGTGGAATGAGGAAGGTGTGATGCTGTTTGGAGAATGGGTGAGTTGGGAAGAGACAGGAGGATTACAGACCATGGTTCCGAGTATCGGAAAAATTAGTAAAGATTCCAGAAGATTTGAAAAAAAGCTGAAAGAAATTTTGTACGAATATTCCAAAGAATGGTTAGATATTTTTAGTGAAAAGCTGGGGAAAAAGTATCAGTCCCTGACTATTAGAAAAGCTAAATCCAGGCGAGGTAGCTGTTCTCATGACCAAAAGATTATGTTAAATTTGGCGTTGGTATATTTGCCCAGGACACATATTCAATACGTGATTGCCCATGAAACTGCCCATTTGGTGGAAAAAAATCATAGCTCTGATTTTTGGGAGCTAGTAAAAAAACTCTTCCCCGACTATCAAGCCGTAAGGAAGAGCCTTAAAAATATGGTTTTGGATTAAAATTTTCCTTCAATACCTCGCGGAGTTGCTCTGGATCTTGTGCGTCTGTGGCATCAATATCTTCCTTGGTAAGCGTAGTCACTTCTCCCGTGGTCAGTAACTGATTAGTCCCTGAGCTAGTAGGAGATGAAAGTAGTGCATAGATGAAGATGTGTCCTGCTGGAGTTGTGATAATGAGCTGAGCGTCTACCCTATCAAAAGTTGCCCCATTGAGATCAAAAGCTGATTCCAAGGAAGTCTTTTCTTCATCGAAACATGCCATATTCGTTTGTATAAATTCTCCAAAAATCTGGTTATCTACGGTGAAGTATTCTCCACCAAGAGTATTACAAAAGCTGGTGGCTACCTTGCTAGTCGTAAAATCTAAATGATAGTTTCCTATCACTTCTTGTCCATCAAATTCTTGGAGTGCCCAGTTGGTATTTGAAAGAGGTCAAACGGTTTCTGGTCCCTCAAAATTTTGCATGCCCTCAGGCAATCCATATTGAGCTACCCAATCTTCCACCGCTCCAGGAATCTCCGCTTTAATTAAATTAAACATAAGAGTAGAAGCACCACTTACTTTACTCTTCCAAGATACTCCATTTTTAAATAAGCTTGCTCGGTCAGCATTTTTCATAGAAACTTCTAGTCTGCTTTGGAGAAAGCTATTAAATCCTTCCTGCTCAAATGCAGCTTGGATAGCAGGATTTTGCTCTGATTCCTCAGTAATCCAGTGTACAAAATCTGTAGCTGGCACCGCTAAGAGAGAGAAAAGTGAACCAAAAAGATATGCTAAAGCTCCTAAAGGAAGCACAGAAAGAATAACGCTGGCTACAGCATTTCCTCTTGGACGTTTAAAAAGAGCAATGATTCCTAGAAGGAGTGCAAGACATAAGAGAGGGATTCCTAGAATACTTCCGAAAACAGAGATCGTCAAAAGCAATCCGATGATTGCCAAAATTAGAGCTACTAGCCCTAGCGTGTTTTTTTCGTTATTAGAAATTTCTTCTGACATGGAGAAAAAGCATTAAAGAGTAAAAATATGTTTTCATAGTATCAAAATGAAAAAGAAATGCAACTTTTTCTACTTTACTGGTACATTTTTCTACTTTACATAGTAGTGATACAAATTTTCTCTCTGTAAAAGGGGACAAACCGCAATGACTTCGGGAAGGGTAACTGCATTGATGTTAGAGAGTATTTCTTCTAGGGTTTCAATGTATCCATATTCTAGATACTGTGATCCTAGGAAATTTGCCATATCATCAGAACTTTCAATCCCCATTTGGATCTGACCGTTGAGGAAACCGACCGCTTTTTCAAATTCTGACTGAGTGATTTCTCCCTTGGCAATATGCTGAATTTCCTCGAAAATCTTTTCTACCCCAAAATCAAATCTCTCCTTATCAATTCCCGCTCTGATAAGAAAATCTCCATATTCAGGTTCAGTATAATGGGTTGCTCTGATATAGTAGCAAAGCCCTTGTTTTTCTCTGATGTTTTGGAAAAGACGAGAAGACATATTCCCTCCGAGGATAGTGGTCATAATTTTTGCGGCGTGTCTTTGAGGTTGGTTTCCATTGAATCCTCTCGCTGAAATGATGAGATGATTCTGCTCAGTCTTTTTCTCATACCAACTGCTTTGCTCTGCTGGGAGAAAGAAAGGGAAAGGTGGTTTTTCTAACTGTTTTGTGGTCGGTAAATCGGAGAAGTAGTCTGCAATCAGCTTTTTGATATTTTCTGGATCAGTGATTTTTCCAGCGACCACAATAATGAGATTATCTTTGGTATAGAGTGCAGATTTGTAAGTTTGTAAGGTCTTTTGGTTGAAGGATTGGATATTTTTGATCGTCCCAATAATCGGTCTCCCATAGCTATTTTCTCCGAAATATCGGTGAGATCGCTTATCCATAGCCAGAGCTTGAGGATTGTCTTCATACATTTTGAGTTCTTGGATCACAACTCCTTTTTCTCTCTCCAATTCTGCCTCGGGAAATTGGGCATGCATCATCATGTCAGCGAGCACCTCCAAAGCCTGCTCTGCAAAATTCGGAGCACATTTTACGTAATAACTCACCGTTGCATTTCCTGTTCCTGCGTTAAATTCTCCCCCAAAACGGTCTACCGCTTCTGCTACTGCTTTGGGAGTTTTATACTTCTCTCCTCCTTTGAAGAAATTGTGCTCGAGAAAATGAGCAATCCCATTAAGTTCAGAAGTTTCATAGATACTTCCGGCTTTGCACATAATTTGCAAGGTGATAGAATTAGTATCTTGCATGGGTGAGAAGATACAATCAATGCCTGATAGTTTTTCAATCGTATAGGTCATACAGGAGAAGGCTGAAAAGATAAAATTATTTGTTTGTGTTATACTAAAGTTTCGATTACTTACAAGAGGTTATTTTTTCTCAACACCTTTGTGATTTACTTTGTGATTTACTTTGTGCTCCTTGTAATAACCTACACCTGTAGTAAACAAAAAAAATAGCCCATAGATTCAGGCTATCTTCTTAGTTTAGTAAAAGGAAGCACTACTTATTGGTAGTTCACCGCTACTAAATTTGTTTCAGCTTCTACCAAAGAAGCTTCAGCATCTACAAGTGCATATGCCATAATTGCAGTGAAGATCACTACACCAAAGAATGCAAGATTTCTCGCAATCTTTTCACCTTTTGTTCTCTCATGTTCTTTTTTTCTGAGAGGGATTTTTTTTAGAATTCTTTTCATAGAATGGGGGATTAAATAATAAAATTACAGTAGTATTATATACATAATATAAAGATTTGTCAATTTTTTGAACACATTTTACCAGAGAATTTCAAAAAAAGCTGATCTTATCAGCTCTTACTCCACATTGATGCTGCAAATTTCTACCCTACGACAAATCCCAAAATTACCAGCACTGCCACAATCGCACCCATCAAAAGATTTTTCTTTGTAGGCTTCTCCTTCAAAAACAGCCAACCAAACAGCATCGTGATCCCTGTTCAGAGAAATCCCAATAACGTCGACATCACCACTCAAAATTCTCCCACGGTGAATAAATAGATAATCCATGCCAAATGGCTCGTCAAGGCACCTCCCATCAGATACCCATAAAACGGTTTCGTCGTCTTTTTCAGCTCCTTAAACATACCCTTTCGAAGCAACAGGAAAAAGAAAATGACCACCACGGATAATTCATAGAGCATATAATATTGCATATCCGCCACGCTTTGCAAGAAATATCCTGTTAACACCACTTCCACCGCCATCAGCGATTGGATCAGCAAAATGGTTTTGATATTCTTGGGGATAGTCAATTTTTTGAAATCTATAGAAAATCCCATAATCACGAAAAACGTAACAATAGCCACCGCAAAGGACACTCGCGAAGTATCTTTGAAGATCAAAAATCCTGCGATAATAGAAAACACCGAATAGAGATTACTATAGGGCAGAATATTGGAAAGTTTCTCTTTTCTGTACAGATTTTGATTTAAATACCCATAACACTGGACGATCCCCACGATCAACAACACTCAAATAATCACTTTCCACGTGATCACACTCCTATCAAAATCAAAAAGAAAAATCAAAATAAGAGAAATGGGCAACCCCCAACTTTCTCCCAATCGAGAAAAAAGCAACTCAGGAATTTTCGCGAAACTGAGGGATTTTTTGAAACAAATAGAATTTACACTATAAAGCAAATTACAGACAATCGCTTTTCGCATCTCTTAGTCGTCGGAAGATAAAGGTTGTTTGAGGTCAATGATATTTTCCTGCACAGGGATCAGCTTTTGACTCAACAAGTAGGTATAGGTAGCAAACATATTCCCATGAAGACTCACTCCGCCCGTGATTCGATGGTGAATATTATCCAGACTCTGATCTAATTTTTGAAGCACGGCATCTCTCTTGATCGGGTCTTGTAAAGCTTGCTGATATTCGTCTTTGCTCACTCTCAGCTCCTTGGGGACCACTGCATCAATATCTTCAGCTTTTTCTATCTCTTTCAACTTTTCAAACAACTGTTGCACGTCCACTTTATCCAGCACTTCCTGAAATTCTTCCTTGCTGATTTTTTTATCTTCTACAATTTCTTCAAAAGAAGTCTGATCAATCAAGCCAGCTTCCACTAATGATTTCAATTCTTGTATTTCAAGTTTCGTTTTTTCCAAATGACGTTGCTTTTCGTAGTGCTGAAGATCAAGCTGTTCATGATGGTGTTTTTTCTTTTTTTCTTCACTTTCTCTTTGAGTTTCAATCATCAGAAAAATGCTGAGGGATAAAACGCCTTTAGCATAGGAATATGAAAAATAATTACAACAGCTTTTTAAAACTCATGCTCAAATACCCTACAAGACGGATATTTTTCCAAATCCACATGGGTGTCGCTTCTCTCAGGAATCAGATGAAACCCACATTTTTCATATAAATGGATGGCTACTGTATTGAAATCATCGGTGTATACTTTCAGTCTTTTTGCATTTCTTTCTTTGCATTTTTTAAAGAGATCCTCCACGATATAGTTTCCGATCCCTTGTCTTCTAAACTTTGGTAAAACTCCCAGCCGATTGACCCAATAAAGTCCTGGTGGAGTATCGGTGTATTGGTAGAAACCAGAGATTCCTGCTACCTCATTATTATCAAAGATAATATATATTTTGCATACGAATAAGAGAATCCTCCTTTCCCTGCAGATAGTCCAAAATATCTGATTTAAACGCCATATCTTTAAATTCTGACAACCCTTCAAAGAGAGGGAGAAAATATTGAGGATCCTTGGTTTCGATGATGTCTAAATGCATGGAATAGAGGGGAACCAAATTAAAACTGTTTGCATAGTTTAAGTATAAACATTATTTTTTATATGCAAATATATGCAGATTTTTTCACTCTGACTTGAAAAGCAGGAGCTTTTTTATATTGTTGGTTGAAATGAGATTTTACTCTACTCTACACCCATGAACATTTTTTCTGTCTTACTTACTCAAATCCTTTATCGTCCGATCTTTAACGTGCTGATCATCTTTCTCGCGATTTTCGGAGGAAATCTAGGAATCGCAATTATTCTCTTGACGTTATTGGTGCGTGGAATCATGTTTAAATCCACTGCCGCAGGAGCAAACATGCAACAAGGGATGTCTGATCTTCAACCTAAAATCGAAGAACTTCAAAAAAAATATGAAAATGATCCTCAGAAACTCTCTGAAGAAACTATGAAACTTTTTAAATCTGAAGGGAAAGCACCTCTCAAAGGATGTTTAACGATGTTGATTCAGATTCCGATTTTTATCTGTTTGTACCGAGTAGTAAGGAAATTTGCTGGCGGAGAAGGGATTCCTCCAGAGTGGCTTTACAGTTTTTTCTACAGCTTTGGGAATAACTATACAGATCTGATGAATATTGATACAGACTTCTTGGGATGGAATCTACTGGAAAAAGGAAATCGGGTGTTGACGATTCTCGTGGTACTCTTGAACTATGGACAGATGAGATTGACATCCCTCGCCCAGCCAAAACAAACTGCAAAATTACCTGGGGCGACTATGCCAGATATGAGCAAAATGATGGGAACCATGTCCATTGGAATGAGTTTAATGATGGGAGCTTTGGTATATTCGCTCAATTCTGCGATTGGACTCTATCTTGCAACTACTTCCGTTTTCAGTATCGTACAGTATACTTGGAAATATAGAGCTTTGATCAAGGTAAAATGGAATGAACTGTTCCACAAAAATAGACCTGTGATTATTAATCCAAAATAAAAAAATTCTCTTGCTTTCTAGAAAAAAAAGATTAGGCTTGAGATCGTTTAGTTCATAGTAGTTTAAAAATGTCACAGCTTACCACTACAACAACCACCACAGGAACCAATCTTTGGTAGGAGTTTGTGATAGTGAAAACACATAAAGCCTCTACCGATAAACATGGAAGAGGCTTTTCTTTCAACTTGTTGTATCTTTACTCTTTTATCTTTATTCTTTCTTCTTACTATGTCTCACAACGAACACATCTCGGAGCAACTCCACAACATCCGTCACAGCCTCTCCCACATTATGGCACAAGCCGTGCAGAGAGTGCAGCAAGCTGATGTAGAAATCGCCATCGGTCCTGCGATTGACAATGGATTTTACTATGACTTCCTCTTCAGTCCTGAAAAGCAGATCAAGGACGAGGATTTGCAGAAAGTCCAAGATGCGATGGTCAAAATCGTGAAAGAAGGGCAGACGTTTACTCGCTTAGATGTGAGCAATGAGGAGAGTGAACATATCGTGAAAGATATTTTGAAACAGAAATATAAAGCTGAACTGAGAGATGAATTTGCTGCTGCGGGTGAGGGAATCAGTTTTTATCTGAACTCTATCCCCATGGCAGCGAAGGAGAATTTGCTGAAAGGAGTAGATGAGGACTATGTGAAGTATTATGAGGGAGTGACTGCTTACTTTCAAAAGGAACACCCAGCGGAATTTGCAGACAGATTTATTACTTTTTTGGATATGTGTGAAGGTCCTCATGTGGAAAGCATGAAAGAAATTGATCCGAGTGCATTTAAGGTTGCGAAGATTGCAGGGGCGTATCGAAGAGGGGATGAAAAAAATGTAATGATGACCAGACTATATGCGTATGCATTTGAGCAGAAGGAGGAACTGAAGGAATATCTGAACCTTTTGGAAGAAGCAAGACAAAGAGATCACAGAAAATTAGGGAAAGAACTCTGAATTTTTATGGTGAATGATTTGGTGGGAAAAGGGTTGCCGATGTATTTACCAAATGGGTATATCGTATGGAGTGAATTGGAAGAATATATCAAGGAAAAAGAAAGAGATTTAGACTATCAACACGTTTTGACGCCTCCTATGGGAAGTGTAGAACTCTATAAAACAAGTGGACACTGGGATCACTACAAAGACAGTATGTTTCCTGCTATGGAAGTGGAAAATGAGACTTTCGTGCTCCGTCCTATGAACTGTCCTCATCATATGATGATTTATAAAGAAGGACTACATTCTTATAGAGATTTGCCAATTAGAATTGGGGAAATTGCGAGAGATATGAGATTTGAAGCCAGTGGAACATTGAAGGGAATCGAAAGAGTAAGGTGTTTCTGTCAAAATGATGCTCATTTATTCGTCACTCCAGAACAGATTAAAGAAGAATTTGAGAAAGTGGTGAAATTAATATTAGATGTCTATAAAGACTTTAATATCACGAATTATGAATTTAGACTCTCTCTCAGAGATCCTGAGGATAAAGAGAAATATTATCCTGATGATGAAATGTGGAATACCGCTGAAGATACGTTAAGAAAGGTGTTGAATGAGATTGGGATAACCTATCAAGAAGAGATCGGAGAGGCAGCTTTTTATGGTCCTAAACTGGATGTGCAGGTGAAACCTGCTGTAGGAAATGAATACACCATTTCTACCTGCCAATTGGATTTTTGTTTGCCTCAGAGATTTGAGTTAGCTTATACGGATTCTCAAGGGAATAAGCAAACTCCTGTGGTATTGCATAGGGCGATTCTGGGATCTATTGACAGATTTATTGCCTATATCTTGGAGGAAACCAAAGGAATCTTCCCCTTTTGGCTCACTCCTGAACAGGTGAGAATTATCACGGTGGCTGATGCCTTCCTGCCGTATGCTGAGCAGGTGAAGAAGCAGTTGAGAAGTGAAAAATTTAGGGTAAGTATTGATGAGGGAAACGATAGTTTCAGTAAAAAAATTAGGAATGCTGAAGTACAGAAAGTGCCCTATATTTTGATTGTAGGAGAAAAGGAAGAAAAAGCTGGTTCAGTTTCCGTGAGAGAGTTTAAGACGAAGGAGCAATATGAACTGGATGTGAAGGAGTTTGTAGAGAAGATTAGTGTGATTAGGGATGAGAAGAGATTATAATTTAATTCATAGGTCTTTCATCTAAGATAAAATATCCATTTGCAGAAAATTTAAAATCATATTGATGTTGATTTCCTTTGGTCTCTTGAATTAAAATAGTCTGATCATAAGGGTATACTTGTAGAGAGTTTTTGTCAAATTCTTTTCCCTCTGGTAATTTGACAACCATATCTGTTTGCCCATATTTATTATAATTCGGAATTTTTACTATAGTTCATGTAGAACTTTTCCAAGATGGTTGAGGATTTTCATAATCAAAAATACTTGCAAATTCTTTTCAGTGTTTTTGAATACTATGAATATTTGAAATTCTATCAGGATGATATCGTAATGTCTTTTCTAAGATCGCATTAACAGTTTGGGCATTTTTATCATATTGTAATTCAAAAATTTTCCAACGATTATTAGAGTCCCATATATATATCTTATTATCTTTAATATCGAAACTTTCTTCAGAATGACTTATTCAATCTCCTTCTAAAATTAATCTCCCTGAAGAACGTGTATAATACCTTGGATGTTCATTGTTTACTAACATCATAAGGTCAGGATATCCTGCAATGATTTTCCCTTTTTCATCTACTACTTTTACTGTTATATCAAATTTTCTTCCTTGCTCATCTTCTATAATTCCTATTTGTTTGATTTTCTCAGAAGCAGATAAAGTGCTTGTTAAGTCGCTATCTACAAGCTTTGGAGTAATAGAAGTTGTAGTAGATTTTTCTTTTATTATTTCCATTTGTAGATAGTAAACAAGTAAAATGTTCCTTATAAGTATACCAATTTTGTTTTTTTATGCAATTTTTTTAAGAGTTTTTCCTTGAATCCCTCTCCACAAAAAGTATACTTTTTCACGTTTATCTCTTTTTTTTCTTCAATGGCTACCAATAACCTTCTCCTCTATGGATTTTTCGTTGTTTTTCTGATAGCATCCATGCTTTGGGATTATCATCAGCATAAACAAGATAAAGCAGTCTCTATTAAATCCGCCTTATGGGAAACTGCGTTTTGGATTGCAGTAGCTACGATATTTGGGATTATTATTGGATTTGTGAGAGGGCGAGATGAAATTATCCTAGCAAATGGATCAAAAATCTGATGAGCCATCCAATATTTTAGTGGCTACCTTGTCGAAGAGTCTCTTTCTGTAGATAATCTCTTTGTGATGATGGCAATTTTTACTTCCTTTCATATTCCTGAGAAATATCGTCATAGAGTGCTCTATTTCGGAATACTAGGAGCAATTGTCTTAAGACTGCTTTTTATTTCTATTGGGACAGTATTATTAAGTTTAGGAGAATGGGTATTGGCAGTATTTGGAGGTATTGTGCTCATTACAGCGGTGAAAATGTTAGTAGATGAAAGCAAAAAACATCGTAAGGTCAATGCAAGTCTCATTCCCGAAGAAGAACATGACTATACAAAAGGAGGCGTCGCAAAATTTGTGAAGAAACTTTTCCCCGTACATAATAAAATTGAAGGACATGATTTCTTTGTGAAGATTAACGGGAAATGGTTTGTGACAGCATTATTTCTCGCATTGATGGTAATAGAGATTAGTGATGTGTTGTTTGCATTTGATAGTATTCCAGCGATTCTTTCTATTTCACAGGATGTCTTTATTGTGTTTTCTTCCAATATCTTCGCTATTCTCGGACTACGTTCCTTGTACTTTGTCCTAGAAGCCATGGGTAATAAATTTCAATATATCAGCTATGCGGTAATCTGAATTCTTTTCTTCATTGGTGGTAAAATGCTGATCAGCTTCTTTGGAGTGCATTTGGATAGTCTAGTGAGTCTCGCAGTAATTATTGGAGCATTGGCAATTGGGATTTGAGCGTCTTTGCGGAAGAATAAATCGTTGAAAGCATAGGTATTCAAATAAAAAATCTGACCCCATAATAATGAAGTCAGTTTTTTTATTTTTTTGTTTTTATTTCTCTGTTTCCAGTCTATATAACATCAAGAAGATATTTCCTCTAAGTTCCAGTAGACTCGGATCAGAAATATAATTCATAATACCTGCTTTTTTCAATGCTTGTAAATGTTTACCATAATACGTCACATCTGATGGAAGCTGTGCATACTGCAGCCCCCAAAACATTCTGGAGAGAACGCTTCCTGCCTCTGCTCTCGTCAACCATGGATAGGGATTAAAACGAAGCTGTACTCCGACTCCATCACCATTCATTCCCATCAATCCTAACTGACACGAAAGTGTCATATAGTGCTGCATTTCCACCGTAGTGACAGAAAGATCCTCAAACTGACTACAAGCAGATTTAGTTAAATCTGGCTTTTTATCTAAGAAGATCATTACATACACAGAGATCATTTTCGCCATTTCTTCTCTCGTAATGGGATCCATGATTCTTGCCTTTTCATAGGTATCCATCGTTGTGATTCCGTTTTGATATGCCCATTCGTAAGCGGTGAGA
>JAITGP010000045.1 GCA_031280545.1 Candidatus Peribacteria bacterium
CACGCAGGTTCGCCCCTACCGTACAACGTGGATACATTGGGCGATACATTAAAATGGATCACCATTGCATCGCGTGGTGCAATGATTCAAAACAATGATCACAATATAACATCTCTACATACATAGAGAATAATCCAAAGAAACAGAAGGAGGATCAATTTTGGACGGAAATATAGGAAAGTAGAGTTAAGGTTTCTGGAGATGATGTAGAAATGACGAATTTGTCTGGAAAAACGCTTTGAAATAGCTATAAAGATGAAAAGGTTTATTTTCTAGCCGATTCTGCTCATGAACATTATCCAAATCATCCTTTTGATCCTCAGCTTTTTTCTCCTGTTGATGGGACGATATCTCAGAAAAAATAAAAAGATCAATAAACTTCTCCTCATTCTTATCATTGGATCAGGACTCTTTGTCATCGTTAGCACGATTTTTCCGCAATTTCTCCAAGGTCTCGCAGAAGCTACAGGACTCTCTAGAGGAGGCGACCTAGTGATTTATCTCGGGATTTTTATCCTGTTTGTACTGATTATTTTAACCTATAATCATTCCCTTTCTCGTGATATCGTCCAAACTCAGCTCATCCGTCATCTCGCCATTCAAGAAAAAAGCTGAGCTATTTCCCATGATAAAGAAATTATCTTTGTCATCCCTTCCTATAATGAAAGCCTAATTGCTGTGGAAACGGTAGAGAAGATTTTAGAAGCAGGATATGGCATAGTATTTGTCGATGATGGAAGCAGAAACGATGAAGCCTATCAGGCTCTAAAATGGAAATACTTACCTAATTTGGTCTGTATCCAACATCCCATCAATCTTGGACAAGGGGCATCCCTTCAAACGGGAGCGGACTATGTCAGAAAATTCAATCCTGAGGCTCACTATCTCGTACACTTTGATGCTGATGGTCAGCACAGGTTGGAAGATTTGGAGAATTTCTTGGAACAATTTAAGAAAAAGCCTGAGCTGGATATTGTGATTGGTTCGAGATTCCTCGGGAATGCCGTGAATATGGGTAAGAAAAGGAAGAAACACAAACAGCTTTCTATTCTCTTTATGAAATTATTTGTAGGGCTGAAGCTTACTGATACCCATAACGGATTTAGAGTGATTAAGGTATCAGCTCTGTCAAACTTGCAAATCACGATGAATCGTATGGCACATGCTTCAGAGATTGAGGCATTGATTAAAAACAATAAACTAAACTATGCTGAAGCTCCGATGACGGTCATCTATTCCGACTACGCGTTGGCTAAAGGACAAAAGCTCGGGAATGCAGTCAATGTCGCAAAAGACTTTTTGTATAAAAAGTTCTTCTTTGAATAATTTTAATCCTTTCCCTAAGTAGCAATGCCAACTATCAATCTCTATTGATCTAAGCAAACCCTGAATGCCCTTGATCCAGATAGTATAAACGCCCTCAAAAATTTTGCTGTAGGACAATTAAGCTGTAAAGAATTAACATTAAAGAGAGAAGAATTTACGGTAAGATGTATTGAGACTTTAAATCCGTTGTTTATGATGGCACCGTTGGAGTGTGATATTAGCGTATATCATTTTCCAGAGAGAGTTGCTAGACAAGATGAAATTTGTATGAAAGTGAGAGATTTTTTGCTGAACAGTATTTCAGGAGTTTCTGATGTGAAGGTTCGATTGCATTTAAGTGAACTTGGGCATAGTATGCTTATTTAATTATTTTTCTGTTTTTCTTATGCATCTTTACGGACTCATCCCCTGCTATAACGAATCGAAGAGTTTACCTACTTCATTCCCAATTTTAAATGATTTACTAGCTCAGACTTCTAAAACTCTTTATGGGCTCCTTTTTGTGAATGATGGAAGCACGGACAGCACGAAACAGGTATTAAGTGGACTGAGGAAACAGCTTCCTCTACAATTGAGAGTCCAAAATATTGTTCTCGATTTGGAGAACAATCGTGGGAAAGCTGGTGCGGTATTTGAAGGGATGAAAAATTTGAAAGAAAAAGAAAAAATATGAGAGGAGGATTTACTGTTGCTCTTAGATGGAGATATTACTGAGCCTCTGGATCCCGATATGATTACCGACATTCAGGACCGCTTCCTGCAAAATCCCCAACTCCAGATGGTCATTATCGGAGTAAATGAGGAATACGCTACTGATACGGTGATGATTGAGGCAAGTGGGCAAAGGGTTTTAAAATTCTGACCAGCGTATCGCGTTTTACAAGACGCACTGAGTCAAAATGCAGACTTGGGATATGGACTGGAAGAGCTTTTTAATCGCAGTTTTAAGAACACTACCTACGTAGACACCAAGCATGTCATTGTGACGCAACCCGCCTATAGAAAAAATAACCCGAAAAACTCTGCCGTTCAACAGCGTTTGGACTACGAAAAGTCTTCAGCTTTATTTCCGCTCTCTGATCATGAAGAAGGTACTAAAAATCCTTGATAACTTCCTAGCGAAAGTTAGTATTGGATCGATTAAACTGTATCAACGGACCCTTTCCCCTGATAAAGGAATTCTTTCTCCTATGCTGAAAGGAAAAGTTTGCTCTCATGAACCCCACTGTAGCGAATATGCGATTAAAACGCTGAAGAGATACGGATTTCGGTATGGGATCGGGAAAGCTACGGACAGAATTTTACATTGTACTCCAAAAATGCACAAACTTTATGACCCTGAGCACTATCGTGTTGTTTTCTTTTCTTCTGCTGAAATCGGAGTCCCTTTTTTGGAAGAGCTCGCGAAGGATCAGCGTTTTGAAATCGTTGGTGTCGTCACTCAAGCTGATAAACCTGTAGGAAGAGGTCTCCACCTCCAAGAAAATATTATCAAGACAAAGGCAAAAGAACTCTGAATCAACAGTATTGATACTCCACTCAAACTCAATCCTGAAAAATCTCTGGAAGGAAA
>JAITGP010000020.1 GCA_031280545.1 Candidatus Peribacteria bacterium
CTTTTCACTCCTAGACACAGGTCATCGGAAGGATTTGCAGCTCCAACCCGTTCGGTCCTCCAAGTCAGTTTCCCAACTCTTCAACCTGCCCATGCCTAGCTCATAACGCTTCGGGTCTAATAATACTAACTAAATCGCCCTATTCAGACTCGGTTTCCCTACGGCTCCGTCTATAACTGACTTAACCTTGCTAGCACCATTAACTCGCTGACCCATTCGTCAATAGGTACGTGGTCACCCTAAGGCTCCCACTCAATTGTAAGCAATGAATTTCAGAATCTATTTCACTCCCCTACCAGGGGTTCTTTTCACCTTTCCCTCACGGTACTATACGCTATCGGTGTAAAAAAGTATTTAGTCTTACCCAAAGGTCTGGGCGGGTTCATGCCGGATTTCTCGTGTCCGACACTACTCAGGAGAGATACGAAGTAGTCATCATTTTTATATACGGGACTTAAACCCTCTGTGGTGTACCTTCTAAGTACTTCTACTAACAATAACTTGTAACTCCATATGTATCTTCCTACAACCCCGTCATTAGACAAGTCTAATGCGGTTTGGACTTTTCCCTGTTCGCTCGTCACTACTAAGAGAATCTCATTACGATTTCTTTTCCTCCGGTTACTGAGATATTTCACTTCACCGGGTACTGGCCATTTCGGCAGCCGCTTATAGCAGCTAGGTTTCCCCATTCGGACATTCTCGACTCCAAGCGGTTATTGGCACCTCATCGAGACTTTTCGCAGCCTGTCACGTCCTTCATCCTCTTTTTTACCCAAGGCATCCTTTCATTGCTTTTAAATAAATTTGTTTTCTTTTGAAAACTATGTAATATATTATACTATTGTTAAGGAACATCATCAGCTAGCGTTTACGTTTCCGTCAACGTTGCAGGGTATAAGATAATGATTTGCTATCAGATTTCAAGACTTTTTTATATTTTTTTTATGCTAGGTAGGAGGGGAGATTTTTGGAAAAAATGGGGACTTTATTGAAAATTATTTAAACAAAAGAGTAAAAAAGAGAAGAACATCTGATTTTTCCTAAATAGGTATCTTACCATGCACTCCCCTTATACCACCCTTGGGGAAATAAATTTTTACATTCTCTCGCTGTCAATTTTCTTATCAAAGGGAGAAGTTTATAGCCTTTGGCATTGAAATAAAACCTAGATCGAATATGGTTATTGCAAAATTTTCGCATCTGGCGAGAGAGGTGATAAGAGGAATGATGCTGAGCCATACCGAGATAGGAATTCATTACCGAAAGAGTTTTCTCCTGATCAAAGTCCTGATTTAGGGTCTGGATTTTCTGATACCATTTTCCGATGGTCCTCTTGCGAAGGTAGGAACGGTAGGGCTTGATCATGGTTCAGAGAAAGAGCACACCATTTAAAAGAGGTTGAAGATAGATCTTTTTGGGATGAAGAGCCAGATGAAGCTGATCTGATAAGAAAGAACGAATCAAAGGAATTGCCTGCAAAAGTTGTTGTTTGTCCTGATGAAAAAGTACGAAATCATCTACATATCTGCCATACCAATGGAAGCCTAACTCATATTTGAGATACGTATCTAAACGGTCTAAATAGATATTAGCAAAAAGCTGACTCGTCAGATTTCCAATTGCCAATCCTTTATCCTTTCAGGAGCAGAATAAACTCTTGTCAGCAGGGAGACCTCTTCGATCAGCTTTTTTCCCTTTGATAATAGCATCTTCTGTCGGATCGTGGAAAATGATTTGATGTATGAGATGAAGCAGAAAATCGTGATCAACTCTCCATCATTGCAAAAAATTCTCTATCATCCCCCGCAATACCCTCTTATCAATATTCATAAAGAACCCTTTCACATCCAGCTTCAATACCCATGCTTCCTTTGTAAAATTCTCGGAACTTGCCCTCATAAAACGTTTCATCCTTTGGATACCAAAATGGGTACCTTTCCCAACACGACAACTATAGCTATCATAGATAAATTGTTTTTCATAGATTGGAGCTAAGTAATTGTAGAGTAAATGATGAACAATCCTATCCCTAAAATCTGCCGCAAAAACCTCCCTCTGTACAGGATCACGGATAATGAAGCAAGTACTGGGACGAATTTGATAGGTACCTGTAAGTAATTCGTGATGAAGTTGACGAAGATTATCCTCCCAATGCTGGTCAAACTCCCTCACACACTGCTTTTTCTTTTTTCCTTTACAGGCAGCAAAATAAGCCACACAGAGATCTTTTCGAAGGGTGTCTGGTGCTGGGTTCAAAGAGGTATTGAAGAGGGAGGGTTGCAAAAAAGCAGACTGCATGAGGAATAAAAAGCATGTAAAAAGCTGACTTCGTAGGTCAGCTCATGTGGAGTGCTTAAGGCGGAACAAGGAGGGGAAGGCGTTGTTGGTATTGTTGTTGTTCAGTTTACCTTTCGTTTCATTCCATTTGTAGTTCCGTCTGTTTGAACCTGATGAGGAAGCCGAACCGAGATAACCATATTTACCTTTGTTTCACCGATTACCATCTGAATCGACATACCCGAAAAATCATCGCTTACTTTGTGATGCAATCCTCGCGACGGCACCATCTTTTACTACCCGCCCCTTGCAGGGTTGAGGGTGGATGATTGAACTCCTGTTGCTGACGGGGTAGGTCAGCAATAGCTATATAGCGAAAAGGGACAACTTTTCAAGAGTTTTTTCAAAAAAACTTGTATTTTAAGAAAAAATTATTATTATTAGTAATCTAAGTTTTATCATATTATATACTCTCCAGAGTATACAAATTCAATAATATTTTATTCTTAATAATAAACAATGTGGCACAAAGTAATCCAAAATGGGCAAGACATGCTAAAAAACCTTTCTATTAAATCCAGAAATTATCATTTTGATGAGCAGATATTAAAATTAAATAAAATTATCAGTTTTATATGACCTAGAAGGGTTGGAAAAACCTTTCTGATGCTAAATATGGTACAACAACTGATAAAAAATGAAAAAATCACTCTAGAACAGGTGGTATTTATTGATTTTACGTTATATGAAAATGGAATTATTGACCCCATGCTACTCCTCCAAGAATATTACGAACTTTTTCCAGACAAGCAACCTTTTTTTGTCTTTGATGAAATCCAGGAAATCGCCAATTTTAAGGAGTTTGTTTTAGCCCTTTTCATCCAACAACATAAAATTTTTCTGAGCGGAAGCAATTCCAGACTATTGAGTAGCGAATTAAGTACCCAATTCAGGGGTAGGATATATGAATTTCAAGTACAACCTTTAGTTGCTACAGAAATATTCTCTTTTCATACTATCCCACGAAAAGCCCATTATTCTATGCTAGAATCAGCGAAAATCAACCACTTATACCAAAAAGTGCTCCATTTTGGATCCTTTCCTGAGGTGGTAATGATTGATGATGAGTTTACAAAAGCAGATCTACTAAAATGATATTTTGATGTGTTGCTTTTTAAGGATTTAGTAGGCAGATACCATATTGAAAACTCAATAATCTTAAAAAGACTTCTAAAAAATCTTACTTTGGGATTTACCAAAGAGATAAATATCAATACTACATACAAAGAACTAAAATCGCAAAATATTCAGGCTTCTCCTGCCACGTTGTACGAATATTATGATCACATCAAAAGCGTGTTTTATGGACACGAAATAGAGAATTTTTTTTCTCCCCAAGGACAGAAAAAATTTTATCTGGATAATATCGGTTTTCACCATCTCTTTTCTCGTAGTCCAGACTGGGGACAAAGTTTTGAAAATTTGATATTTTGGGAATTAAAAAAGAAATATGATAAGGTGTATTTCAAAAAAGGGCAGCAGGAAATTGATTTTTACATAGAAGAAGCTAATTTAAATATTCAGGCTTGCTACCATCTCTCTCAGCAGGATTACTTGAGAGAAATTCAACCTCTAAAGAAATCTGACTGAGAAAAAATTATCGTCTACTGGGAGAAAGAGAATAATCTGCCACCACTAGAAGAGAGTAGTAAGATAGTAGATTTTTTTTCTTTCGTGAAAGAGTATTGTTAATCTTCAACCCACATTTTAGCCGCGATCAGCCCACATTTCAAAGGAACCCCTTTTTGACAGGAGTTCTAAAGGCGGAACAAGGAGGGGAAGGCGTCGTCGGTATCGCTGAAGCTCAGTGAACCTCTCGTTTCATCCCATTCGTAGTCCCGCCTGCTCGAACCTGATGAGGAAGCCGAACCGAGATAACCATACTCACCTTTGTTCCACCGATCACCATCCGAATCGACATAGCCACTCATTGACATTCAGAGAAGTAGTGATAATATCTTGCCTCCCTCGTACCAGTTTCTTTCTTTATACTCTCCTGGAAGAGCTTTCAATGCCTCTTCAAAATCCTCCTTCATGAGAGGGGTTTTATTTTGTGTTTTACACTCCGCTTTATAAGCATCCAGATCATAATAATACTCCTCCTGTCCGTTATATTCTGTCTTCCGAAGACCTTTGGTACTACTAGGATAGACTTCATGTTTATTTTTAGCTTTTCGTTTGCTGTTTTGAGGTTTTAGCTTCTCGTTAGAAAACTTGATCCCTCACACCTCTACATAGTTGGAACCAAACCTCACCGCTTCAATCAGCTTCCTATTCTCTGAAGTATCCATATTATTAGCTTTGAGATACTCATAACTTGCCGCTTTTCTTTCTTGTTCTATAGCAGACATATTTTTGGTTTCTAGTTGGCTAACGGCTGGCTCTTGGGGAGTTTCCACTTGTTCCTCCTCAATTTTATGTTCTGCGAGCCAAGTATCAAATAATGCAGGAATATTCGAATTGAGAGCTTTAGCCTGGGAAGCGATTTTTCTGACTTGTGCAATTTTTTCTGAATTTTCTGCTTCAAGTTTGGACAAAAGTGCTGGGAAAACAGTTTCTAAGTCAGATTTCTGGAGATTTCACAAGAGAGTTGTGATTTCGTTATTTTGGAGGGGAGAAAAAAGATCGAGCTTGTTGATATCGCTCGCTATGCCTTTGAGGATGCTCCCTTCATCACCAAAGTCCAGTTTTTCAAAATTTGGAACTCACGCTGTAGCCAATTCCCACGGATCCACGATACGATCGCCTGTGATAGAGTCAACTGTTTCTTTTTTGATAGTGATGAAGCTGAAGTCTGTTGCCTGATCCAGTCCACTTCATTTCCAGAGATCTGAAATATTTTCAGCTGAAAGTAATTTTTTGGAGTAGGCTATTTGACAAAGAATTTTACGATCATTGTCATTTTCTATACGAGAAATAAAGTCTACCAAGCTGGTGTTGATTTCTTCTCGGAAAGTCGCTTTGGATCAGATTTTACTCCTATCCACCAAAGCAAGTAATCTCTTGGTATCTAGTACGGTTGACTTAATTTTATGGGCGGTAATATCACCATTAAATGTGTATGGAGCACCAGAGAGATACAGCTGATTGACCTCCATCGCAAAATCCACCAGATGAGACAGAGTGGTAGTCAAATCCTCAGGAGCTACGTAGGCGATCCCCGGCTCCAAATAAAGCTTTGCCTTGAAAATATCATAAATCTCATTTGAGGGCAAGTATCAAATATATTCTCTCTGTACTTCTCTTTCAATCTGATCCTGAAATTTATTGGTGTGAGCGGAGTATTTGGATCCCTCATTGGCAGTCATCAGGACTTGGAGAGGTCATTGAATAGGAAAAGTATCTCCTGTGGTAGGATCTCTATACAGATCTCCCGCTTTGAATGCCCAATATTTTTTGAGAGAGGAAAGAAAATTTGGCGGAGTCCTGTTCGCTTCGTCAATAATGAGAGGAAGTCCATATTTGAGGCAGAGCGTTAGGTGTCCTTCATCATAGATAAAAGCCTGATCCGTATCAGTTTTATTGGACATTTGAGTGGGTCTCGTCTGGAGATCACGAATTGATGACTCTTCATTTCCATTCACGATAGGGATCGCAGCCAGTTTTTTGTAGTCCTCCTCAGAAATCCCGCCAGCTTTCTTTTTTGCTTGCAAAATTTCCTGATAAATCTCTATCGCCATTTTAGTTTTTCCCGTCCCCACAGGTCAGGATAAAAGAAGTGTTTTTCCAGCCAAAATTTGATCACGCAAATGGCTTTTGGTAGCCTGAACTGATGGAGTCTGCACCAGTTTTCCAGCTTGAAGGGCTTGGGCATACGTAGCCAATTTGTGATGTTCGTATGCTGCCACGATTTCTTTATTGGACAGTAGATCAGCTTTTTCTGTTTCCAATTGTGCTATTATGTCTGAAATTTTCTGAGATTTGCGAATAGTTTTAAAGTCTGCATGCTCCATAGAGGATCAGGAAACATATTGCGACATGTTCAACTGATCCAAGGCGGTCTGGTGTTCTGCGATTTTTTGCTCTATCCTCAGGATAGTTTTCAGCTTTTTGTACCCATAGAGCAGATGATTGATATGTTCGGAATGATCGGTGACCAGGTTTTGAAGTGCAGAAAGATTAATCGGATCGGAGAGCATAGCAGTCAATTCTGATTTGGTCTCTGGGTCAGAAATTGGCTCCAAAAGGAGAGTTTGAATAACTTCCTCAGACAGAGCCGTCTGTCCTGCAAAAAGCTGTTTTTTATTTGCAAAATTCCTCAGACTTTCATACTTTTCGTCTGGATTTATGTTGTTTATGCTCGGAACGATGTCATAGAGACTTTCCTGAAGAGGGGTAATTTTAGGCATAATAGAAAGAAAAGGGAAATATAAATCTCCTAAGTATATTCAGAAATGAAAAAAATGCAAAAAATCTGGGAGAAAATTCATCTCTAAGATCGTATTGTGGCATTCGAAAATTACTAAAAGTTCAAGAAATCAAGCAGATAAAAAGGTATTTTATAGATATTGCTCTCCTTAGAAAGCTCATTTTTTGTAATAATAATATTTTTCTTCACTTGTTTTTTGTAGGTATGTTCAAAATTTGCCATAGCCACTGGTAAATTTCAAACTTTATTTCTAAATTTTACTTCAATAGGGAGTAATTCTTGATCGTTTTCCAATATAAAATCTATCTCAGCATTTGAAACGGTTCTATAATATTTCAATTTCCCATATCCTTTGAGAATATTGTAGACAAAATTCTCTATAAAACTTCCTTCAATAACATCTAAATTAGAGATAACATTTCCCGTAAAATAATTTACAAGAGATAAATTATTAAAATATATCTTAGGCATCTTAGATAGCTCTTTTCTAATATTGGTAAAATAGGGTGGTACTAAATTGATTACATACGTTCCTCCTAAAATATCCAAAAAATAATTCAACTTTCTATAGTCTATATTTAGCATATTCCCTATTTCAGATTTATTTACAAGATTTCAAATTTGAGCAGATAAGATCTTCAGGAGATTATTAAAAACAGATATTTCTGATATTTTTATAAAAGCAGATATGTCTTTTGAAATATAGGTTGAGATAATTTCCTGGAGGATAATCAGTTTTTTTTCTCTCTGTTTTGTAGTCAAAACCTCTGGATAACTTCCATAATTTAAGTAATCTAAGAGATGTACTCTTATATCCTCTAGATTAAATCAAACCTTGTAAATTTCCTCCAAGCTATATTTTTGATATTTGAGGTTAGAAGCGAAAATAATGTACTCAAAAAAACTAATCCCCTTTATTTCAAAATCTATCTTCCTCCCCGTTAAGAATTCTGAATTTTTAGTAATTTCCAGACTCGAGCTACCAGAAACAATCAGCTGAATTTCCTTTTTGAAGGTATCAAATACTCATTTTAGAAACAGTCCTGCATCAGAAATATACTGAAACTCATCAATAAAGACAAAAAGCTTTTTCTCTCAAAGTTGTGTTTTAATAAAATTAATAAAGTTTTTACTACTTGAAAATATTTCGTTTCCTAGCTCTACATCAGCATTAAAATAGAGAATAGGATTTCCTTGCTTCTCTAATTGCTGTTGCAAATATTTCATAATGGTTGTTTTTCAGACTTGTCTCGGTCATTTTAACACCAAAATCTTTTCTTCTCCAAGCCATTTTTCTATCTCTTTTACAATCTCTCTTTGGATCATTTTTATAAATTATATATAAATATGCGAGTATTTTAACAATAGTTGTTAAAAAATCAAGAGAAAATCATCATAAATCGGAAAAAAAATTTACTGGAGATTTACTTGCAAAATAAAAAAGTTTCACATGAACATTACCGCCGATATATTTGACAAATAAATAAAAATGACTATAATGGAAGTATGAATAAACCCTCCTCAAACCATTCCATCCTCACCGACATCACTACCGACAAAGAACTGGTAGCAAATTTTATGGAATACATGAAACTCATCACCAAACAGACCTGAGTAGAACTGGCGATCGACACTAATCACCCAGGTATAGCCCGAATGCAACCTGGAAATACCAAAGTATTTTTCAATCCGATTTTTACCCTCCATCAGCTCCAAGCCATCGCAGATGAGCATGCAAAAAAACTGGGCGTAGAAAGCACTTTTCAATTTACAATCAATCACCTCTCAGAAATTGTCCTCCACGAGATCAACCACATGATCAATCATTCTGAACTCAAACTGAGTAAAAAGACAGAAAAAATAGAGAAAAAAAGGGGAGCCAAAGGTGAACCCCGCTGAAGAGCAGGGCTGAATATGACCGATTATCAGAAAGCCCTCTATGAAAAATATGGAGCAGATTTCAAGGAGTTTGAAAATATCTTTGAAGACATTGACGTAAATAATCACGCAACCAAACTCCAAGCTCCCGTCTTTGAACGTCCCAAGCAAGAAATCTATCAGCATATTTGTGCACCAGATAGCGATTTTTCACAGCAACCGCTTCAAAAACAATTTGAACGAGCCTGTCTCAGAGAGTCTATGATAGACAGAGAACAATGCACGATAGATCCCCTCGTGAGAAACTGTGTAAACTATATTGCCCAACCATGAGGGCTCCTAGAAACCATCAGAAATCCAAAGCTGAGCTATGATGAACAACTTCCTGCTATTCATAGACTGTATGAGGACTATTATCTCCCTTTGAAAGAAAAGCAAAAAGAAAGAGAAGAAAAACAGAAAAAAGAACCACAAAACGGATCACAACAAAATGAACAGGGAAACCAACAAAACAATTCCGATCAACAAAATAATAATCAACAATGATGAGGTCAACAACCATGACAACAAAACCAACAATCACCAGAAGGAGCTTGAACGACAAACTCTCACATTGACCCTATGCTCCTGCCTCACCTCTTTGACAATCCCGATGGTTTCCCTCAAAACTCAGGAAATCAAGAAAACTCAGAGCAAGCTCCAAAACCAAACTCATCTAAAAACAAGAATACTCTTGAACGTCTTTTAGACACCTTGAAAGGGAAAAAAGAGGAGAAAAAAAAGGGGGAACAAGAAAAAAGAACTGACACAGGGCAACGCCCTGTGGATTCGCCGAAGGCGAAAATCCAAGAAGCCCTCTCCAAAGCCGTCGAAGAAAAAATCCAAGAAGACCAGAAAACTCCCGAAGATCGCAGTTTGGAAGAATTCATCACAAAAACCCGAAACCTAGATCCAAAAACCCACAAAGACCAACTCAATCAAATCAAACAAGAAATCCAGCAACAAAAACAACTTGAACAGCTCATTAAAAAGCTGACCGATAGCCAAGGCAGAAACGTCTACGATAGGATCGTAAATGAAATTTTTAGTAAAATCGTACAAACCCACAAACTTCCCCAAATCTACGAGAAATCCCCGAGACCTTTCAGTGAAGGAGGACAGTTTGATGCCCAAAGTCTCGCATGAGGCATTATGAGCCGAAAAAGCGGAAACGATGACCCTCTGATGATGCAACAAATCGCAAAAAAAGAAAAAGAACTCAAAAAAGCTGGGGCATTCAATATCACCTTTATCACCGATGGAAGCTGATCAATGAGTGGACAGAAAAATACCGATCAGAAACTCTCTACCCTCCTGATGCTCTACGCTCTGGAACAACTCAATGCTCAGCTCGCTGAAGGCGATCTCTGACTCAAAGAAAGTTTCCCGATAGAAACCCAAGTGCTAATGTTTCAGGGAAGTAAAAAAGTGGAAACCATCAAAGAAAGAAATACACAGCTCTGACTCAAAGAAGTGATGGAAGCCAGTAAAAAGCTGGACTATGACAACGGAAATGATACTAATGCTTACGATGCAATCCAGCAGTATTACGATCAGATTTCTACACCCTTGAAAGGACAGACACCAGAAGAGTACGAAGAACGGCTGGAAAAGGTGAAAGAAGGAAAGACAAAAGAAATCCTTTTTGTGATGTCTGATGGAGGATTTAATAGCGGAGACGACCAAAAAGCAAAAAAGCTGATCAGCAAGCTCAGAAAAATGGGCATCATCGTTTGTGGTATTGGAATTACGGCAGGAGGTTCTCCGATGATTTCAATCTTTGGAAAAAAGTCTGCTGAAAGTGAGGAGAATAAAGGAGGCTTCTGACTCGTGTGTAAAGAGACTACTGATTTATGAACGGTGCTAAATTCCCTTTTACTTGAACACCTTGAAGATCCAAGTATTGTGGGAGAAGTGGATTAGGGCTTGAGGGGGTGATTTAGAGAATTATCTCAAAATCTCCTCCCAAATCAGCTTTTTTGCCTGCTGAATCTCTGTAAAAATATCTCTCTCTGGCGAGAGTTTATGGTAGTGAACTAAAGATAGAAATACCTGCTCCATGTCTGACAAAAACGTAGGAGAATTCTGATCTAACAGGATATCTTGATAGTGTCTCACAAACCATTTTCCATTGTCGAGTTGGTCATGAGTCCGAGGGATAGGGACAATGATGGATTTGATATTAAAGAGTTTTTGTTCGGCGAGGGAAGTAGTTCCTCCACGAGCGAGACAAAGATCAGATTTTTCATAGATTTCTCCCATCTCTTTTTGGGTCAAAAAATCGAACGTTTGTACATTTTTATGGGAGAAAAGTGGCTTGAGATTATCGTTGAGTTTCCCCAGAGAAATGTAGAAGAAAAAGCTGGATGCGATGAGTGGATTAGCATTGAGAAGTTTGGCAAACGTTTCGTAGAGGACACGAGATCCTTGAGAGCCTCACATGACGAAGACCGTGGGAAGGGAAGATGAAGGAGCTGGAGTTGCAACAACAGGGACTATCTCATCACTCAAAATTTGCCCCACGGTGACTGCCTTTGGAAGTACCTTATCAAATCCTGTGAAAATAGCAGAAGCATAACGAGAGGCGATACGGTTTACTAGCCCAGGGTGGACATCCGATTCGTGAACGACGAGTTTAATGCGAAGAAAGTGAGTAGCAAAGACGACTGGAAGTGCAACATATCCTCCCTTACAAAAGACCGTGGAAACATGGAATTTTTTGAGGTATCGTAAAGATTGAAAAAATCAGAGCGAAAAAAGAAAGAGATCTTTAGCATTTTTGAGAAAAGCAGAAAAAGAGCGTTCTCTACGGAATTTTCAAGAAAGAATTGGTTGGAAGTGAAGTGTGGGTTTTGAATCTCCCGCCTTACTAAGGGAGATAGCAGCTTCCTGTTCAAGAGAATGAGATGAACCAAATCGGTAGACCTTGTCTACTTGAGAAGCATCTTCAGGAGTTTTGAAAAGTGTCTCCAACAGGGAGCGAATCGGCATTACATGACCACCCGTACCTCCTCCTGCCATCGCAATAATTTTTTTCTGCTTTGTGGACATCTAAGTGATGATAGTAAAGTGAGTCTATTGTGGGGATTTTGGGAAAGTTTGCAAGAGAAACTGGGAACTTATTCCTGGATTCTGGTAGTGTCCCAAACTCTCCAAGAAAGCTGTATCTCTGATGGGGAACGTGTTGAATCAGAAAAGTATTCTCCTCCATAGAGGTTTGCGAAATAATTGAATTTTGTTGCGAGGACGTCATTATCTTTTGTCAGCTTTATGAAAAGATTATGATGATTGAGATAGAGATTATGACACTCTGCAAAATCTTCAAAAGGGTCACTCATTCCATATCCGCTACAAAAATCTGTTTTGCTAACTCAGCTTTTTCTGATGGTTTCTGATTGTCGGGAGTATTTATAGTATTCTAGAGAAGGGTCGTCTAAAGCAAAAACTTTTTTACCAAATTCTGTGTAGAGGGTACTTTTTGTGCTATTTTTCCCCTGCAGAGCCCCTAAGTCTATAATATGCCCCACTTCGTGAGTGAATACTTGTCGAAATTCGTCATCATATTTCATTCCTCCCAGATTCATGGTTAATTTGCTTCGTCCAGAGCTTCCTCTCCTGTTTCCTTTGGTCTGATTGACCAGAATTTGAGAAAAAACCTCCTCCAGAGTTTTCCCTCTTTGAGCTATTTTATCAACGTCGGTGACAATTGTGCTAATTTGATCAAAGTAATATGCCTTTTCTCGATTTTTGAAACTCCCATTGAAAATGGTTTTCTCACAGAGGGAATTATAGGTAGCACAGAGCTTGGAAAAATTATTTGCTACCTCGTGTTCTTCCAAAGTATCTAACTCCTCTAAAATCTGAAGAATCTCTGGGAGCAATTCCTCCAAGGCTTTGTCGGTATCGCTAAAGGGATCTTCCACAAATTCCTCAGGAAGTTCTGCGACAGAACCCGTAGCAAGATAATCGATTTGGACAACTTTTTCTTGTTCACTCACAAAATCCCCTCTCCAGATGAGAGCTAAAAAAACAATAGTGCAGACTCCAATAATTTTTCGAACATCTGCTTGAGTACTGGGAAGAAAAGGTTTTCGATTCATGCTATAAGTATACTCAGAAGAAAAAAATTTGCAAATTTTTGGAAAGATTTTGAAGAGATTAATTTACATATACCGCCTCTGGAGTGAGATCTACTCAGAATTTTTCTTTCACCATTTGCTGGATATAGTCTACTACTTCCAACACCTCACTCGCAGTCCCTCATTCATTCACGATTGCCAAGGCATTTTGAGGGAAAGTTCCTACTTTTCCAGTGGAATAGCCTTTCAATCCTGCTTTTTCTATCAGTCGTCCTGCTGGAAGTTTCACTATCTCTGGGTGATTGGGGACAGGATAGAAGGGCATTTCTGGATAGGCTTTTTGGAGGGCTAAGAAATGCTCTTGGCAGACGAAAGGATTTACGAAAAAGCTCCCCACAGTTCCCGTTTTTTTTACATCTGGGAGCTTTTTTAATCTAATATTTGCTATAATCTCAGAGATTTCCTTGAGAGAGTCTGGTTTTCTGCTTTGCAGGAAGGTTTGCACATCAGGATAGTTAGTGATGAAGAGATAGGTATCGTCAAATTTTTGCAAAATGAAGCCTACTGCAGTGATTAGAAATTGGTTTCTCAAAGCTGATTTAAAAATACTGGTACGATAACTAAATTCGCATTGATCGTGAGTGTAGATTTTCTTTTGTCCTGTAGTCAGGTCGTAGCCCTCTACTCGTGTAACTAAGTTTCTCACCTCTACTCCGTAAGCTCCAATATTGGAAAAAGGAGCGGTTCCTACGTTTCCAGGGATGGAGATCAGATTTTCTAGTCCTGCCCGGTTATGTTCATTACAAAAGTTCACAAAATCTGACCAGTCTTCTCCAGCACCTGCACGGATATGAAGTTGGTTGTCTGTTTCCTTTTCGAGTTGTATTCCTTTGATGTCTACTTTTATCACGAGTCCATCAAAATCTTTGGTGAAAAAAGTTTTTGCTCCTCCTCCTAGGATCTGCTTTTTTTCCTGTTGAAAAATAGGGGAAGAAAAAAGCTCTTGGAAATCTGATTCGGAATGGATTTCCACGAAATATTTTGTCTGTACATCAATACGGAAAGTGGTATAAGAGAGGAGGGAAATATTTGATTGAATGGAAAGCATTAGGGAAAAGAGGAGATAAATGATGAGATAACTCTATAGAAATCATTAAATAATGCAAATTAAAAAACTGGCTTCATATCCCAGTTTTTTTTGGTTATATAACAAACCTTTCAACATGTCCTGATTCTTTAATTTTTTTCTCTAGTTGTCTTGCTTCCTCTTTTGTCTGGCAAGGCAAGACTTTTACAAGTTTCCGATCGCCAATTCTTTGTATAGCCAACATACTATCTGCTTCCTTTTAGGATACATACACCTCGTTGTTTCATAAGTGGTTGGTGGAAAATAAAAAAAGACTTCCTAATCAAATACCTTGGGGTAGCTGGGGATCGAACCCAGGACCACTAGCTTAAAAGGCTATTGCTCTACCGACTGAGCTACTACCCCTCATAAGTATTTTGATTTTTAAAGTCTTTCTTTTTCATCATTTTTTGGATCGAACCTGTACCACCCTCGCTTAAGCGGGGTTGCTCTACCGACTGAGCTATTACCCCACAATCAGTTCCTATCCTAAATTATCCTCTTACACAAAACCCTTAAACTTTTTGTACAGTTTAGAATTAATTTTTACTTTTACTCTAGAACCGTCTTCCAATCTGATCCATTTATTTATCAGATTTGGTTTAAAAGACCTTTTGGTAGATCTCATACTGTGAGATCTATTGTTTCCTGAAACGGTTTTCTTTCCTGTGAAATAACACACTCTAGCCATTAGTATAACCTAACATAATCTAAAAGAAGTTTGCAACATCAGCTTTTTATTCTGTTTTCGTTGCTTCTGCACCAGCACCAGCTGTTTCATTTGCGATTCCCTCTGCTCCAGCAGATTCTTCTTCTGCTTCATCGGAGAGGACTGCGATAGTCACTACTGGTAATTCAATATCATCGAGAATTTCTACCTTTGAAGATACTTTCAAATCTTTGATGAAGACCACATCATTTACTGAAGTCAAAGCTGTAGCATCAACTTCAATCTGAGATGGCAAATCCTGAGGAAATGCTTCTACTTCTACCGTATCTTTGATGAGCTGTACTCTTCCTTCATTGAGTTTTTCTAGTGGAGATTCTCCTACTACAACTACTGGTACAGAAGCAGATACTTTTTCAGTTCTACTTACTGCTAAGAAGTCTGCAGTAATGATTTCATCCAAGATAGGATCCAATTGAAAAGAGTGGATCAATACTAATTGATTCAGATCTCCTGTCAATTCTACGGGAGTGGTATATCCTGAAGCTTTGTAGACTCTTAAAAGGTCATTTTTTACACAAGAGATAGTTTGCGAATCGGAAAGATGTTTTCCATATACGATCGCAGGTATCAATCCTTGTTTTCTCAGATTTTTGACCTTTTTCCCGACTACTTCACGTTTTTGTACAGCAAGTTTCATTAGGGGTACACTATAAACAATTAAAACAACGATGAATTATTATTTCGTTAAATCCTTTTCTCTGCGATCTGCGGTAATTTTGCTTTTTAATCTTGCATCCTTTCCGATCTTGTCTCTCATGTAATAGAGTTTAGATTTTCTGATCTTGTATTCATCCAAGAGAAGTACTTTTTCAAATTTTCCGAAAGAAAACGGATAAATTTTTTCGATAGTAATTCCAGAAGCGGTTCCTCTGATTGTGAACGTCCCATCAGGATGGTTCTCTTTTTTGGTTTTAATAACCAATCCTTTGAATCTCCAAGTTCTTTCTGTGGTACCTTCTCCCACTTTTTCATGGATTTCCAAATACATTCCCTGTTTTACAGGAAGGATTGGTGCTCCATAAGTATCATAGACTGCTTGTAGTCTTTTGTAGTTCATTGATATAAGATTACATATGATTAAAAAAGATTTCACAAAGATTGTTAGAAAATACTATTTCGTAACAACTTTACTATTCACAACTTTAGCTTTCCATTTCTTCTGCTGTTCCAGCATTTTTCTTACGTCCATAATTACCACTTTTTCTACTCTCGTAAGTGCTTTATTCAGCTTTCTTTTAGCGTTGGTTCTTAACCTCATTAGTATA
>JAITGP010000018.1 GCA_031280545.1 Candidatus Peribacteria bacterium
TCATCAGTCAAGTCATTCTGAGTGGAAACCGAAGGTTGTAGCGAAGAATCCACTGGCTGTTGGCTATTCTCTGGATTCTTCACTTCGGCTTCGCCTTGTTCAGAATGACTTACACCACAAGTTCCATCATAGTAGCTTGGACTGAAGTCGCCGTTTGGACAGTAATCCTTTGAAGCAGAGCCTCCACCGCCTCCACCTCATCAAGAAGGGCTAGTTGGATTTGTGGGAACAGAGGGAACGGGAGCTGTTCCTGTTGTTTTTAGAGAAACATCTGCATTCGGTTTCTCATCCGGCAATAAGGTATTGAGTGAAGTAATACGGAAATTATACTCCGTTCCAGCTGATAATCCAGTAATTTGGACACCTGTCACTACACCTGGAAGAATTGTATACATTGTCCACATGGAAGTACCGCTTGTCTGATATTCAACGAGGTAATCAGTATTAATATGTCTGATATTGTTAGTGTCGGGGTCGGGATATTCCCAAGTTAAGCTGACTCCTGTATCACTATCTACTGTTCCAGTCAGATTTTTTATTACTAATGGAGTAAGAGCGTCTTTGATAAGCCCTGCTAAAATTGCTGATCCAGTATCATTGGGGTGTAGGTCATCGGTGCTGTTATTATCAACTGCGTCCCAAGCTTTCACTCCAAGATCAATCAAATACACACGAGTATCATCTGGATTACTATCCAAGTAGTCTTGGTATCCACCTATAAAGGCTGTCTTATAAGTGTTATAACTACCATTACCATAATTGAATGGTACAATCATATAGATTTCCGTACCTATGGAAGAAGCAACACGAGCAGCACCTAGCCAGCCAGTAACAGCACTACGCATAGTAGGGGCTCCTGTATCTCCCCTAGCGTCATTGATACCATAATTATTGAAAATGGCTGTTGGAGTTCCATCTAAATATTTATTATTATCAAGACGGCTCTTGTTCTCGGAGTAATTACGTCGATTATCTGTAATATTATTAGTATAAAATGCTGGCACTCAACTAGGATGAACAGTATTCCAGCGTCCTCCACCGTAACCGAGTTGTCCATATTCTATTCCTAGATATTTACCTAAGGTTGGGGCATACCCTTTTTCTGCAACACTAACCAAAGATCCTTCGGTAATTGAGTCACCATAAAAAATGATTTTTTTATCTGAGGGAGCAATAAGTGTTCCTGTTAAAGGCTTTACTTCACTTCCCGTACTTAAAATTACACTTTTTATCATTAAAGAGGCAGGAGGATTACCACTTCGGCGAGAATTACTAATATTACTAAATCATCCATAGATAATAGCATAGTGATTGCCACTTGCTAAACTGTCATTAAAAACTACTTCTCCACTATTTACATTAGCCAAAGTCTTACTAATTGGAATAGTAGATCCGTCAATATAAGCACGCAAGAGCACATTACTTGGTGAAATACTAGCAAGTTTAGAAGTGTCTACACCTACTCCTAAATGTGAACCATTGAAGGCTACTTTAATATATCCACCAGCAGCATTAATTTGTTTATAATCAGTCCCAGAATACCAAGTATAAGGACTAACTACAATAGTAGTATTTGAAATGGGAATTATTACACCAGTAGCTTCTCCTATTACATTTTCTTCATCAGTCGTAGTGTATAAGAAATTATCAATAAACACTGATCTTCCAACATCATTGTTAAAAAAACCGACTGTCCCTGGGTTTTGTAATATAGCAGTATCATCTGTTCCAGAAATAGTTGCTACTATCTGACCAGCTGTAATATCATAAGCAGTTGCTATTAAAGTTGTAGGTGATGTACCAGTAACACTTAAAGTAATACGGTAAACGTGCCCTGTATCTACTGCTGGATTTAGAATTTCATTAGGAGCAATATTACTAGGAATACCATTTGTTATTTTTCCTAAGATAAGTGCATTAGTATTATCCCAATTTAACAAAGTATAATAGGCATTTGGAGAAGTAGTATCATTGTCTTGAATACGTGTTTCAATCCCAGAAATACGAGAATTAATTCAAAAACTAAATTCAGCACTAACTTCTACATCAAGATGAGCTTCATGGGTTGGACGAGCGATACGGTTCAGATTATACCCTTGTTGTTGAGTATTCAAAATCTGCAGCTTATTAGATACTATAGATCCCACATTTCCTGCTTGGTCTACCCAGCCACTACCAATACTGGGACTATCAGCACGATTAAAATCATCACTAAAAACAATGTATTGCTGTGCAAAAGTCATGCCTCCAAATAGTAGTCCAAACAATCAGACCATTAAAAATCAGAGTTTTTTCATCATAAAATTTTGTAAAAAGTAAAAAGGGTATGTACTAGCATACAACCCGTTTATCGTAATTACCCCCAAGAATAAGAGGGCAGTTTGCGATCCACGAGTTGCTTAAGACTCCTACAAAAAACCCTATGAGAGGACTAATTGCGTGTGAATCGCAAAAAGCCCACTTTTTCTCATAAGAAAAAAATTATAGGAATCTTAAGCATTTGCAATATAGGATTGAGCGAGCGAAATGCAAGAGGAAAATGAGGGATTTTTTTTTGAGGGAGAAATTTGTGTGCAAAACCCTTGATTTTTTCAGACTTTTCGATTATATTGCGATCGTTATTATTAAGACTTATTTTTTGATAGTATGGCTATTGATGATGAGAGAAACTGATTTGCATGGGCTGAGTGAAAAGAAGAGAAGTGTGGTAAAGGAGCAGTAGAGAATAGAAATATAAAAAATCCTGAAAGCACATAGCAATCAGGATTTTTTATTTATCCTCTTGGAGGAAATGGATCAATTCAATAAGTATTTCTTTCTCTTATTTGTCCGTTTCTTCAATGAATAAACATTTCTCAGCTTTCATCTTTAGCGTGTTGTTGTGCATAAGAAATTGCTTATAATAAGTAATATATAAAAATTTTTCCTGATTTTGAGTCTTGGGATTGACTTTGGCTTGGAAAAATCTATCAATGCAATTGTTCTGAGTTTCAATTGATTTGATAGATGAACATCTGCCCCCTTACTCATTCACCTGAGTTTGGGTGTTTTTTGTAGTGATGAATTGTTGCATCGTTAGGTAGAAAATATAAAACTTTAAGTAGTATAGCTAAATTTTTATCAAATACAACCTTATTTTAAGCTTTCCTAACATTCAAGTGTTAGGAAAATGTAAAAAGATTTGCAATTGATGAGAAAATCAGTATTATTATTTTGCTTTATCTATTAAAAATACTGATAATGCATACCTTATGAGCTACAATTAGACGATATAGAGAGTTAAACAATTTTTCTCAAGGACAATTAGCAGAGATGCTAGATGTCAGTAGACCAACTCTTGTACAAATAGAAGCAGGAAACAGAAATGTAAAAGTAGAAGAAATAAAAAAACTCTCTGAAATTTTTGATATTTCTACAGATTACCTCTTGTGAATAGATACTTCCCTCAGCGATGTTCAACCAAATGAAAAAGATATAGTAAAATTCAAACATTTGATTCTTTATATTTTATCTAAAGTAGGAGCAAAATTTAATGTTGGGAAAGTGGTTTTATATAAGCTTCTCTATTTTGCTGAATTTGATTTTTATGAAAAATACCATAAAAAACTGACTTGATTTCCTTTCATTAAACTTCCTATGTGACCAGCACCGTTAAATTTCGATACTCTGATTGCTCAAATGAGTGAAGAAAAAGAAATTACAACGGTTGTTGTGCCTTATGGTACAAAGTACCAACAAAGATTTATTGTAAATGTTGAGATTCCAGAAAATCGATTTACTCGTGAAGAAAGCAAAAATATAGATGAAGTATTAGAGAGATATTCTGATTATGGAGCAAACGAAATTAGCGAACTTTCACATCAAGATAGACCACGACAATTAGCTCAAGAGATGAATATTATTTCCTATGATACCGTAAAATTTCGTGAATATCCTTTTTCTCCTCTCGCTAGAGATAATAAGAAAAGAGAGACTCAAGAATTTCTAAAACGGACAAAAGCTTTTGATGATTTAGCTGATGAACCAGATCTTTATGAAGACTATAGATAAAGTAAAATTCGGGGATATCCTCCTCGCAGATATGATGTTTTCTGATAGATCAGGTTCAAAACTCAGACCTGTAGTTTTTCTCTATGCAATAGGTGAAGATTTTGTTTTTTTAAAAATGACTTCTCAATGAGGCTTTCAGGATGAATTTATTAAAGAAATTTATCCAGATGAACAAAATAAACTTAGATCCATTTCTTATGTACAAATAAAATATATTGTTACGGCTCATTTCAGTATTTTTAAGAATCCTATTTGATCACTTTTCGAGGAACAGAAACAAGAAATTAGGGATAAACTATCAGCTTTTTTTGCTAAATTGTAGATTAGTGAACTTTTAAAGTTCTAGTAATTTCTTTTACTCCACACTTTTTGTCAATATCAACAAAAAAGGTAAGGATTTACTATAATCAATAAGATACCAATTTACTCCCATATGTAAGTTTGTATAATATTCAGGTCTATGCTCTCGATACCGCCTTTCTGACTCTAATTTCCAGAATTCTTTTCCTAATTTTTCTGTGATAAATCGTTTCTCCAAAAGTCTAGCTGACCTTCCGTTTCCATCTGCAAAAGGGTGAATTTGGACAAAAATCAGGTGGAGTTGTGAAGCATAATAAAAAATCTCTGTTGCAGTCAGCTTTCTTTCCAAAAGTTCTGTCATATCTGCGAATAATTCCTGCATTTTTTCTTCTACAAATTCTGGTTCTATTGCCATATAAGTCAACCCTTCTCTCCCAAAAACTCCAACTCTTTCTGTTCTGTATTTCCCTTGCAAATTTTCATCTAATAAGTGAAGGGTCGCTAGGTTGTGAGCATAAAGAACATTCTTCTCGTTCAAGGATTTTTTCTCTGCGAAAAGATAGGCATTCATCAGGTCTTCTATCTCAGCAACATCCTTTGATTTTTCTAGGGTTATGTCCTCATTGAGTTTAGCATTCATAAAAGAGTTGAGATCCAGTGAGTTCCCTTCTATTTTGGAAGAATAGACACTGGAAGAGGCGATCAGATAATCGAAATTCAACGACTTTGCAGTCTCTTTGAAGTGTTCCAGTTGTTGTGCTAGATTTTTGGTATGTTGTGTGAAAGCTTTTAGGTAGGTATCATGCAGAAGGTGCATTTTCTGGTAAAAAAAAGGTAAAAGGCTGAAAAGTGCCAAGATAAGATTGTAAAGATGTTAGAATTGTATGATTTCCCCTCCCAAAATCAAGAGACCTTGCAAAGTAAGAAATTTAATGTAAACTTAAGATTAATACCTATATACAATCCAGACTTTATCTTACAAATTTTTAACCCCAATGCCAAAAGAAACAAATACTCCTCAAGCAGCCAAAGGCCCTGGGCACGGAGGACCCGTAAAACTGACCGTCGAAAAGCCGAAGCATTTCAAAAAATCTCTCGGGAAACTTTTGGCAATTCTCAAACCCCATCGGATTTCTCTACTGATGACTGTACTATTAACGGTCATTGCAACGGTATTCAGTATTATTAGTCCTAAATTTCTCGGGAATATGACCAATAGTATTGTGAACGATTTTATCGCAAACAAAACCTATTCCACGCTCCACGAAGCCCTAGAAAGTCAGGGAATTACCTTACCAACGGGAACGACGCTTTCAGAGCTACCGTGAATACTCACGACCTTACAAGCAGAAGGTCAGCTTTCTAATGAACAAGTTTCTACACTGCAACAAATGAATATAGGAGAGGGACAGAGCGGAATTACTCAATCCCAACAGCTTTCTCTTCAAAATCTCGACCTTACACAGAAGCCAGCTTTTCATTATGAGAATTTGGCGAAAATTGCACTTTTATTGATTATTTTATATCTGATTAGTTCAATTGCAAATTATCTGAGTATGTGGATTTTTGCAAACATTGTACAGAAGATGGTGTATACGCTGAGAGAAAAGCTGAGCCATAAAATCAACCATCTCCCGATGAAATATTTTGACGCTCATCAGTATGGGGACATCCTGAGTAGGATTACTAATGATGTGGATACGCTGGCTCAGTCGCTCAATCAGATTGCTGGACAGGCGGTTTCCTCGGTGATTACGGTGATTGGATTTTTGGTGATGATGTTGATTATTAGCTGGAAACTGACACTGATTGCTTTAGTGGTCTTGCCGATAAGTTTAGGTTGTGTGGGATTTATCACGAAACGCTCTCAGAAATATTTTAAAAATCAGCAAACCTATCTGGGACATCTCAATGGACATGTGGAAGAGAATTATGCTGGGCAAACCATTGTGAAAGCCTTTTCAGGAGAAAAAAAAGCTGAACAGACCTTCAACGAAGTGAATACGCACCTCTATGAAAGCTCTTGGAAGTCACAGTTTTTGAGTGGATTGATGATGCCATTGATGCATTTCATTTCCAATCTGTGATATGTAGCTACTGCCGTCCTCGGTGCGTGGCTTGCGTTTAATGGAAAGCTGAGCATTGGAAATATTCAGGCTTTTATTCAGTATATGGGACAGTTCAATCAACCTCTCGTCCAGCTCGGACAAATTGCCAATCTCTTACAGTCCACCGTAGCAGCAGCGGAAAGAGTATTTGAATTTTTGGAAGAGAAAGAAGAAAAGGCTGACCTTCCCCATGCTATTGAACTTATGAAGGTAAAAGGAGAAGTAGTGTTTGATAAAGTGCAGTTTGCTTACGAAGAAGGGAAACCGATTATCAAGAACTTTTCAGCACACATCCACCCCGGACAGAAAGTGGCAATCGTAGGACCGACAGGTGCGGGGAAAACCACCATTGTAAACTTGTTGATGAGATTTTATGACCCTCAGTCTGGAACAATTAGCATTGATGGAGTAGATACGCAACAGATGAAAAGATCTGCCGTGAGATCCTGCTTTGGAATGGTGCTACAAGATACGTGGTTATTTAATGGGACCATTGAAGAGAATCTGAAATATGGAAACCTCAACGCAACGGAAGATCAGATTAAAGCTGCTGCCAAATCCGCTTATGTAGACCATGTCATTGAAAGTCTCCCGAAAGGCTATCAAACCGAAATTGGAGAAGAGAGTGAGAATATTTCCGTCGGTGAAAAACAGCTTTTAACCATTGCTCGTGCGATGTTGGCTGATGCTCCGATGCTGATTTTAGATGAAGCGACCAGTTCCGTAGATACGAGAACGGAAATCCTCATCCAGAAAGCAATGGAAAAGCTGACAAAAGGCAGAACGAGTTTTGTGATTGCTCATAGACTTTCGACGATTAAAAATGCTGATGTGATTTTGGTGATGAAAGAGGGAGATATTGTGGAGCAGGGAAATCACGAGGAATTGATTGCCAAGGATGGATTTTATGCCCAGCTGTATACTTCACAGTTTGTAGAGGGGTAGAGAGATGTGATTATTTACTTTCCCTCTGTTATTTCAGGGACCGTTTTCAGGGATTGCGTTAATAGGGCTTGGAAGTGTTGCTCTGCTTTCAAAGAAGTTGAGGGAGAGTGAGGTGTAATCATTTAAAAAACTGATTAGGGAGTTATTTTGTACTGTTGCGAATATTGGTTATTCTTTCTTTTGCTTTGTGGATATTACGATACCCTTGTCCCACAGGATACCAACAAGGATAGACTTTAAAAGTCTGCTCTCAGACTTTTAGCTCTTCATATTCATCGGCTGGATAACTACTCACGGTAATGGGTTTTCCTAATAAGACGGAGCTGACTTGGTTTCAGAAAGTAATAATATGTTTTGGGTCGAGTAGAACGATTTCTGTATGGATAGAAGGGAGATATTCTTTGAAAACTGAGTCTTTTAAGGCGTGTGCGTCAGATTGGGTACATTTTGCAAGGTTGGATATAAAGATCCCTTGATCGCTTAGATAGGTGTATAACTCCTCTGCAAATGCCTCGGTCCATTCTTGGGGTTGTAGAGTTTTGGTTTGGGAAAAGAACTCCCCTGTAAGTAGTCCTAAGTCGTAGAACATTTTTCGGGTTTGTTTGGTGCCAATTCGTGGAGCTCTAATCCCCTTTCGATCAAGATGAGAGGCAACATTTCTAGCGGTTGGATTCATGAAAACAAAATATATTTCTGGTTTTTTTGTACATCCTCCTCCATATATTGCAGAAAGGTTGGTATCTCAGAATTTTCTCTGAAGCTGATCAAAGGTCGGATGAAGGGTAGTGAGCTGAAGAGATACTGGCATTAAAGGTTGAGACGATATAGGTAAATATTAGGAAAGAAACTGGTCCAAACGAACAATATCCAGTTCAGGTCTACTTTCATTCAAGTCATCCAGTGTGAAGTCTTGCAATTTATCATTGTAGGTTTGGCAAATATCTTCGATGAGGACAATATTAAACCCCCTATCATAGGATTCTTCTACAAACATTCTTACACATAAATTTGTAGGAATCCCTGCTACCACAATATTTTTGATCCCTTTCAAGCTCTCTGCGAGGTTGGTTTCGTAAAAAGAAGAAATCTTATGTTTCTCGATTACGGTATCATTTTCATGAGGTGGCAAATCATCTATTCGCTGAGAAAGCTCACTCTCTGGAGTGAACGGTCCTTCATTTTCATAGTGTTTGACGAAAATGACTTTATATCCCATTTCTCTAGCATATTGCACGAGATAGATAGCTCTTTCGATTAAAGGCTCCATATTACGGAGATAATAATCAGATTTTTTTTCTCTTCGGATTTCTTGGAGTCCGATCAGTACCAATGCTGTTTCGCTTTTCATCAATAAAATAAGATCAGGAGATAAAAAAGCTGTGACATATTCACTATACGATTTTCCGATGAACATTCAACCAAAAAAAATCCAGATGTTTTTAAGAGAGAATTCCTTGATTTTCCTAGCCAAAAATCTACATTCAAGATACTTTATCTCAAAACAAAAAAACGCATGCGAATATTTTTCAAAGTCTTGAGAGGATTTTTTCTCTTTTTGACCTTGGTGGTAGGAATCGTATTTATCAGGGGGGAACTGCTTTTTTCCGCTCAGAATTTTCAACTCATCAAGACTATTCTCTTGCCAGGATATTTGGTTTTTTGTGGATTGATTATTGGATATTTGATTGCGACCCTTTGGGCAGGCAGAAGTGAATATCAGGACTTTGACGATAAAGAAAAAATAGCTATCAAAAGTTTTATCATTGGGATTGTGCTGGGAATCGTCTTGGCAGTAATCTATTTGGTTCTGTAATCTCCTTCAACATGAAAAAATCTCTCTGGATCTTAGGAGCAGGATTGTTCCTCTTGGCTGGCTGTGGAAGCACTACTCAACAACTAAAGCTGGAAAGCAACGACTATCAAATGCTTTATCAAGGACAAGTTTCCTTGGTAGCACAAACAGTTCCTACAGATACTAGTGATGAGCTCCTGACGGTGTATGCTGAAACGGGAGCAGAGAGTAGCTATCAAGATTCTTTGCTTCTGGTGGAAAAATACAATCAAGGGAAAGGCGTCTTACTCTTTTCTCAGGAAGCAATAGATGTTTTGAAGGGAAAGGGGTTAACACTAGAAAATGAACATGATGAAAAATTTGCTGTCCCTTGTGAAGGAGAAAAAAAAGCTGCCCACTTGGTAGCGTATGTGGTAACAAGTGGATTTGTACAGAAGGTGCCTCAAAAACTCTATATGACCCAGCTTTTTGTAGAGAAAGACGAAAATACGATTACCATTTGGTCTCACAGTACTGAGTCAAAGAATGAACAAAATGCTCTACGATCAGCTTTCAAAACTTTACAATGTAAGTAATATCTTTATTCTATATTTCTCCCTCAATGGACGCAACTACTCCTCTGGATTTAAGCTCTATTCCTCCTATCGGATGAGCTACTCCTACCAAACAAGAAGCCACGGTACAACTCAGTAAAAAAGCTGACAGATTACTCGATAATGCTCCAAATGATGTCAGTTTGGGAGGATTTTTTGGGAAAACTTTTATCGGGATTGTCGTAGGAATTTGTATTTCTGCTATTTTCTTCGGAATGCTGAGTGCCATTGGAGGATTTTTGGGAGGCGGAGATTCTCCAAGTCCAATATTAGGGATTCTCTTGGCGGGAATCGGATTTGTAGCGGGAATGCTTGGGAATATGGGACTGGCTCTTCTCTACAATCTCTTTTTCAGCAAAAGGTACTATGCTCTCGGAAAAATGTTTGGACTGATTTTCACCTCTTCAATCGTGATTTTCATTTTAACGATTCCTCTGTACTTCCTTTTTCAGCAGGACGTAGGTACCGTATTTACGATCTTTGGAATTCAGATTATTTTTTCTTTCTTTATTACTTCAAATCTGATTGAATTCCTCGCTCAACCTAATTATTCTGCCTCTAGTATGATGGGAAATTTGCTAGGGTTTATGTTGAGTACCGTAATTTATTTGGCGATTGTGATGGGATTGCCGAAAGAGCAAATCGTAGATAATCTGTTTTTGTTTATGATTGTGCCACCATTGGTAGGATATACGGTGATTATTGCAGGATTAGGGATTTGGGATGCCATTTATTATAAATTTTTTGAATGGGGAAATAATCCATTTTATCTCCGTTCTGCCGGTGAACTGAGCAAAGAAAGACAGGAAGAAATTGAACAGGAAAAGAAATATAAGGAAGAAGTAAATGTAGAAATTGGATAAAGATTTATTTTAATTAAAATACCTTTCATGCTCATTCCTATTGTAAACGACAATGATGAAATCATTGGGTATAAAGAAAGAAAAGAAATCCAGACAGAGGATATTTATAGGATATCCTCACTTTGGGTAGTGAATGAATTTTGAGAAATGCTGGTTACACAAAGAGCTTCTACCAAGACACACAATCCCAATAAGCGAACTGTTGCAGTAAATGGAACCATAGAACAGGAGGAAAGTTATGAAGAAAATATTATTCACGAAGCTCAAGAAGAAATAGGAATATATATATCTGCTCCTACGTTACTGATGAAAGAAAAAGTTGAAAGTGGTGGATGGACACACTTCGTCTCACTTTTTTTTGTGCAAATACCCAAAGATACTCCTCTTACCTTTGATGCAACAGAGATACAAGCAACAAAACGAGTATCCCAAGCTGAATTAGAAAAACGATTAAAAGAAAGACCTGAAGATTTTGTGGGATCATTCAGCCGATTTGTAGAAGCAGCAAAAGAAAAACTCGTCGAACTCTGATTATAAGTCAACTTTTATTCTTTTCTTTATCTCTCTTAATGCTCCAGACTACCCTCGTACTTCTCTTTAATGACCAAGGACTGATTTTGCTTTGAATGAAAAAGCGTGGATTTGGTATAGGGAAATGGAATGGTGCTGGTGGGAAAATTCATGAAGGAGAAACGGTGGTTCAGGGAGGTTTGAGAGAATTGGAGGAAGAAGTCGGAGTTAGATTGCAGGAGGAGGATCTCCACTATAGAGGATTTTTAGCATTCCGCTATGAAGACTCTGGAGAGAAGAAGAACGATACGGATTGTTCGGTTTTCACGGCAAACTATAACGGTGAAGTCATCGAATCTGAAGAGATGATGCCGAAATGGTTTAATCTAGAAGAGATTCCCTTTGATGAAATGTGGCCTGATGATAAAGTTTGGCTACCAGAGCTTTTGAAAGGAGAGAATTTTAGGTATGAATTTACCTATTCTTCCCTTAATGATAAGAACCCTCAAATAAAAAGAATCCAATAAAACCTCGCCTTTAGTTTTCCTCTTTAGCAGATATGAACTTTTATAAACTCTGATCCCTCGTCAAAATCATTCTCTGAGCAATTATTCTCTTGCTAGATTATACCATGATCAATGTTTTTGAAGATCCACTCATCGGGATCGGGCTCGGGCTCGTAGGGACCTTTATTCTCTCTCGAGGAGTTAGCTTTTTCATCTTTTTTTATGCACAGGAACTCTTTAGAAAAATAGAATTTAGAGACAGAAATATGAAAGACAGCTATAAATTATCCTTTCTCTTTGGGCTGTATGCACTGATCAATGTACTCCTCCTCTTGCTTGGAAGCTGGAATAAATGGCGAGGACTGATTTTATTGGCTGGTTTTATTTTGTTGCAATACTTCTTATTTTTAGAACCGAAAAACTATGGAAAATAACCAAGGAGAGATCCTTCACTCCGTTCAGGATGACATAATTGAGAAATTGAAAACGGTATATGACCCAGAGTTTCCACTGGTGGATATTTTTACGATGGGACTGATTTACGACGTGAAGGTAGATGAGGAAGTAAAAGTTTGTGTCATAACGATGACTTTCACGACGCCTGCTTGTCCTATGGCGGATCTCCTGATGGAGATGGTGAGAAATGCTGTCTTGGAAGCGGTACCAACCCGAGAGGTGGACGTGACAGTGAGCTTTGAACCGATGTGGACGCCGAAGATGATCAAAGATGAAGATCTGCAGAGGATGTTTGAATAACTTTTCCTCTTGCAATTACTCCCCCACTCCACTATACTACCTCTTATGAATACGTTCTATATTGATATTTCTAGTGATAAAATCTACCTCTCGTGTAATGAAGAGGATCTTTTTTTGGAAAGAAACGGAATTGAAGATATTCTCGGAAAAGTACTCGTGGAACGATACAGGAGGTACAATTTCAAGAAAGCCTATATTCTAAACTGACCTGGAGGATTCACGAATTTAAGGGTCGGAAGTCTGTGCATGAATTTATTGAACGCATTGGTTGGAGATCAGATTGATTTTTATGCTGTGAGTAAAATTCAGCTGTATACCTATGAATTCTCTGAAAGATCACAACATTGACAAGAAAGCACTCTGGACAAAGTATCACCTCAAAGATTTGGCGTGATCTATATCGGACAGAAGAGAAATATTTGGCTTTGGGACTTTGAAAAGGGAGAAAAAATCTGACAACTCAATTTTGAGCAGTTAGAAGAGATGGTAAAATCTGAGAAATATCGTAAAGAAGATATTTTCCTAGATACCGTCTATGATTACGACTATTATCCAGACTTTTTAAGAACTTTTCTCCATATCAGTTATACCGTACCGAAGCAGTTGATGAATGAGTATATGGAGGCAATGAAGCCACAACCTACGAGGAACATTGTGGCGAATTATATGATTGATCCTATCATCACGCCCAAATGTACATAATTATCAGCCTTTTAAACTTTTACCTTTTAAATTCTTCGTTATGAGAAAAGAATCCACCGTACTCGGAATTGACCGAGGAAGCAAATACATCGGACTCGCCTACTCTCCGCTTTCTAGTGAGATTATCTTCCCCGTAGGCTACCTTTTGAATGACCAAATGATCTACTTTCATATCGCGGACTTGATCCAGAGATATGGGGTAAAAACCATTGTCCTCTGACGACCTAGTAAGCAGAAAGATATTCAGGAGAGAATTACGAAATTTATGAATTCCCTGAATTATATCATTGAGAAAGATGAAATCACTATTGAGACTATGGAGGAAGATTACACCAGTGTAGAAAGCTGAGAGATTATTTCTAATTTCAAGAAAAATGAAGCGACAGATACGGTCAGTGCAATGCTCATTTTGGAGAGGCGAAAGAAACAGAAAGGTGAAAAACTTTAGATATTTCATTTCTTCTTCTGGAATAGTCTTTCTAAAGAATCTATTGAAGAGATAAAGGCAAAATGGTGAGTTATAAAGACCTCTATAAGGTGCGTTGAATTCCGACTCACTATAAAACTTTATCTTTTGTGGATCTAAGAATTTATGTTCACATAGAAACAAGTCTAAATGTCGATTTGATGTTGTCAGAGTTTTACAACATGGGGAAATTTAAGAAATCAGCTTCCCTTTTTTGCTCTATATTCCCCTTGACATTCCTTTGCTGAACACTATTATCAGCACTGTTATCAGATTTATTTTTCTTTTTTTCATCAACCAATATGGACCCCCTTTCGATCATTGTATTTCTTATCCTTTTGGGAATTTCAATGTTTTTTTCTGCGAGTGAAACCGCATTTGCCAGCATCGCTAGCCACAAAGTAGATTCTCTAACTAAACAAAAAAAAAGCTGATCTAGGGCTCTCAAAAAAATAAAAGCTAATCCTGATGCTCTCCTGATGTCGATTCTCATCGGGAATAATATTGTGAATATCTCTGCTGCCACTTTAGCCACGACCATCAGTATTTCTCTGGCTAAAACTGTTGGATTCAATGAATCCACGATTGTCAGCATTTCCACCATAATCGTAACGGTGCTGGTGATTATTTTTGGAGAGATTATCCCAAAAACTTTTGCATTCCGTCATGCTGAAAAAATCTGACTTTTGGTCGCACCTTTTTATGTGAATTTCATCAAACTTCTTTCTCCGATTATCTGGGTTTTAAACTGGTTTACTAGAAAGTTTAGCAGAACTGGAGCAACACAAGAAGTCAGTCCAGAAGAGATTGAGGCCTTTATAGAAATGTCTAAAAATGCAGGAGCATTTGAGGAGACAGAATACAAACAGATTAAAAATCTGCTTACTTTTGGTGAAATTACGGTGGAAGAAGCGATGACCCCTAGGATTAAAATCAATGCGATTCCTGATTCGATGACGGTGGATCAAGCGATTGATAAGCTGTTGACCCTTCATCATACCCGTATTCCTGTCTATCATCACAGTATCGATGACACGCAAAAAGTGATAACACTCAGAGAGCTCATCAATTTTAAGAATGATAATAATTGAACCATTACTCTCAAAGGGCTCGCTCTCAATCCCATCATCAAACTTGCCTCCCCCACTCCGATCGATGTTGCACTTACCTCGTTTAAAAAGAGTCACAAGCATATCGCACTCGTAATGGATGAATACGGTGGTGTGGCAGGACTGGTCACGCTAGAAGATATTATTGAGGAAATTTTTGGAGATATTCAGGATGAGAACGATATCGAAACTGTTCCTATCAAAAAACTCGGAAAGTACTCTCGAAGAGTACAGTCTTTTGTCAGAATTGATGAATTTTTAACAGATAGCTGACTAAGCTTTGAAGAAATTTGAGTGAATGAAGAGGAGTTTGATGGAGAGACGCTCAGCTATCTCATCACCAATCTTTTGGAAAGGTTTCCTATCGAAGGCGAAGAAATTCAGTTGGATATTTTCCTCCATCCCGTGGATAAACATTCAGAAGAAAGATTAAAGAAAAAACTGATTATCAAAATTTTACAAATCACAGGAAATACGATTGGTGATTTGAAAATTTCTATTCAGTAAAAGAACAATGCTTTCTCTTCATTTTTTCACGCCGATCAGCCCACATTTCAAAGGAACCCCTTTTTGACAGGAGTTCTAAAGGCGGAACAAGGAGGGGAAGGCGATGTCGGCATCGTCGCTGTCCAGCCTACCCCTCGCCTCATCCCATCCGTAGTGCCGCCTGCCTGAACCTGACGAGGAAGCCGAACCGAGACAACCATACCAACCTCTGCCCCACCGAAAACCATCTGAACCGACATACCCACTCATTGACATTCAGAGAAGTAGTGATAATATCTTGCCTCCCTCGTACCAGTTTCTTTCTTTATACTCTCCTGGAAGAGATTTCAATGCCTCTTCAAAATCCTCCTTCATGAGAGGGGTTTTATTTTGCGTTTTACACTCCGCTTTATAAGCATCCAGATCATAATAATACTCCTCCTGTCCGTTATATTCTGTCTTCCGAAGACCTTTGGTACTACTAGGATAGACATCATATTTATTTTTAGCTTTCCGTTTGCTGTTTTGAGGTTTAAGCTTCTCGTTAGAAAACTTGATCCCTCACACCTCTACATAGTTGGAACCAAACTTTACCGCTTCAATCAGCTTCCTATTCTCTGAAGTATCCATACCATTAGCTCTGAGAAACTCATAACTTGCCGCTTTTCTCTGTCTCTCATTCCATTTGTAATTTTCCATAGAGGAAATCTCTTTTTTCTCTAGATCATAAAAGATGGTATGTGAAGCTGTCGTGAGAGGGTGGTCAAGTTTTCTGAGTTTTGGATAGACAGAAGTATAGTTCTCACTTAGAGAAGTATCAATCACTTTACCTAAAATATAAGAAAGCTGAGCTTTTACTGCTGGAGCAACATTGGTCAAATCCAACCTAAGATTGGGATAAGCACAGAGTTTACTCACCTGATCGTAGGTATAGTTTTGGTCTAGCGTAAGTTTTGGTTTATCTCCAATGAGCATTTCGTTACCTGTGAGATACTTGTTGATAATTGCCGTAGTATCTGGTAAAGGAGCGATCTTACCATCCTTTCGCAGGACAGATCCCGAAGGAATCAAAGCTTGTAAATCGCTATCTACTCCATTGATAGGATAGTCTTTGGCAAGCTCTACAAGTATATCAATAAGTTCTTGTTTGTGAGAGTTTCAAGTCTGACTCAACATATCAACGATAGAACTGTTTTTGTATCCCTTGAACTGGCGAAGCTGTTTGGAAACCGTATCATATTCCACGGTATATCGAGTCTTAGTTTCGGGAGAAAGAGGATTTCTCTCATTCGTGCGAATAGAAAATATTTTGGTGGTTCATCTTTTCACATTGTTTCGGTAGCTTGTGGCTGTCCCCACACAGTGATTCTGACAATCAGATTCTGCTACTAAGTGCTGCTGAGCTACCAATTCCACAATACTAAATCTCCCTACTTTGGCAACTTCTAGGACAGGAACATCTTTCTCATCTAGGAAACTTCTATACAAAGCATTGATCTTATTGGTATGCTGGGTATGGAGAGTAAACCGTTCACTGAGACCTTTTCTCTGCACGATATCAGCTATTTTCGCATTGAGAGTAGTTTCTCGTGCAGGGTCATCTTTCAGGACTTCTTCTTGATCCGCTATTTCCGCTAAAGTCATTTTTATCTTTTGTCTCTCTCCATTCTGCTCTGCATCTCTCGTTGATTGTAGTCTCTGGATAGCTTCTATCTTGGTAAATTCTCCTTTCAGTGTTTGGAGTTTTTCTTTGATTTGGTCTCTGAGTGAGCCGTCAACATAAAACTCCCCAGCTCCTGGATTATCTAGGTAAGCGGTCAGCTTTTTTGTAAAGTTTATCTCGAGCTTGGTTTTTTCTGTTCAGTTTTTGATTTTCTTTTCGGTCATTTCTGGAGGATAAAATGCTTGCAAGTACTGTAAGATATCTCCGCCATACGCTTTGAGCCAAGCTTCTCCAGAGGAAAGTTCTAAAAAAGTTTCTTTAATTTGAAGTTGTTGCTGTTGAGAGACTCTCTCAGAGTGGTTTTTTTTGAGATTCTGTCTTCGTTTCCCCAACGATGATCGTATCTCATTCTGCATATAGATCATTAAAAAAATGTAAGGAAGTAAATTCTTTCCTAAGTATATTCAGAAATGAAAAAAATGCAATATTTTGGAGAGAAAGTTGCCCCTTCTAAATCTGAGCATACTCCTCCTACTTCTCAATCCCCTCCGCGATATCAAGCAATAACCCCTCTTTCCACTTTGGTCCCATCAACTGGATTCCCACAGGAAGTTTTCCATCTGATTCTTCCACCACTCCCATCGGAATAGAAATCGCTGGCAATCCTGCCAAATTGGCAGGCACGGTATACAAATCTTCCAAGTACATCAGTAGAGAATCGCTGGTTTTTTCTCAAATTTTTCCTGCTGGTGTCGGGGTGGTTGGTGTCAGGATTACATGATATTGTTCGAAAAATTTCGTAAATTCCTGCTGGAGAAACTTCCTCGCCTTATAGCCTTTCATATAGTATTTTTCATAATTTTCGTGGGTCACAACGTAGTTCCCAAGGAGCAATCTCTTTTTCACCTCGTTCCCAAATCCCTGACTTCTCATCGCTGTGTAATACTCTGGAAGAGAAGAAAAGTCTGCCATATTTCCCTGTAGTCCAAACCTCATTCCATCAAATCTGGAAAGATTACTCGTCACTTCAGCAGAAATCAACATATAATACATCGGAGCAACTTGCTTCAAAATTGGGAAATCCACAAAATCCACTTGATACCCCTGTGCTTTGAGCTCAGCGATTTTCTCACGAAAGAGTTTTTCTATTCTTGGGTCAAGAGCTGAAGTAAATGCCTCATTTGGTACAGCTATCTTAATTTCACTTGGCTGCATATTAGAAGCTGTCAAGAAGTCTTTGTTATCAGCTTTTTGATCTGATTGACTATCCTTTTCATCATATCCAGAAATTACGCCAAGCAAGAGCCTTGCATCTGCAACCGTTCTGGTCAGCACTCCGACTTGGTCGAAGGAAGATGCCATAGACTGTACTCCAGATCTAGAAACTCTACCATAGGTTGGTTTGAGTCCCACAATCCCACATAAAGCTGCTGGCTGACGAATACTTCCTCCCGTATCGGTTCCCAAAGCTCCAAAGCAGAGTCCTGTAGCTACTGCTACTGCACTTCCACCGCTGGAGCCTCCAGGAATACGATCTTTTCCATAAGGATTTTTAGTAGGTCAAAAAGCTGAATGCTCCGTAGAGGAACCCATTGCAAATTCATCCATATTGGTTTTTCCGATTGGCAAAGCTCACGCTTCAATCAGCTTTTTTACACAGGTCGCAGTGTAGGGAGCCATGTAGTTTTCAAGCATTTTGGAACCACAAGAAGAGATTTCTCCCTCCAACATGATATTATCCTTGATCCCAATAGGAGCTCCTTTGAGTTCACCTTGAACAATCTGATGCAGATTTTTTTCGATGAAAGTATCGTGGGTGCGAACAAACGGAAAAAGTTCAGCATTTTTTTCTTTTAGGGTTTTTAGACTATGCAAAGCTTCCTGTTGAGGATTAAGTTCCCCAGCAGTGATCTTGGCAAGATAGTCTTGCAAAGAGAAAGACATTTAGTGGAAAAGTAGGAAGTAAACAGATTTTTACTCTACTGAACAACCAAAAGAAGCGTAAATATCAGCGTTTGCACGGATATCGTCCATACTAGAAGTACAGATTTCAGTAAGTTCTCCTTCAGGAAGTGCTTTCCAAGCTTCTTTTTGCTGTACAACCGCAGCTTGAGTATCTGCAAGTTCTTCTGGAGATACTCCGGTTTGGTTATCTAAAACACATTGAAGTACTTCAAAATACTTATTACAATCAGCGAGAGCAAAATCGTCTTGAGTAGTTGGTGTTTCAGTAGTTCCGCAAGCTACCAATACCAAAGATGTTGCTAAAAGACCGAAGAGTGAAATTTTTTTCATTGTGCATAAAAATAAGAAATAAAAGCATTGTGCTGTTCATCATAAGAAAAAGTTTTCACAAAACAAGCAGAAATTATAGTAAATTATGTTTTTTAGAAAAAGCTGACCACAAACGATCAGCTTTCTTCTTATGTTTCAAACCGCCACAGGTGCTTTGATGACTGGATGAGGGTCATAGCCAATAAGCTCAAGATCCTCCCAAACATAATCAGTAGGATTTTCCCTTACCGTCTTTATTTTTAGAGACGGCAGTGACCTAGGTTCTCTACTCAACTGTAAATCCACCTGTTTACGATGGTTATTGTAGATGTGCACATCACCAAATATGTGGAAAAATCTACCAGGTTTTCTGCCTGTAGCCAAAGCCAACAGGATCAATAACAATGCATCCTGTGAATCATTGAACGGCACACCCAAGAATGTGTCGCAACTTCTTTGGTAGACATTGAGATGGAGATATCCATCTTGGTTTGCAAAGAATTGATAAAAACAAGGGCATGGAGGTAACAAGGTATGTGCATTGTCATGAGGATTCCATAACGTCATGATAATTCTACGGTCGGTAGGATTATTTCTGATTGCATTTAGAACCTTCGCCAACTGATCAACTCCTTCAACTATCACATCATTATTCTCTATTAACAGTGCAGCTTCTCCGGCCCTTATTCGGAATTCATCCGAAATTTGACTCCCCAAGACTTCACCGAAATTTCGCATATGATGTCCATAAGTAGGACCAAGTTCTCCCCATTGCTTTGCAAAAGAGGGATACCTAACAATTCTTTCTTCAAAGTCTTTCAGTCGTTGCTTCCACTCATCGGTATAATCAGATTTTTCTTCATCTACATACCAAGGGAATTTATGCAATTCTCCCGTAGACTCTAAATACTTTTTGAACGGCCACTCAGACCAAATATGCACATTCTTTTCAACTAATGAACGGATATTGGTTTCGCCACGTAATTTCCATATTAATTCTTCGAAAGTTCCCCGTAAGAAAACTTTTTTGGTAGTTAATAAAGGGAAATTATGAATGATACCTGCTTCATCCCTATCAAGATTGATAAGATACGAATACCCCGGCAATGCCTGTGTTCCCACACCAGTTCTATCACCGGTATAATAGCCATCTTTTTTGATAGCTTCCAAAAGTTCTAAATACTGTTTCATACTGATAAAATTTAAATTTTTTGTTTAATAATGTTTATTATTCCCTCAGAGATCTCTTCTCTGGATCTCAGATGACCATCCTGAATGCAGTCAACGGTAATCCATGAGAACTTGTCTGCGACATATTTGAATGCTTCACTTGCATGCTTCATATGTTCAGCATCATTTTCATGTACATCTTTTCCCTTATCCATATTGGTTTTTTGCACCCCTAAAGCTAGAGAGCGAGATATTTCTGGATCCACATAGAGAAAAAGATTTACGTCAGGTCTAGGTATCTTCATCACTTCGTATTCAAAGTTGTCAAGCCAATTGAGGAACGTGTCCCTTTGGGATAAGTCATGAATTTTCCCAGCCTGATGTCCCATGTTTGCTGAGACATACCTGTCGGTAATCACGATTTTTCCTTCTTCTAACCATTTTCTGATTTCGAAGGATGCGTCAAATCTATCTACTGCATAGAATACAGATCCTTGATAGGCATCCACATTATCGGCAGATCCATACACTCCATTGAGATAGTTTTCTGCGAGACCCGCAGATTTTTTTCCGTACTGAGGAAAACTGATGGTTTCAACACCATACCCGAGAGCTCTTAAATTTTGAGCTAATAATTCGGTTTGTGTGTGTTTCCCAGACCCATCGGTTCCATCAATAACGATTAGTTTACCTTTTTTTTCCATTCTGATTTTTTTTAAAATTTATAATTTATTACTTTTTTATTGATTATACTTTTATTGATTCAACTTTTTGTTATTGATAACCTTATAGGAATTTGTATATATATATCAAGAGAAAAAAATCTGCTTTTATTCTTTGTCTGTAGTAATGCTCCGTCATGTTCCCGTACTGGCCACCGAAGTCCTCGCAAATGTACCCACCAATTTTCATACGTATTTCGATGGGACATTTGGGCATGGTGGGCATGTAGAGTATCTGCTTTCTCATATTCCTGAGGTAAAAGCTGTTGTGTGTGATCTGGATGAGGCAGTAATGCAAAAAGGACTCGATTTCATCAAAGAGCGAAAAGAGCAAATCACTCCCCTACTAGATACTTACGCACATATTGATCAGATTTGAAAAAATTTCTGACCTTTTGACTTTATGTTGCTCGATCTGGGCGTGAATATGGAGCATTTCAAAGATGGGGGAAGAGGATTTTCGATCAATACTGATGCTCCGCTAGATATGAGATTTAATAGGAGGAACTGACCCACCGCAAAGGATATCGTGAACACGTATTCGGAAATAGATTTAGAAAAAATGCTGACTACCTACGGAGATTTCTCTCCCAAGACGGCTGAATATCTCGTAAAAGGGATCATCGAAGAAAGGAAAAAAAAGCTGATTGAAACCACGTTTCAGCTTACCGACCTCTTGAGATCGCTCCACATGAATCAAAAGAAAATCGCAGTCATCTTCCAGACACTCAGAATCGAAACCAATAAAGAATTGCAACAGCTGGAAACTTTTTTGCAAACCTTTGGCGAGCAATTAAGTAGGGGGGGACGTTGTGCGATCATGACCTACCACAGTATCGAGGATAGAATCACGAAAAATGCCTTTAAGGCACTGGCAGAAAGTGGGAAGTTCCAGCTGGTGCATAAAAAAGTCATTCAGCCACATTACACGGAAGTACAACGTAATAAAGCTGCTAGAAGTGCGAAATTGAGAGTTATTGAGAAAATTGATAGATAACAAAAAGAACGTTCTATACAGAACGTCCTTCGCGAAATCTGGATTTTTTTCGAATTAACATTTCTAATTCTTAATCATTCCCCAGCTCGTTGTGCTTCTCTCATATCACCCCTCCTTCAGGGATCTTACAGTAACCACAAATCTCTACATACTGTGGATAATGTGTTGAGAGTTCCCCAGACATATTATTGAAGTCCACACTAATTCCCCCGAATTGCCTTTGGAGTGTTAGTTGTCCCTCTTTGTTGAAGATGAGTTTTACAGTTTTTTCCCCTAACAAAGTCTTTCCATCTGTCTTGGATGGTAGGATTTCATCAATAACATCCACCAACAAGGATATCTCCGGCAACTCTTTTGTGGAAATTGTACATACGAATTCTACATCAATGCATTCAACTGCTTGGATAGTACTCCACATCTCCTTAGCAATAAATATCAGCTGAGGAAACTTTCCTTTCAGTAGCTCTTTAGAAGTAGGAGTAATATCCGATACTCTGTTGCCGAAGATTGTTTTTACGAACTCAATAATTTTTTTTGTTTTCATATTTTTATTTTTTTAGTTTTTGTTTTATTGTATCTTTATTATACATATATATATCATACTGTCAAGTCTAAATTTGTCGATATTTATATAATGCAGAACTATGATTTCTTAGATCTTGTAAAAATATCTCGAAAATGTATGATGAGAAAATGAAGAAACTTGTCCTCCATGCAGAATGAGGATTCCACCAAATCTATCAAAGCCGATTAAATAAATATAGGATCAAAAAAGAATTCATCGCCGTGATGGAGATTTTTGGGATATTGCTTTTGAGTGGATTCTGTTTACTGATGTTTTTGATTTTCGTAAATAAATCCTCCACAGAAGGATATTTTCTCAGGCAGGCTCAAAACACTCTCACTAATACCGAGTTTAAATATGAAATTATCAAAACCAATATTCTGGATCTCAAAAAACTTAACCGAGACAAATTGTGACAATCTGACCTCAATGGACCGAGTTTGGGCCTTTTGGATGCGAAAGTAGAGACGATTATTGTGGACTAAGTTCAAACCCTGTAGGAGTATCTTTGATGGTATATCCTGCACTCTGAATCTGATTTCTCAGATCGTCGGCGAGTGCGTAGTTTTTGTCTGCTTTGGCTTGGAGACGCTGATTTGCAAGGTCAGTGATTTCTGCTGGGAACCCCTCTTCTGCTTCGTTCCCTCTCCCTTTATCAGGGGAGTCAATAACGTCGAAAAGTCAGACTTTTAAGAATTTTTTTTCTAATCGATAGAGGACTTCGATATCTTCATTGCTTGGGGAAGTCAGTGCGTTATTCACAACTGCGAGGAGTTTTGGAGTATTGAGATTATCTTTTATCGCTTCATCAATCAAATCGATCAGTTTTTCAGATTGAGGATATTTTTCTGCTAACTCTGCTAATGTTCCCACCAACTCATCATTCTGAGCAGGACGTAGTGGAAGCGAAGAATCTCTCAGCTTAGTAATCTTTTTCTGCAAATTGGCACGAGTAGATTTTGCCTGAGAGATTGCTTCTCGAGTAAAATTTTGAAAAGTAGAATACAGTGCCATGAAAAAGAAAAATCTGAGATCCAATCCAGAATATCCCTTTGCTTCAATGTCTGAGATCGTGTAGCAGGTTCCGAGAGATTTGGACATTTTTCCACCATTGACTTGGAGAAATTCGTTGTGGACTCGGTATTTTACCCGTGGTTTTTTTCAGAAAGCTGATTCAGATTGAGCGATTTCATTGGGATGGTGTACCGTGATATGGTCTGCTCCTCCGTGATGGAGGTCGAATTCTTCTCCCAAATATTCAGAAGACATAGCACTACATTCGATATGCCATCCAGGGAAGCCCACTCCCCATGGAGAATCTCGTTCCATCTGTCTTTTTTCGTCCGTTGGAGAAAATTTTCGGAGGGCGAAATCCGTAGCAAGTTTTTTTCCTCCCATATCCACTCTTTCCCCTGCATTCAGATTTTCTAATCTTTTTTTATAGTTGGGTCCCATGATTTTTCCATAGTCTTCAATCTTTGAGGTATCCATATAGATTCCATCTCCAGGAACTTCATAGGTGTATCCTTTCTCTTCCAAGATTTTTACCAATTCGATCTGCTGAGGGATATGTTCCGTAGCTCTGGGCATTACATCAAAAGGGACAATATTCAGCTTTTTCAATCCTTCTAAAAATTCTGCTTCATATTTTTTTGCTACCTCTCGAACGGAGATTCCGTCCCTTTTTGCACCTTTTTCGAGTTTATCCTCTCCTGTGTCTCCATCAGAAGTCAAATGTCCCACATCAGTAAAATTCATCACCGATTTCACGGGGTATCCACAGATATGGCGGAGGGTATTTCTCAGGAGATCTGCTGTAAAAGCTGCTCTATTATTCCCGATATGTGGAGATCGATAGACGGTTGGACCACAAGAGTACATGCCTACAAAGTCAGATTTTCCTGTTTCGAGCAGGGGAATGAATTCCTCTTTTTGGTGAGTGAGGGTGTTGTAGACGTGAAGTTTTCTAGGTTGTACTGGCATTAAGAGGGGGGATGATATAAACTATTTGGGAGTGTAGGTATTTTAGGAAGAAAGTCCAGAGAAAAAAAATTACAAATGACATACTCCTCCCTTTCAAATCACCTCGCCATACTTTCCATTCTCGTACTCCACGAAAGTGGTTTCATCTATTCAGAGAATATCATAATGCATTTTCGCTTGCTCTTGAGCGTAAAAGTCCCTCAATTTTTCCCATCTCGGGGTATTATAATGAGGCATGACAAGCATATTCTTTACCAATCCCAATCCTTTTAAAAATCCGTCTTTTCAATCATTTAGCAGTTCATCTCAGAGGATCATCGCCCCACAACTCTCCCCAATAATGATATTTGCATTTTGGATTTTTTCCAAAAGCTTTGGTCTATTTGCCATGGAAAGCAGAAAATTACTATAATGTCCTCCAGTGATATAGATATGCCCACTGGAGCAAGCATCAATATCTTCTTCATAGGATGCATCAAAGTATTTGATACTGAGACTTTCGATAAAAACTTGGAATTCTTTCGGCATACACCGTCCACTAATTTTATGACGAATTCCCACTCAGGCAAAGGGAATATGGAGAATTTCCTTGATGTGTTCTTGTTGGAGGATTTGTGCGATGTATTCTTGCATTGAGGAAATTTCTGAAGTATTTCGTCCGCCACCGAGATAGAGTTTCATGCTGTACTATTTTAGAAATATAAAAATCTGATTATTTTTTCGCACTTTTCAGTTCCTTTGCTATCGTCTGCAAATACTCGTCTTTCAATTCTTCATGAGTGTCCAAGAGCTTATTCACGACCAGCTGTGTCGTCGAGATAACCCCGTCCGTCCGCTCAGCTTCCAATTCTTTCTGCATTCTTTTTCCTTTTGCTTCTGCCTCTTGCACAATCACTTCCCCCTTACTCATTGCTAAATCCAAGACTTTTTTCCTCTCCTCATCGGCAATCATCTTCCCTTCAGTGAGAATGGTTTCCTTTTTCTTGTTGGCTTTCGTGATGATTTTGTTGCTCTCCTTTTTGGCGAGTTCAATCATTCTGGCGTATTCATCGTCGGCAAGTTTCAGCTTTTTAATAAGCTGTTTTCTCTCCTCTATGGCTTTGATAATCTTATCGCCAAAAAGCCACTTCGCGAGGAAGAAAAGAATGGCGAAATTCACGATTTGGGCGATGAGGAGGTCTCGTTTGATTTCCATATTACGAACCTAAAATTCTAAAAGCGATAATCAATCCATAAATCGCACAAGACTCGATGAGAGCGATGAAAATAATCATTGCCGTCATAATTTTCCCCTTGGCTTCAGGGTTTCTGAGGACAGCGTCCATTGCATTTCTCGCGATTCCTCCTTCAATCAATCCTACAATCATCGCTGGGATTCCCACGGTTAGACCAGCGAGCAAAGAAGTCACCCAAGAAAGATCTGTAGCTCACAGAATCTGGAAAGCGACAATCAATCCATAAATCGCACACGATTCCACTAATGCTACTCCCAAAATCGTCATCATGATTAAGGTAGACTGAAGTTCAGGATTTACCCCCAAATTTTTCATGGAAGTTTTAGTAATTCGTCATTGCCCAATTGTCACTCCCAATGTAGCAAGAATAATTGCAACTGTTGCACCTATCGCAATGGTCATAGTAATAAGAAAAAAAATAAAAAATCTGACTTTTCTTCCTAGAGTCTAAAAAAAAACCTCCACTTTGCAAGCCGATTATACTCGCTTTTATTGGGTTGGTTTCCTATTGAAAATTACTCTCCAAACCCTATACTTCCCCTATGAATCTAATGTATGAATGAACTCCTCAACGTATCGACTCCCGACTCAGCAAAGAATTTTCCTATTCCAGAAATTTTTTTCATCATATCCTTGCTAGAGGTGGGATCAAGGTAAACGAGAAGGAAGTGAAGAAATCCTACCAACTAAAAAACGGGGATCAGATTTTTATCGATGATCTCTCCAGATACCTTTCACCTGCCATCTTGGAAGAGGCTCCAGAAATTGATATTCCCATTTTGAAGGAAAAAGCTGACTATCTCATCCTCAATAAGCCCAAAGGAGTACTTTCTCATCCCAACAGTATCTGGGATGTGAACCAGCCTTCTGTGGTGGGATTTCTCTACCATCATTTCAAGAATTTGCCCAGCTACAGCAATTTCATCCGTGCGGGACTCATTCATAGACTCGATAAAGAAACTGATGGGATTATGGTGATTGCCAAGACCGAAAAAGGACTTCAGCATTTTAAACAATTATTTCAAGAAAAATCTGAATCCTCCAGCATAGAGGAGAAAGAAGCCGTCCCTCTCCAAAAATTTTACCGTGCCATCTGTGAAATCACTCCACAAGGAAAAGAATTTTTAAAAGAAATAGAAAAAAGCTGACTCCCCTATTACCTTCAGGAAGATGTCTTCGCAAAAGTTTCTAATCGAACTCCGAAATTGGGAATCACGAAGGTCGAATGCATCCACTGGAGTGATGAAGAAGTTGAAATTTTCTTACAGATTCTCACCGGACGCACTCATCAAATCAGATATCATCTCTCTCACCATGGATTACCCATTATTGGGGATTATCTTTATGGAAAAGAAAGTGACCAACAAATGCAACTAACTGCTTATAAGCTTCAGTACCTCGATTTAGATGGAAGTCTACAAACCGTAGAAATTTAAAAAAAGTCCCGTTAGAAATAACGGGACCTTTCAGTGTTATGATGTTCTTTTTTTGATCATTTCTGATCTTTTCTTTTTTTAGTTCCATTCTCAGGCTGTAGAGTTTCTGCAATCTGAGCTGGGATTGTTTTTGAAGTCACCTGTTGTGGTTCCCCTTCTTCTGACTGAAGTAATTCTTGAGAATTAAACGGTCTACCGGTTAATTTATCCAAGACGTTAAACGCCATCAAGTTTTCCAAATTGCTTGCACCTGATTGTCCACCACCGCTAATCACAAAGTTATTTGGAACAAGTTGCATCTTATTCTCTGCAATAGCATTGATGATTTGTAAACGAGCATAATCAGGACCTAAAGCTTCTTGAGAAAGCTTATAAGCCTCAGCTTGAGCCTTACCTTTTTCAAGGACAACTTTTGCTTCCGCTAAACCAACTTTTTCTGTTTGTTGAGCAGTTGCTTCAGCAACAACAGTGATAGCTTCTGCATTGGCGTTTGCTTCAAGTTTTACTTGTGCAGCTCCTGCCTCTGCTGCAAGAATTTGTGCTCGTTTTGCACCATCTGCTTTCTTGGCAACAGCATTCGCATTGTTCTCTTGGATTTCAATCTCTCGCCTTGATTTAATCAATTCTTCCTGCATATCAGCCTCTTTTTTAGCTGCTTCCAAAGATTTACGAGACTCTTGAGCTAATTGCTCATTGTCATACTTCTTTTTATCTTCGATCGCAATAGCGGCCTGTTTAACTGGACTCATGAGTTCATCAGGAACAAACACATCCAATAACATAACTCCCTTAGTACCTACGTGATGTTGTTCCAACATTGTGGCAATTTCAGCAGTTGCTTCATCAGACAAATCTGACCGTTTGCGATAAATTTCCAACGCATCCATTTTTTGGGCTGCATTACGAAAATGAGCAGAAACCCTTGGTTCCAATACTTGTGAAATCATGTCTTGCATAGACCCTAAATCCGCTACCACTGCTGGAGCCTTTTCCATAGGAATATGAAACATTACTTTCACCGTCACAGGGACATTGAAACCATCTTTTGATGTCAATACCATTGCCTTCAATCCCTTATCGTATCCAAAAGACACACCATCGTTAACTTCTACCTCAGCATTTTGAGATTCTACATTATTCCAATTCAATACTACTTGTATTGTCGGAACAATATTCCAAGCACAAATTTTTGAGTTCAACGGATGTAATCCTGGACCTAAAGGAGCCTTCCAAATTCCTTTATACCCTGACGGGACCAATTTAGCATTCACATTATTGTTCTCGTCTTCGTTCTCAGCTGTGTAGTCACTTCCGACAAAACTCGTGATCACCGCACATTCACCAATCCCCACATTCACCATATCCTGTTTTTCTACAGAAGCAAACCAAGGATTAATAGGATAAGAACCTGCACGAAGCACAGGGATTTGGAGACCTTTTTCTCCTCCTGCATTCAAAAATGCTTGCACGTCTTGGAAATTGCTATGTGCTTCCAAAGCGGTTTCCTGTGCTGCGATTTGATTTTTATCGGTCAAAGGTCTACCTTCAAGCGTAGTCACAATACCAACCTCGTCTGCTGCAATTTCAATCCAAGGAATTGGATTACTAATTTTGAAGAGATTTGTATTGATACGATAAGTACCAGGCATTAAATACTGGCTTTGTTGTCCCTTTTGCCCTCCTGTTTCCAGAAAGACACTTCCTTTTTCAAAACTAGAATGTCCCTCTACTGTAGCAGCGAGAATTCTTCCTTCAGGAATTCTTTCTCCATCCACAGCTGTCACCGTACAAATATGCTTGTCTGGTACTCTTATCGCATCTGCTACTGTTATATTGAACAGATAAGTATTGATACGATACTTTCCTGGAGTTAAAACATCCAATTGTGGACCTTTTTGTCCTCCATTTTCTAGAAATGCTTTTGCATCTTGGAAAAGATTACATTCTACGGCTTCTGCCATGATACGTCCAACAGGAATAGGTTTCCCATCAATGGATTTTACCAATCCAATCTTATTTTCTTCAATATGAATTTCAGGTACAATTTTCACCTTGAATAAATACGTATTGATACGTCTATTTCCCGGAGGGATAACTGTGATCTGAGGACCCTTTTGTCCTCCATTAGCAAAGAATGCTACTGGATCTTGGAAAAAGTCACACTCGACAATTTTTGCCATAATAGAACCAGTAGGAATAGTTTCTCCATCAATAGATTCTACTAAACCAATCTCTCCTTCTTGTATTTCGATAGCATTCTGTATAGATACTTCAAATAAATAAGGATTGATACGGTGTTCTCCCGGAGGTAGAACAGCAATTTGTTGACCTTTTTGCCCGCCATTTCTTAGGAAGGCTATACCATCTTGAAAGGAATTACACTCTACAGCTCTCGCCATAAAATTACCCTGTGGGATAGAAGCTCCACTCCTTGCTTTTACCAAACCCATTTGATTAGCTCCAATGACCGTATACCGGTACTTTTTAACTTTCTGGACAAAAGGAATTATCAAATGAAGTCCAGGACCAAAAATTTTAGCTTGTACTCCAACTTCTCCAGGAAGAGCAACAGTACGACCATCGGCCATTTCTTTTCCAAAATACTTTTGTTCTATCGTAGCAATCTCCTGAACATTGACTATTGACTTGAACAAGATTACTACGACGAAGATCGCTAGCAAAGCTAGCCACCAATAACTTACTAATACACTTAAAATTTCCATAAATTTTTATTTTAATCGTTAGAGAACTCGTTCTGTCGGTATCTCACACACCGCCCTACGTTTTTAAAGACACAGAAAAAATTCTGTCATAAGGTTGTCTATACTTGTTAAAGATCATCATAACGTTGACTTATATAAGAATATGAATATATATATCAAGTGATTTTTGTTTGTATGTCAAAAATATCAACCATTATTATAGAGTTGTAATGCAATTATGTGACATTTTACAGAAATATTATAACAATTCCTCGACCTCTTCCTTAAAGATCGGGTACAAACTATATTTCCTGAAATGGGAAATCTTTTCTTCTCGCTCTGGTCCGATCAATCCACATTCGGAAATCACCAACTTCTCCATCAAACCATTATAATTCATCTCTACGAAAATCAGCTTTTTTATCTGATTTTGATGATCTTTGAAAAAACCAGAAAGATGAGCACTAAAAGGATGAAACGTCTTGATCACAATTACTCCTCGATCAGATTTCCCCTCAATGAGTGCCTCCAAATTGTAGCGGTTGATTCCTCGAGTGATGAAAAAATTTTCTGCCTGAGGATTAATTACCTCATACGCAACGAAATCTTTAGCATATTCTCTGGTATAGAACGTCAGCCTTTTTCTAAATCTTTTTTCCATTTGTTGCTGTTTGATACTAGGTTCTTCATTGGTAGCTCCAGACTCGTCATGCTCGTAGGAAGTAGCTATAAATAACGTATTTTCTTGTCCAGGAATAGCGTAGGGAGAAAGTCCATTTTCTGTATTTTTATAACGAAGATACATATCCGTATCCTCAGCACTAGCGACTTCTCCTCTGTTGATTTCTGGACTCACAAGATCTTTTTCCTCAATAGTTTTATAACCTTCCATCAACTGTTTATCCGTCAGCAGAATAACTGGATGTTGGTAGAGATCAGCCCGATTAAAAGCCAACCCCATCATAGAATATGCCTCCTCAAACGTGGAAGGCACCAGTACGATAGGAGTCGTTTCTCCGAAGCTTGCATGTAATGCAAAATTTAAATCACCTTGTGAAGTAAAGGTCGGACTTCCTGTCGAAGGTCCATCTCTCATTCCGAGTACATAGACTCACCCAATTTCTGCCTGATGAGCAAACGCTAGACTTTCCGTCATGAGAGCAAATCCTCCACCTGAGGTTCCACACATAGCTCTTTTACCTGCATATCTCGCTCAAAGCATTGCCATAGCCACAGCAATCTCATCTTCCCCTTGAAAAAAAGTCACCTCTGGATGTTCCACCACGGTATCGATAATCCCACTAGCAGGAGTCATCGGATAAGCAGAATAAAATTCCATTCCAGCTTTGACTGCCCCTTCCCCTATGAGTTGGTTTCCCATCATGAGACTTCTGCCTTCTCCAATCTTTTCTGAAAGATTAATTGTCTCACAGAGATCAGAAAAATGCTGTTCACCATATGTGTACCCCGCCTGTAAATCTAGAAGGTTATCAGCGAGATGATCGTCTTTTATTGCCGTCTTTAAGATTTCTGCTCATTCGGAAAATGGAATGTGCACGATTTGTAAACAAGCTCCAAAAGCGAAGGTATTTTTATATTTTGCAGAGACTTCTTTGAGAGGAATGATATTTTCCAACTGATAGATTTCTTGATTTTTGGTAAGTGCCAAATCATCCCAAGCAAAGAAGAGATCAACCTTTTTAGAAAGCTGAATTTGCTCCTTATCTGAGAGAGAAACAAAAAAACAATTATTATCTCCTTTGATAATAGAAGCATATTCTTTATCACATCGAAGCGAATAGCCTTTGAAGGCAAGCAGTTCTGCGAGAAGCAATCCTGCAGTATTGACTCCTGTTCAAGCTGGTCATGAGAATCAAATCGTTACATACATACGTATTGAAATTTTAAGATAAAAATCAATCTCTAAGGTAATAAACCAAAATGAAAAAGCAACAGGAAAAAAGTCTGCTTTTTTTTGCTTTTTTTATCTTTCCGAGTATACTTGTAATGTGAACCTTTTTATTTCAGATGTGATTGGATGACCAAACAGGACTATCTCCTAGCAGTAATCAATGCAATGCCTGACCGAGAAATGGGTCGAGGAATTAAAGCGATGGTTGAAAACAATCAATTAGATGATCATACGATCAATCTTTTGGTTATTATCTTCAAAAGAGCAGTGGATAGATTAACTGATGTTATGCAAAAACATAAAGTAATGACGGCAATTGCTGAATTAGAAACACAAAAAGAAGTTCAAAAAAAACAAGATGAAGCAGATCTCCAAAGATTAGATGGAATGCTTAATGCTTTTTAATTCTTACCCCTTATAATGATGACTGACGAAGAAATCAAAACAAACGGGGTCGGAACCCCAACAGGAGATCGAGATGCTTTGGAAGCTGAACTCTCTTCATTAATTGCAGACGAAAGCAGTGGACTCTCTGACTTAGCCAAGTTCAACAAAAATCTCTCCCACAAAAAATGAAACAAACTCTCTCACAAACATCTAGAACAAATTAAAACAGATCTACAAAATGGCGGTTTGGTGGACTTTGAAGGAGGAAAGAGAGATGATAAAGTATTCGGCTTTGAAGTAATCGGGAATGACATTAAACCAACCTTTACTCCTCACGGAGACGCAATCATCCCTATCAACTTTCGATTCAATAACCAAAGAAGAACCAAATTACTTATACTTCATATCAAAGATAAAAACGGAGAAAACGAATACCAACTTCCTGATGGAAAAAATACTTATGACATCGAAATTAGCAAAGAAATATTCACCTACCAACTCACCCACGATATTGACGGCTTTCATTTAAAGCTGATCAAATAACTTTTATTCTCTATACCCTACGAAAATGACACTCAACCAAATCAATGACGAGACAACTAGATCAAAAGAAATTAAAGACATCACTAATAAAGAACAAAATGATAAATGATCTTTTCCTACTCCAGACATACTGGATAACAATGGAGAAATCGACAAGAAAAAAGTTGAAGAAAAAGCCAGTAAAACAGTAGAAGAAGCAGCCAAAGAAAAGGACAGTGCTGAAAAAGAGAATAAACCTAATGTATTTAAAAAAATAGGAGCTTTCTTTTCTGGTATATTTAATAAATCTCCTGAAAATAGAACTGAAGCAGACAAATATGCTGCTAAAAAGTATGAAGAAACAAAAAAACAATTATCAGACGAAAGCAACAAGACTTCTTTGCCTGAGTCTTATGCAAGTAACAACTCTAACAATAACGAAATGGACAAAAAATAATAAATTTCTTTAACTTTCACCAACGACTTCTTGTATTTGAAGTCGTTTTTTACATTTGACTTTCCTTCGCAACTCTTTAAAATCTTTTGTAACCTTTTTTAAGCTTTCATAATCTTCCCTAATGAAAATAGCTTCTCGAAACGTCAACGGCATCCGTGCCGTCATCAATAAAGACTTTTTCCCTCGACTAAAAACCAAAGATCCTGACATTCTCTGCCTCCAAGAAGTCAAAGCCTTTGAAAATCAAATCCCTCCAGAAATCAGATTTCATCTCTCTGCATACAACTATCTTCGACACCACGGCACCAGGCCCGGATATGCAGGTACCGCAATTTTCTACAAAAAGGAAATACCTATCACCGAAGGGAAATCAGAATTTTCTTTCCCTTGCTTCTCTGAAGATGGTAGAACGACTCAACTCAATTTTACTCATTGAGATAAGGAAATAGCTTTGATTAACTGCTACTTTCCAAACGGAGGTCCGAGAGCTGATGGGACAGAAATGCTCCCGTATAAATTAGACTTTTATGAAAAGTTTAGAAGCTATATGGATGAGATCAGAAATGCTGGGAAATTTGTGATTTCTACAGGAGATTTTAATGTTTGTCATCGTCCTATCGATATTGCTAGACCCGAAGAAAATAAAAATTCCATTGGGTTCCTCCCGATTGAAAGGGCAGAGATGGATAAGCTCGTAGAAGATAAGTATGTAGATGTCTTCCGCCATTTTTATCCTGAATTGAAGGATAAGTACACGTGGCGGAGCTATCGTGCAGGAGCTAAAGAAAGAAACGTTGGACGGCGTTTGGATTATTTCCGAGTAGATGAAAAAGTCCTGCCTCTGGTTACCAAAATGGAACATCAAGAACAAACCCTAGGAAGTGATCACTGCCCTATTCTGTTGGAATTAAAGTAAAAATTTTCTGATACTCTCGAAAATCTCTTCCTCTTTCGTTTCTAGCACTTCCCATTCATGGGGTTTAAATTTTTGAAGGACATAATCCGCAACAGATATTTTTCCTTCTTCTGGTCTCCCGATTCAGATTCTAATTCTCTGATAGTCTCCGCTTCAGAGTTTTTCAGAAATACTTTTGAGTCCATTATGACCAGCGGTTCCTCATCAGTTTTTTAGAGCTATTTTCCCTGTAAGGAAGTCGATTTCATCATGCAGGACGAGAATATCCTCAGGAGCGATTTTATAAAATCTCGCCAGAGGCTCCACGGCGGTCCCCGATAAATTCATGAATGTCTGAGGGATCGCGAAAATTGTTTCCTCGCTTTTGAAGACCTTTGCAGCAAATTTCGCATCATATTTGAGGGCCCCCAACTGTTCTCGTGCTAAAAAATTTTCAAGCATTATGGCTCAAACATTGTGGCGAGTGTTCTGATACGGTTGTCAGGGATTTCCCAGTCAAACAACAAGTTTCATTGAAGAGAAGAAAGGTAAAATTCTGATTAGAATATACGGGAATAGGCGAAGAAATCAAGCCTTTAAAAAAAGTGTCCGCCAATATGACGGACACCCAAAGGTAAATAATTTCACAGAATTTTAGCAAGCTCGCCCGCGAGGTAGCTTCTTTCGCTCTTCACTAAATTAATATGGGCGAAATATTTCTTTCCCCTGGCTCGATCAACTAAATAGTTGATCCCACAACTTGCTTCATCCAAATACGGTGTATCGATCTGAGAGGGGTCCCCCAAAAAGACAATCTTCGTTCCTTCCTCGGCTCGTGTGGCAATGGTTTTCACCTCATGAGGCGTAATATTTTGTGCCTCATCGATAATCATAAAGGTGTTTGGAATAGAATCCCCTCTGATAAATAGAGAAGTTTCTACTCTAATTCGCCTGTCATTCATCCATGTTGTTCTACCAACATCCCGAGAATCAAGACCCGCACAATTCGCTCGGCGTATAAAATCCAGAGTTTTATAGATGGGTCCTAAATAAGGACTCATTTTTTCCTCCAAGTCGCCCGGCAAAGCTCCTAAGTCTTTATTTGATAAAGTGACAATAGGACGCGTTACAAAGATTTCTTCGTAGGTTTGAGCCACATCAGATTTTTTACGAGCTGTTTTTTTCTTTTTCGAGCTGGTGTATTCTGACTCTACGACTTTCGAGGATTTCTGCTGTTCAATGGCAGCTGCAAGTGCGATCAAGGATTTCCCTGTACCCGCACCACCAGTAATTGCTACCAGTTGAATATCTGGGTCAAGGAGCATTTCGATCGCAAATGCCTGTTCATCGTTTTTAGGGAAAATCCCCGAACAGGAACGCTTAATCACAGGGTGTAATCCGTCTCGCCAATAAACCAACTTATCGTTCTTTAAGCGGAAAAAATCATTTTGTCTCAAATCTTTCAATAACTCGATTTCTCCTTCTTTTTCCACATTGCGAATGGGTTTATCCAGAATTTCCAGATTCTTTACCGTATCGGTAAGATAATCTTCGGCGAGCACTCTGAGGCTTCGAGCTTTAATACAAAGGTTAAGATCCTTTGACACCAAAACCACATTTTCTCCCTCTGCTTGCAGGTTATAGGCAGTAGCCAAGATTAAATGATCGGCTTTATTAAGGTCTGAAAAACTTTTTTTGAATATCTCAGGATATTCAACTCCCAAGGATATTCTGAGTTTTCCCATCCCTTTCCCTAAGGAAACACCACCATTGAAAATTTTACCTCTAGAGTGACGATCCAGTATCCTAGCACATTCTCGTGCATTTACATTTTTTTGATCCGTACCTTTTTTGAAGGTATCTAACTCTTCTAATACCGCCATTGGAATGACAACATTATGCTCTTTAAAAGAGGTTAGACATGACGCATCATGTAAAAGCACGTTGGTATCCAAGACAAAAGTCTTTTTGATTTTAGTCCGCGGACTCCTTTTTTTATTTACCTTTGCTTCCTCTTTTACTACGGGCAGAGGATCCAGCCCTTCTTTACCAACTTTTGACATACTCAATTTTTTTTAGGGGTTTATATTCAGATTAATTTTTCTTTTATTAATCCTTTTGTTTGATTGTGGTATACGGATATATATATCAAAGTCAAGGGAAGTTAAACCAAGATTATAGAGGAGGGAATACCTAACATCAAAGAAACATTAAACTCCTTGTTTTTTGAGTCAGTTTTTTTATACTGATAAAAAAAATTACAGAAAGCTAACTATAGAATTTTAACTCCCAACAAGACGATGAAAATGTGTTTAAAAATTCTCCTATGGGTTTTCGTAGGAGCCCTCCTCTTTTGTGTCCTCTTTTATTTTATCTATTTTCTCCGTTGCCCAGCTCGTGAAACCTTGGATAACGAAGAATTATTTACCAGTCCAGCAATGGGTACTGTGATCAAAATCATTGAGAATCCTACTTCTGACACCCCTTTGTATAAAGATGATCGCAAAGTCTTGGATAATTTTATTGAAGGGATTGGCTCTGGGGCGACTATGGTATCAATTATGATGACCCCTCTCGATGTACATTTTCAGAGAGCTCCCAGCGATGCGACTCTCATCCAGCAGGACTATATTCCAGGGAAAAATAAAAATGCAGTAAAAAATGCTGACGGACTTTGAGCGACTCTCCAAAATGAATACAATGCAATGCTTTTTGAGAGAGAGGACGGAATACGTTTCAGAGTGATCCAAATTGCAGGATTCCTCGTTAGAAGGATTGTCTCTTATATAGAGCCAGGAGATGAAGTGGAACAAGGAGAAATTATTGGATTAATAAAATTCGGTTCTCAGGTGACAATCATCTTTGATCAGAATGTGGAAGTACTCGTGAAAGAAGGAGATAAAGTCATTGATGGAGAAACTATTTTAGGGAAGCTCAAAGGAGCATAAGAAACCTGTATTTTTATATCACCACTATTTATATCGTATATCTATACTCATGAAAGAAAAAGACTATTCCAAGGTAGGACATATTGGATCCACAGAAGATCGAAGAGATAAAGCAATAGAAGATGGAATACGAAACACTTATCACGGTTCAAAAGTAGGAAACCAAATTTATAATGATTTGTTAGGATTTTATCCATTGACCGAGGAGGATAAAAAAGAAATTGAGGAATACAGAAAAAAACAAGCAGGAAAACTATAGAACTGTATCTTCTACTCCCTTCTACTCCCTTCCGCTTCGCTCGTTTGTATGAAGATCCAATCCCTCGCCTCTCATTTTTTCATATTACGATATTTCACAATAACCCCTTGACAATAGTATGTAATTGTTTATACTGTATTACAGTGTTTTATATTATTGCAAAAAACAATGCTAGAAAAATTTATCAATGAAGTGAGTAAACCTATAGTAGATGATAAGGGGAAGGAACTCAATAAAGAGCTAATAAATCTTTTTGAAAGGAATCCTAGTAGAAAAGACCTTGAAGTGCTTTCTACTACATATGGAATACGTTATACGGTCATTGAATCAGATTTCTTGAAAGCTTTTGAAAATGAAGATGAAGACGACTTCAAAAGAATGTTGCAAGAAAAAGCACATGCCTATGATAGGTATTATAAACAACGTGAAGATAAGATTGTGGATCCTAGATTTCTCGATTTTAAAAAAACGTTCGAAATCCTTTATAAGCATTTAGCTACTATTGAAAAAATTATCTATGCCACCAATAGGAAAATTGATAATATCCTCTTAACAAATCCATGAATAGAATATAGAAGAGAGATGTTTAAAAAGATTTTGGAAGGGAATACCTACATGAGCCTCTCTGAAGAGACCAAAGAAAAAAAGAAAGCTGAATTTATTACCAAATTAAAGGGAGTAAAAGACGATATAGATGGAAAAGAATATAGAGCAATTTTTAGAGAGATCTTTGAAATACCTGCCAAAAAGCTCTCCAAAGAACATTATAAACTCTTTTATGAAACCTTAGGACTCCCTGATGAGTTTAGCCCGTATATAGATAAAATTGATGAAGAAGTGATAAAAATATTAATCAGTATCAATCAGGAAAGTAAAGAGGAAGATAAAAAGGCGAGAATGTCCCACCTCATAAATAATATTCTGAGAGGGAAGAAAGAGATTCCTGAAAAAGCATTCAATAATTTTACCGTAAAGTGAGTGGGACAAGGAATAAAAGTCCTGGGAAAAATAGATCTGGAGAATATTCAATGACCTAAAAAGAAACCTGTAGTAACACCTGAAGAAGTAAGACAAGCAACCACCACAGATCCTCTTTCTTTGGTAGGGAAAATAATGAAAAGATCAGAATTTTTATCGGCTTTTAATATTGCCAAAGAAAAAAATTGAATACTAAGTGAAGAAGTGTTAGAGAGACGAAAAGAAGAGATTATTCCTGCACAATATTTTCGTAGCTCTACTAATGGGAAACTCCATTTCTTTTTAGTAGGACAGGAAAATAGAGGATATGATCAACCTTATATCAATGTTTGTATCAAAGATAACGACATTCCCAGAGAGATTAAAATAGAAGAAGGGAAGGTGTATGAAATCAGTATTTTAGAATTTAAAGAAAGTGAGGAAGCACAAAATAATACCCGCAAACAGTCCTATAATATTAATGGAGAATTTATTTCTGATACTCACGAAGAGGAATAAAAAAAGGTTATTCTACTACCCTTCTGATCCCTCTATCCAATTTCACCAATATCTCATAGGAGATGGTTTCTGCTTCACGGGCGATATGATCGATCCCCAAATGCGAGTCTTTCTCCTTTTCGATAATCCGAACTTGATCTCCGATCTGCATTTTTGGTTTTCCTAGGCAAGAGCAGAGATTCATGCAAATCGTTCCAATCTGTGCAAGAAGCTCTTTATTTCGGCGAAAGAATAATTTTCCAGCGAGGGAACGCGGAAGCCCCTCAAAATATCCCACAGGAACCGTTGCCACGGTAGCATCTTCTGGAGCTATCCATTTTTCGCCATAGCTTACCCCCTCACCTTCTGAGATTTCATTTAATGCTACGATAACCGAAGATAGAGATAATGCTGGCTTTAATTTTTCTCCTCTGTCATAAAAGGGATCTTCTGGAGAAAGTGGATTATATCCATATAGTGCCAATCCTGGACGATACGCATTGAAAAAATCATCTTCCATTTTGAGCAATCCCGCACTTGCCCCAATATGTCTCCATTTCGGAGCATGCCCATATTCCAATATGGTATAGTACATTTGTTTGAAGAGATCAATTTGTGTTTGCATAGAAGCCCCAGAAGGAGTATCTGCACTATGAAAGTGGGACATTACCCCTTCCACCTTGATTTGCGGATACTTCTTTAACGTCTCCAAAAAATTTATCAATAAAGAAGGCTGAATCCCCTCTCTATTCATCCCCGTATTGAGAAAGAGATGAATATTCAGCTTTTTTTTGAGTTTGGCTAATCCATGTAAGGTTTCCACATTATAGACTGCAAAAGCAGTTCTTTTCAGATCAAATTCCTTATAATTTTTGGACAAGGTTTCCCCGAGAAGCAGGACATTATGATTGCTATGACGAGCGATGATGCTGTATTCTGGAAAACTATCCACTACGAGATAGGGTACATCAACCTTTTTGTACACCTGCAAAAACTGATCCAACCCGTGTCCATAAGCATTGGATTTTACGACAGGGAAAAGTCTCACTTGGGGTTTCAAAGTTTTGAGATAGACGAAGTTATCCAAGAGTGCTTTTTTATCGATATGAATGATATTCATCGGCTCTACCTTGGGCTTGAATAAGTTTTTTAGGAAGCTGAACATGATCTACGAAAAAGATAAAAATGCTGACTAGAAACAGTATATGAAGGAAGCTCTGTAGAATCTTATCACAGATTTCCTTATAGCAAGATCAAAGACTCGGTAGCTTATTGGCGATCGAGTTTTTTTACTCAAAAAAATAAAAATATTTCTCTGGGACTAGCTCATTTATCACTTCTACACCATCCGCTTCCAGCCTTCTAACTTTTTCTTCTAGACCCAAAGTGAAACCCGTCAAAGCTCCGTTAGAGGCAACCACTTTAAAGCACGGATAGGTGTCAGGCTCAGGATTCCAAGCAAGGAGCCTTCCCACAGCTCTGGGATGCATATTAATATGCTTTCCAAGTGCTCCATAGGTCGTCACCTTCCCTTTAGGGATTTCGAGAAGTGCTTCATAAACAAGGGTCTGTGCGAGGGTAAGTTTCGTCATGAGTATAGTATATAAAATAAATCAAGCTGTTTACGCTTCAAATCCTTCACTCTTCACCTTTTCCACCAATTCCTTTCCACCCTGCTGTACAATTTCACCACTGCGAAGCACCACTACTTCATCCACAGGAATTGACTCCAAAATAGAAAAAATGTGTGTAATCACAATAAAACTATTTTCTTCAGAATTCAGAGAAGCGAGCAGAAAAGCAACTACTTTAAATGCATCCACATCTAACCCACTATCAATTTCATCCAGAATAATATATTTCGGCTGTAAAAGTTTCATCTGCAAAATCTCAAACTTCCTCCTCTCTCCCCCACTAAATCCCACATTCAAATCCCTCCAGAGAAAGTCCTTACTCAGTTTTAGCTCTCCCAAGATAGGTTCAATCAGACTTTTAAAGCTAAGAAAAGTCGTCGCCTCGCCTTTCGCTACATCATACATCCCCTTGAGAAAATCAAACAGCTTGATCCCAGGGATCTCAGGAATATTTTGAAATGCCAGAAAAATTCCCCTTTTCGCTCTCTCATCAGGAGTAAGAGCCTTCAAAGACTCCCCGTCTAGAAGAATATCGCCATCTACAATTTCATACTTGGGATGTCCCATCAAAGTCATCGCCAACGAAGATTTTCCACTTCCATTCTTCCCGAGAATGCAATAATTTTTTCCTAGAGAAAAAGAAAGAGAAATCTGATTCAGAATTTTCTTCTCTCCTACTTGGACAGAAAGACTACGAATATCTAAGGTCATCGCTATATGGGGAAATAAACGATGAAAGTATACGTATTATCCTACAAAAATCAAAGAAAAATTACTCCTCTGGAAACTGAATCCTGCCTTGTCTCAGATCCTCCTTTTTTTTACGCTTACGCTGTATTTTTTCAGAGGAATCAAAATAAGATTCAAAATAAGGATCAGTGGAAAATTCAGGAGAAGGATAAATTGGAGGAAGGACTTCACCATCTTCCGTTAAACTAATATTTTTCTCTTCACCTGGACGTAATTTATTAGGATCCGCAGGACCAGGTGTATAGAGTTTTTTCCGCTCTATGGTATCATATAAGGAAGATTGTGCTACTTCTCTTATGCGTTTCTCCTCTTTTTTTGCCCGATATTTTTTCACCAGTTCATAAAATTCTGGGAACCTACAGGTTCTAATTACTTCATGCACCAGAAGCGGATAGAGATCCCTGACATAAGAAATTGGAGGATTCAGATCAGTAAGTCCGCCGAAGGATAAAGGGAGTTTGGATGGGAGTTTGTCTTTATTAATTTTATCAGGATGATATTTAGAGAGATAGGCTTGTACATCATCGAAAAGATGGATAAGATAGATATCATTTCCAAAAATTACCTCCATCAAATCATGCATAGCTTTGCCAAATTTTTCGCTTCCACTCGCCTCCTGCCAATCAGAATCATAAGCATTTCTCATTTGCTTTAGGAGAGCGTCCAAGGTAGTTTGAGAACGTTCCTCTCTCTGATCATGGGCATTATAATTGATATAGACTTCTGGGAATCTGGAATATAGATACTCTTTTGCAGTGTAACTATAAGGTTTTCCTGTCGATTTAGATTTAACAGAAACAATAGCCTTCATAGCATCAGTAAGAATTACGATTTCATCATCAAAGAGATTATCCATCACTCCAAAAGCCATCGTCGTAGGATTGAGAAAATAAAGCTGACTTAAGTATACCCGAAATCCTTACTAAAGTCAAAAAAAATCAGAGTTTTTCACCCTGATTTTTCTACTATCTATGGAGTAAGCCTTTGCATATCACGTGGGAAGAGTTCTGCTTCTTTGATATTTTCCAGTCCTATAAGTTTTTGTACAAAACGAGAGACCCCAAATCCGAATCCTCACTCATCTGGCATTCCATATTTGAAGGCATCCAAGTAATGTTTCAAGCCAGGATGATTGGGATCCATTCCCTGATCAGCGATTTGCTTCACCATATTTTCATAGATTACTTCACGCTGGGTAAGCGTAATCAGCTCGACTCCTCTGAAAATAAGGTCTGCTCTGTCAGCAATTTCAGGATTGTCTCTATTTTGGTGATGATAAAATTTTGCGTCAGACCAAGGGAATCCATCAACGATAACAAAATCTGACCCTCGATTTTTAGCCGAATACTCACAAATGAATTTCTCCTCCGACGGAGCTAAATCTCTTTCTCCGATATGATCTTCTCCTGTCTCTTGTTTCATCAGTTCATGAAGTTTTTCAACAGTAATACGAGGAAATTTCTCCGGCATCAAAGGTCTCGTAGCTCAGAGGTCGGTCAGAATTTTCTCTCCCTCTTTCCAAGTAGCATCAATCACAAAATTACAAAAACGTTCTGCCATCTCAATAATATCCTCAAAACTATCAATAAATCCCATTTCCATATCCAACATGAGAATTTCCGTTGTATGTCTGCTCGTATTGCTCTTTTCTGCCCTGTAAGCTTTTCCAATTTCATACACTCTTTCAAAGACAGGCACCATCATTTGTTTATAAAACTGAGGACTTTGAGCCAGATATGCCTTACGTCCGAAGTATTCCATCTCAAAAAGTTCGGCTCCACCCTCAGTCGGAAATCAGAGTATTTTTGGGCTATTGATTTGAGTAAAGTCGTTATCATCCCAAAATTTTCTCATATATTTCTCTGCAATAGCAGCGATTTTGAAAATTTTTTGCTGTCTAGGATGACGAAGTACAACTACTTTATTTTCATGAACTGTCTCTCCTTCTGCATTCACCACATCCTTGGAGATGTCTACCGGTGAAGGATAAATCACTTTATTGAGCACTTCCACGGTAGCTTTCTGGAGTTCAAACGGGAATTTCCCTTTCGCCATCTGAGCAACGGTACCGGTGGCTTTCACGATAGAACCAAGCAACGCTCCATCAAGTTTCGCTATTTCAGCAGGATCTTCGATGACTACCTGAGAAAGTCCGTTTCTATCTCTAAGGATCAGAAAGGCGAGAGTTGCACCGACATTACGTACGGTATGCAGGTGTCCACGAAGAGTCACGGTTTCTCCAACGTGTTCAGAAAGTTGTCAGGAAAGAAGAGCGTTTTTAAACATTTTTGATGTGAATAGAATATAAATCTGATTACAATATATACAAGTAGTTTGTGTTATCAAGAGGTTTTTTGAAGGGATTCACCGCAAAGATGCAAAGAACGCTAAAAAAGAGATACAACAAAGCGTTGCGTCCTTTATGCCTTTGGATACATTTGTTATATTCGTACTTTTTAATACACTCCAAATTCTTGGAAAGCTTGATGATAAATCTCTTTGAAACGAGGGAGATTTTCCTGAATATCATGATAACAAGATATAGCCTGAGGGAGATCTTGCACACATGTAGCAATATCCGCACTATGGGTGACATCTCTACGAGAATTATAATTAGAAAACCATTGCTGATTCTTTTCCTCTTGGGTAGTAGCGATTCCTCCGAATCCCATTCAGGCAATCAAGCATTTTAGTCCCAATGCATTCATTTCCTGAAAAGCGAGTCCTACGCCGATTCCGTACTTGAACTGAGAAATAAGCTTCCAGGCTTCTTCATCTTTGAGAGCAAGGATAGGATCAGTACTCTGGTAAGGGAAGGTAGAAATGGTAGTAAGTTTTCGTCCTAACTGAGAGAGAGTCGTTTTAAGATTTTCGTAGGTAGCTTGTTTCTCTGGGTAGAGATTTCCAAAGTAAACAATCTCGTTATCCCCACGAGTGGGTTGGGCTTTGTAGGGCAAAATATTTTCTGTATCAATCGTCATGGGTATCATGATCGACTTTCTATTAGCCTCTTTGAGTAACTCCTGATATTTTGTGGTATACACGATCGCAATGGAGTTTTCAGGGCTGTCAGCGATGAAACTTTTCATCTGCAAGGTATCATGAATAAACTGAATACATCGATCACTACTTCCATGTCTCTCTCTGAGCGTACAGGTAGTACTCACCAGAAAGCTTTTATCTGCCTGCTGGAGGAGTTCTTTGATAAGAGGAATTTGGTATTTTAGGATATTTACAGAGTAGGTATATCCACCATTTTGATAGCCAAATTTAAGGTATTTTTCAAGCCAGAGAGGATCTTGATAGTCAATCACAGTGATTTTATGCATAGTAAACTTGAGGAATAAAGAAAGCTGTCCTTCCTAACGAATGATTTTTTTCAACAGTGGTAGTGAGTGTAGGAAAATGGAAAAGATTTGCAAGGAGGTTTTTATTCTATGCTACGCATCCCGTAAATTCAGAAACAGGTATCAGGTATTTTCCATATTTTTCTATCATAAATTTCAAATCCTCTGTGAATCTTTCCGGATAGTTTGCTATTTCTTCTTTAAGCTCTGCAAGTGAAAATACTTCTATCCCTGTAGCCTCTCCATCCTTAAACTTGATAGCTCCATCATAATATCCGCAATAAATGGTGGTAATATGGGGTTGTTTAGTAATATATATATCAGGAGTTTTGAGTGGTTCTTTCCGACATAAACGTTTGAAGATAATCGACAGATCTAAACAGTCCAATGACCTCTAAATCCACAACTTTAATTGCATTGAAAAATTCCTGCTCCGAAGCAACCACAGCAGGGAATCACAATTCTTCAGCACATTCCTTTACAACTGTCATATTGAAGGAATCTCCTGCTACCACATGTCCTCCAACGGTTTTATCATACATTCCAGCGTTTCCATCTTTGTATTTGCTTCTTTTCTGAACATAAAGACGTCCTGCTGAGGTCATTAGAAACAATCTAATAGTTTTCACTTTTCTCGTAATCTCTCCCTTTTCATCGTATTCTTTTCGGATTTCTTTGTAAAATTCCTTTCTCTCCTGCACTCAGATAAGATTAGATTGAAGGTCGTAAACTTCTAGTAATTCTGCCATTATATGCAATGTAAAAGATAAATGATTTTTTATAACCCCCGCTCTTTTATAATCCCGTTTTTTTGATACAAACCCTCGAAAGGGGTTTGGCGACATATTTCACTTACTCTCCAAACGCTGACTTCACCTCAATCGCATTTCCCACCAAACGCTCTGGATTCACATTCTGCAAAATTGCTCCTGCATTCACGAAAGTCTCCTGATAATCAAATGTTGCAATCACTTTTTCCTCATCAGACGAAACAATTTCTTCGGGCAGAGGAAACTCATAAAACTCATCAAACATTTGCTTCATATTGGAAAAATAGTCCAAAAAAGCTGTCATTTGATCAGGATCAAGCTTTATTGCAGTTAGTTTTAATAATTTTTTGAGTTCAGATTCTTGCATTATCAGATATCTTGGAATAAAACGCACGTATAGTATATAAAATTTACCCATTTGCAAGGAAAATTAATAAAGGGAAATTCCTATTGCTTTTACCACCCCTTATGTATATACTTTTGGCTTAATAAAAACAAATAATAAAATAAAAATCCACATGAAAGAAAAAGTAAAACAAAAAAAAATAGTATTGAAGGGTACAGCAAAGCCTTCTTATAACTTAATGGACGCGTTGGAACACATTTACAATGTAGAATATATCTCTTTTCTCCTTTCAATTATAGAAAGTAGAAAAAAGGCATATAAAGCCGTTCGTGAATTTTTGCAACAAAATGAGTTCATCCTGGCAAAGTTTGGACACAGAGAAGAAATCTCTTTTAAAAAAGAGATTAAAGCTGGAGAAGAAGTGAAATATATTCTTACTCTCACTTCATCTGAGGATACTTTAGAGGTGAACTGTGAACTTAGGGTCAAGAGAAATAAAAAGTTTGCGTTAGCCAGCACGATTCTCTTGGAAATAGATCCAGCTTTGGCACATACTCAGTTTATTCCAAGTACTCTCCCCTTGCATAATGTTCGTAAGGAAACTAGAAAAATCACTTCTCAAGCGAATTGTATTGGAGGTGTTCTTTCCTGCAAATGTATCAAAGGAGAATTGGAAGAACTCAGAGGCAGATTTCTATCTCTCTTACTGACAGGAGATGAAGATTATTATAGTATGGTGGAAAAACATCATACGGCAATGATTGTCACTAATGTTAAAGTAAAGTATTTTAAGCCCCTGAAGCCTAACGAGAGTTTCGTAGTTTCTACGAAAATCCCCGAGAAACTTTTGGGGAAAACTACCCTACGAATTGCATTCTTTCAAAAGATCGTAAACAAACAAAACGAAATCTGTGTCGAAAGCGAAACGGAAGTAATTATGGTGGATAGCTCAGAGAAAAAGCCGAAAAGGACGACATTCCCTTTGGAATTATGAAGTCAGAAAAATGAAGATGGATGGCCAGGATTTCCTGGCTATTTTTCTATTTTAATTTTTCCCTGATGACTTCAGAAATCTGTTTTCTGTCCCAGGTTCTTTCTTGAAACTCAGAAACACTTGCTATCAGATTTTTGATTGTCTTTTTTTCTATCAGCATTCCACTCTGATAGTCTACAAGCTCAGGAGTAGCACCTTCATTGAACCCAATAACAGGAACTCCCATCAGCAAGGCTTCTGCCGTACCCATCCCAAAACTTTCTTTGGTCAAATTAATGAGAGCTTTTGCATTGCGAACGACTTTTTGGGTCTCTAATGGAGAAAGTCGCCCAAGGAACATGATAGTATCGCCTGCCAGAGACTTTAAGTATACTTCATCAGGACCTGAGCCAATCATCAGCAGTGGAAGTTTCATCTCATTACATGCCTTGATAATTAAATCGCATTCGCGGACAAAGGTCACCAAGCGACCAACACAAACGAAGTATTCCTGCGGTTGCAAGTTTACGCCCGCATAGTAAAAAGTATCATTAATTTTGGGAGAGCTCACGTTTCCCGTTATCCCATATATCTCTTTTGCGAGTTGCTGAGTATAGTGGCTATTGAAGAACACTTCATCAAACTGAATAAACTGTTTATCCCATTTTTGCAAGCGAGGAACTAAAAATTTGAACAGCTTTTTCTTTCGCCCTGTGAATTTCGCAAGGTATTCATCACGATGAGACCGAATGTATTGCATCGGAGAATGAAGGTAGAGTTTTGTCGTTATCTTTATGTCTCTTTTTTGCGTTCTTTGCGTCTTTGCGGTTAAATTAACATTCTTTGCGATAGCAAACGAAGAAATTACTACCCTACTCGGTTGGAATTTGTGCACCTTACGAGAAAGCAGTTTCATAACCTGAGGATAAAAAACAATTAAATTACGATAATCAAAAAGAGAAGAAAAAATCGGAATCTTTTTGCGAGAACAGATCGTGAAAATATTGTTTATCCGCTTTGGGAGAGCTTCCACTATAAGAATCTGCTTTTTCTTTTCTGTTCAGGGAATGGGAATGGAAAGCTGCTTTAAGGAATCATCCGCGATCATTGTAAAAATTTTCATCTCTGCATCGGGATGAGCTTTGAGTTCTTGTTGAATGAGGTCTTTGAAGACCTCTAATGCTCCACCAGGATAGAGCCAGTCGTGAATAAGTGCGATGTTCATATTATCACGATAGGGATTTGAGACCATATTTCAAGAATAGTTTCTTGAGATTACCACACTATTCGATGAATCTTTTCTGGAAGATCGCATTCTTTATCTCGAGAAGGAGCACTAATATTAGGATATCCCAAAGAAATCAAATTAAAGACTTCAAACGACTCAGGAATCCCCAGATAGGCATTCAAGAAATTGTCTGGATTATTTACGGGATAGATTCCAATTCGTACCGCTCCAATCCCCTTTTCCTGAGCAGAAAGGAGAATATTTTGCGTGCAAGCTCCCATATCTTGTTGAATAAAAGGAGCGTCCGTTAATTTATTTTTATCAAAACAGGAAACAATAATAGCATTTGCCTGTGGCAACATTTTCCCAAATTTCAAATGCTCACCGAGTCGAGATTGCTGATCTTTATTTTGGATGACAAGGAATTCTCGGGCTTGCTGATTGTGGGCGGAAGGTGCATACATTCCTGAGGTGATGATTTCTTGTAGGTCAGCTTTTTGAATCTCTTGGTCGGTGTAGGCTCTGATACTACGGCGCGTTTTTATGGTTTCTAAGGTATTCATCTCTAAGGATGGGAAAAGCTAAAAAAGTCTGGTTTTTTATTCTTCTATGGAGGCTTCCACTAAAATTTCTAGTCTCTTGATAGAACTATTAATAAGAAGCTCTACCACCTCAGCATAATTTTTCCCCTGAGAAAGAAGACTTTTGGGGAGGAGACTAGTCGCGGTCATTCCTGGAAGGGTGTTAATTTCTAACACGTAAGCTTGAGCATCTCTGATCATCATATCTACTCTGGCTGCCCCCTTACATTTTAGGGCGTAATAGGTCATTTTGGTAAATGCTTCTATTTCCGCTTTCAGGTCTTCATTAGGATATTCGTAAATGGTTTCTCTAGACCCTCCTTGGGTATATTTACTCTGATAATCGAAAAATTCTCCCAAAAGGGGCTTGATTTTGATCGCAGGATAGACTTCTCCGTCAATGATAGGAACGGAAATTTCTGTCCCTGAAATGGTTTCTTCTATGAGTGCTTCTTCATCAATCTGGAAAATTTCCTCTAACACCTCAGAAAGCTCCTCAGGAGCAGTGATGAAATGCACCCCGACACTAGATCCTCCCGTATTAGGTTTTACCACTAAAGGAAGTCAGAATTTTTCTACTTCTTCTCGATGGCAGATTTCGTCTTTCCTGATACTTTTCCCCTGAGGGGTTCTAATGCCATAAGATTTGAGGACTCTTTTGGAAATATCTTTGTCCATTCCCAAAGCACTACTCAGCACTCACGAACCGAGATAGGGAATCTCTAGACCTTCCAAAATAGCTTGAATATTCCCGTCTTCTCCAAATTTTCCATGCAACGCCAAATAAGCAAATTCAATTTCTGCTACTTGGAGTTTGAGGATTAATTCTTTTGGAGCCTCAAAAATGAGGTCAATGACCTCATATTTTTCGGGATTAAGCTGTGAAATAATTTCTTGTCCAGAGGCAAGGGATACTTCTCTTTCTGTACCGATCCCTCACCTGATCACTCCGATTCTTAACTTTTTGGTACTTTTCATAGGATTAGGATGATACTATAAACTGTTCATCTCAGATTGAAGTTGGTCGATTTGTACTTGAAGTTCAGCTTTTTTCTGAGCATTGAGATCTACAGAGGTTGTAGGAGCAGTACTTGCAGTTTCTTGGCAAGCTTGTTGAATCTGTTGAGCCATTAGCATATAAAGCTGATTTATTTGGTCAGTCATCTGTTGACTGAGTCCAGCGATATCTATTTTTAGATCAGTAATACTAGGCTCTATAAAGGTTTCTGGAAGTC
>JAITGP010000017.1 GCA_031280545.1 Candidatus Peribacteria bacterium
GGTGTTCTGTCGTTGTCTCTTACTTTATTGAGAGCTACTTTCAACCCCTTCATATAACTTTTATTCTCTCCAGTTTGATCTAAAGCAAATGTAAGATTATCTCCTTGGATTTTTATATCGTCAAATTCTATTTTTTGTCCAGTAAATTTATTCCAAAATGCATTAGTTAAATCTTGTTCGGACAATGCTTTATCTGGATGACTAGTATTGTATGCTTTTAATTTAGCTGTAGTGAGGTTATTATTAAGATTTAAATCAGGTTTACCGTATTTAGCATTCTTAATTGTAGAGAACATTTCCTTTTCATTATTATTTAACAGATTAGTTCTCTCGTTCTTTTCCTTCACAGTCTTCCCAAATTTTTCTTGTTCATCATTGTGAATTTTTTGACTATCTTGTTCTTTTTTTAAAGCGGTATCAAACTGTTTTCTTACTTCTGCATCAAATTTTGTTTGATTAAATTTTAGATTATTTATATAATCTTTTATATTTACTTGTGCAGAAAGTGAAAGATATTTTTTTGTAGTATTGATTGCTCCAGTGGTGTTATTGTGATTCTTTACATCAATAGTTTTTGATTCGATAAGAGCAATAGTTGGATTTTTTGATTTACTACGATCAACAATATATTTCCCGTTTCCAACAAGTCCATTAAGGATAGTATCAAAGAATTTTTTATCCATTGCTTCATTCTTTTCTCTAGCTTCTTCGTTCTTTTTCTGTTGTTCTTGTCTTGGAGCCTCTTCACTCCGATATTTTTGTACTGCTTGAAGCGTTTTCCCTTGAGGATTACCATCGATTTCTTTTACTCCTTTATCCGTCTTAAGTTTTCCACTAATGACAAGATAGGTCTGGATAAGAGCAGCATCTTCTTGGCTGTTACTTAATCTTGCTTGGAGTTCTGGTCGTGTTTTTACATCTTTTAAAGAATTAAGTTTACTTTTGATTCCAAAAGCTTTGTCAAATTTTTCTACAGGATTTTCGTAAGATCTAAGAGATTCACCTCCAGTATGAAAACGATTATAGGGTTTGTTTAGAGGATCATTGTGTAAAAATTTTTCCTCTGGTTTAACAAAATACTGAACTTCCCCAGAATGTGGAGAGTTTGGAGCGAGGGCAGGATCAGGAGTGTTTTTCTCCTTGATCACATTAGTTGCGAGATTTTGTAAATACTCTTTTTGTTTTGGGGATAATTTCCCATTTAATTTTCCGTCTACAGCTTCGAAAGCTGTTTTACTAATTTCTGTTGTCATGGTGATACATATAAAGAATAAAAGCTTTAGATATCAAGTTCGATATCTGAAAGAATAGAGTCAACATCAGCTTTATCGGCTTCTTCTTGTTGACGGATATGTTCCAAGAGGGTGCTTACTTTATGAGTATGTTCGGCACGTTCTTGTTCCTGGAATCCTTGAAGTTGACCTGCAATAATATCGAAAATATACTGCAAGGTTTTGCTTGATGGGTGGTCAATTACTGACAATAATCTCTGGCATATGAGCAATTCTTCGTTGCTTTCTGTTTCGATGTCTCCTATGAGAGATACGAGGAATTCCTTTTGTTTATCCTCTGACAAACTTTGGAACTGTTGAAAGGAAATCATTACATCATATATGAGATAAAAAGTAATCTATTGCAATATTACAGTTTAATTATATATATAACTAAAAATTTTGTCAACTTTTAAAGGACTTTTTTTACTTCTTGTACTTTTTTTTCATATTCTTATACTTCCACTATTTACCCAGCAAAGCAAAAAAATCTGAAATGTATCTCTTTTCCTTCAAAAAATACGCAGGACACGATAGGGTCTTCTATTCTTCTTCCTCTTTCGGACACTCGGGAGACCTCCTAGAAACGCAAGATGACTTTTTGCTGAATCTCGGCGAAGAGGTTGCTTTCCCAGAATCGTATACCTATCAATTTCCAGAACAATCCGTAAAAGTCCTTTATCCCAGTTTTTTCGATCAGCATTTTCTTTCTTTTTTGCATTGGATGGTGTATGAATGGTATTCTAGCTATAAAAATGTGATAAAATATTTTGTTTCCATGGAAATGCAAGAGCTATTGCTTCGTGAGAGTAGATTGTCTCGTTCTCCTAAACTTGGCTCGTCGTCCTTGCAATGACGTGATGTAAAGGGACAAACCTTGATTATCCTCCCAGATAATTGGACACGCTACAATATGTTGTCTCCTGAGCAATTAAGCTCCTCTGAAATGATCAATCTAATTTCCACTGATACTCAAAACAGAAAAGACCTCAATCGACGAATGATCAAAAAATCCATAGGAAGCATTATCATTGCTACCCAATCGGAAGTATTTCAGCCTTTTAGAAATCTGAAAAAAATTCTGTTTGTGGATCCTCATAAGTGGTACTATAATAATCAACAAGATCCTCGCTATTCCCTTCCAACTGTAGTACACAAAATGGGAGAAATCTATGGTGCAACAGTGACGGAAATAAAATTTAAGGAAACCCTTGCTTTCCCGATCTAACTCCGTATAGTGAGACAAATATTTTTTGGCTGAAATGAATATCTTTATTCTTTTGATCAACGATGTCCGCAATTTCCATTATTGGTGCAGGTTCTCGATGAACCGCTTTAGCTCAGGTATTGGCAGATAATGCTCACCAAACCATTTTGTGGTCCTGCGACGAAAAGGAAGTCCATTTGATCAATTCTTGTCATATCAATCCTGCCTATCTCGCAGAACGTGTTTTGCCAGATTCCGTTATCGCTACTACTGATCTGACTGAGGCTCTACTAGGGACAGAATATCTCCTTATTGCGGTGCCATCCAAAGCCTTTTCTCTTGTGTTAGAAAAAATTCAGCCTTATTATACAGGACAGCAGGTGATTATTGCGACCAAAGGTCTTTCTGCTTCTCGTGAATTATTTCATTCCCAGCAGGCACAGCGTATCTTGCAGACAGACAAAGTAGCTTTACTTTCCGGTCCCTCCCATGCTGAAGAGGTGATTCAACGTATGCCGACATGGGTTTCTCTCGTTTCTCCGGATCTCTCTATAGCCACAAAACTCTGAACACTTTTTCAAAATACCTATTTCCACACGGAAACCTCTTCTGACTTGATTGGAATCCAGATTTCAGCTACTTTAAAAAATATTCTGGCTTTGCTATGTGGATATAGTGATGGAAAAGGAGGAGGAATCAATCAAAAAGCGGTCATTGTCACTAAAGGGATTCAAGAGATTGGGAAAATGGTAAAAAAATGCTGAGGACAAACGGAAACCCTCTACGGTATTTCGGGATTAGGTGATGTGGTGGTGACGGCGTTGAGTCCTTTTAGTAGAAACCGACAAGCTGGGAAACTCCTCGCCGAAGGGAAAACTCCCGATCAAATCAGATCTCAGATATCAATGACAATCGAATCATTCTCCGCATTGGAATCTTTACCATTTCTACTGAATGGGTATGAGGAAGATTTTCCGTTGTTAACAGAAACTTTACAACTTTTACAGGGGAAAAGCCCAGAGCTCGAGAATATTGTATTTTCTTAAAAACGAGCTTGATTTTCCATATATATATACGTATAAACGGAAAAACAAAGTATGAATTAAAATCAATATAAACAATAAAAATGAAAAATTATGGAAGTAATTGGAAAGATTTTTGCGTATCGGCAATTGGCTAATACGAAGTTATCCACAGAAAAGGAGGATAACACGGTATATGTAAAAGAGCAGGATGTTAAATTTATTGATGGAATGCTGTATTTGCGTTATGGTTGTAGAACCTCACAATGTGAAGGACTCTATGATAAAGAAGATGGAGGAATCTTTACGATCCCTATACTGCGAGTGTCCAAGGAAATGGATGGGTTTGCTGTGCTTGGTGAGGATATTACAGAAGTGCTTTCAGAGCATACGGAAGCAGTATTGGGACTGCCATATCTCCCGAGCGTTTTTCTCCTCCAGAATGAATTATTGCAATACAATGTAATGAGTGAATTCCTTACGTCAAATTATGAACTCGTTGAATTGTCAGACTTCTTAAAAAATTTGCCAAAAGAAGATCCAGATTATGAGACATTTCTTCAAGAATTTATAATTATGCTACAGACGTTTA
>JAITGP010000022.1 GCA_031280545.1 Candidatus Peribacteria bacterium
CTTTCTTATTCCTCTGGAGCTGGTCTCGGAAAGGGAATTCCGGATTCTTTTTCTTTATCACAGAAAAGTCCCCCTGATTATAAATGAGTGGTGCGATGAAAATCGAGGAAATACGTGAAATATCAATCTGTTTTTTAATTTCTACTAGCATATCTGTATAGAGAGTTTCATAGCTTTCTACAGGCAATAGGGGCAAAAATCTGAGTCAAACACGATAGTCCAGCTCCAGCAGTTGTTGAATCGCGAAAAGTTTGCTGGAAAGAGAGGCGGTTCCAGATTCATAGAGCTTAGCAATGGGCTCTGGACTGAGTGAAAAAGCGATTTCGGTAGCCCCCTCGGCTTCGCCGACCCTCCCGATTCTTGAGACTTTTCTTTGATTCGCCTTCGCAGGGGATAATACAAGACGCTTTAACCCCTCAATATTCGCTGACTTCGTCCTTGTTTCCAATAAGACTCCTTCATACTGTTCAAAAAATGGGATAAACGTTTCATGGAAATGGGTCAAATGTTCAATGGCGAGTAAGTCGGCATAATTGCTCGCATAAAAAGTAATCTGTCCTTGGTAGCCTTCTACTCTGATTTCTTTAATTTTCTGATCCAGAGCAATCTTAAAATCTTCGTAGTTTACAAAAATCACAGGAAAGCTGTTTTTAAAGCTCCCTTTTAAATAACAATACGTACAGTCAAAAACACAATTCAAACTTGGTTTGAAAAAAAACGATTTCCCAGGAAATCCATACTGCTCTGGAGTCTCTAAAATCGCGATATGCTACTGTTTCGCCAAAATCAGGCAAGGCTCAGTCGGATAGCCGATCGTCTTATCAAACAGATTTTTATAATGCTGAATTTCAATGACCTCACTACTAGAAAACTGCTGCAAGATTTGTTGCGTGAGAGGGTAGGAGAGAGCTTTGCTTTCAATATATAAAAGCATTATGTAAGTGGTGAATAATAAGTAAGGTACTATATGTTGAATGATAAGTATTTCACTTTGCCCCAGCCCAGAGTCGAACTGGGATTACAGTCTTCGCAGGACTGTGTCCTATCCATTGAACGACTGGGACAAGTGTTTCTACTATACTTAAAACACCCTCTAAAAGCAAGGAGAAAAAAAAACTAATGAAAATTTGCAATCTCAAAAAAAAAGAATATACTAATAGGGTAATTATTTTTATTTCTTACAAAAACAAAAATGACTGAAGAAAAAGCAAAAGCAACAAAACCTACACTCAAAAAGAGTGCACCTGTGGTAAACGCAGACTTGCTGAAAAAACATCAGCAAATGATCAACTTCCTTAGAAATGAGATTTCTACCGTGGAAGTAGATTTGAAAAAAATGAAAGTGATTTTAGATCAATTGGTTGATTTTGATCCTGCTAATCCTCAATCTTTAGAGGTAAATACAGAAACTCAAGATGCTATCAATAATCAATCTCTCTCTACCTATTCCGAAGAAGGGGTAGAAGTCATTGAAGGTACCTTTGATGGGTATTTTATGATTGGAGGTGATCAGAAAAAATATCCTGTACCAATGAACTATTCCTCAAAGACAAAGCTGATCCCTGGTGATACACTCAAACTCAAAGTGATGCCTGATGGAAAATTTGTATACAAGCTGATTAAACCTGCAGATAGAAAACACTTGAAAGCGGTACTCTCTAGAACCGATGATAGTAAATTCACGGCAAATACGGAAGATGGAAAAGTATACTTTCTCAATCAAGCAGCGGTCACTTTCTTTAAAGGGACTCCAGGAGATGAACTGTATATTATCGTAAATGAAGAAGATAAAGGTCATTTCGCAGCTATTGAAGCAATTATCAAAAAATAATTCCTGTATCCTTCCTAAAACGAAAAAAGTCTGTTCCAAGTGATCAGATTTTTTTCCATTTCATCTCTTGAAATCTGATAGGAAAACCTTATATATTCAGCATTGTATTTTTATCCTTTTTTGCTGACTATGAACTTTTGGAACAACAGAAGAATTACCTTTGGAGTAGTAATTCTCATCTCGATCATCGTCGTATTTTTCGTGGGACGAACCTTTAATAGTGAATCATTGAGCAGACAACTTTCACTGACCACTAATGGAGTGAATACCTTCAGAAAAGGGCTCGATATCTCTGGAGGGACGAAACTCACCTATAGAGTAGCATACGATAAGTATGAAGAAACCTATAAAAATCCTCAGGAACTCGCGGATGTAAAGCAGACCGTACAAAATATTATCCTGAAAAACATTGATGGTCGTATTTCCAAGCTCGGAGTAAGTGACTACAAATCTTACACTCAGCAATTGGATAACGAAACCCAAATCGTGGTAGAAATCTGAGGAGTAGCTGATTTGGATCAAGCGAAAGAGATTATCGGAAAGACAGTCGAACTTGAATTCAAATTGCCAAATGAATCTACAGATGACGCAGGAAGATTAGCAGTAGCAGAAAAACTCTACCAAGACCTGCTTACTAATCCTGAAAAAATGGAAGAACTAGCTGATAATAGAGCCTCTGAAAATGTATTTTATTCTAGCTATGATGAAGTAACCCTTCCTCAATTACCAACCATCTATCAAGAAAATATTCAGACGCTCAACACCTTAAAAATAGGAGAATTGAGTAAAATCTTAGAAGGAACCTATGGAAATGCTCAATCCTATGATGAAAATGGAGAGCCAACAGTAGAAGAACTCAAAGGGTATACCTTCTTCCGCATCTTGGATAAAAAGACTGGAGAAAGAAGTACTGCTGGAATCCAAGACTTAGTGGAAGTGGCTACTCAGTTGAGTTTGCCTTATAGTGAAGCATTAACTATTCAGCCTACTGATGAGAGTATTGCTTCTGGAACCTACAAAATCACCAACGGTACCTTGAAATACAATAACGGAGAAATTTATACCAATCAAGAAGCTTACCAAGTGAGAATCCTTGCAATGATGCCAAATTCAACGCTCGGACTGACGGAAGACCAAATCGCTGAACAAGAAGCGACGTTCAATCAAAGAGTAGTAGAGATAAAAGCTGACTTAGCAAAAAATCCCGACGCTAGTTTCGACGAGGCGGTGGAAATCGCAAATGGACCAGTTGGACTCCTTGAAATTAAACAAGCAATCCCATCATTCGACAATAAAAATTCAGAAGCTCTCCAATCTTATGTCACGGAAGAAGGATTTACCTACATCCTCAATATCACTGATAGAAAAGCACCTACTGATAAAAGATTTGCTTTCTTCACTATCGAAAATGTAAATGAAGCTACTTTCTCAGAAGCTTTGAAATCGATGACCGTATACACCATACAAGAAGTATTTGTACAAAATCAGCTTTCTTGGGTATCAGCTCAGACGAGTGACGGTAGAATCTTAAATGGAGCAAACTTTAAGTATGCGAGTCCAGATAAATCACAAATCTGACAAACAGTGGTAGTACTCCATTTCGACGAAGCAGGAAAAGAAATCTTCTGTAATATTACAGAGCACAATATCGGAAAACAAATGGCTATCTTCATCGGTGGAAAAATCATTACTGCACCAACTATCCAAAGTAAAATCTGTGATGGTTCCGCTCAAATTGATGGACAATTCACCCCAGAATCAGCCAAAGAACTTACCACTTCCCTTAATGATGGAGCCTTGCCTGCACCTCTCATTCTAATGCAAGAAGAAAAAGTGAGTCCATCTCTAGGAGACTCCGCCTTCATGGGAGCTATTATTGCCATGGCAGTAGGACTGCTCCTGATCTATGTATATATGACGATCGTTTATGGATTCAGAAAAGGATTAATTACTCTGCTTTCTCTCTCTATTTTTGCTCTCGCATTGTTAGCTATTGTGAAAGTGATCGACTATGCACTCTCTCTGAGTGGAATTGCTGCGGTGATCCTTTCTATAGGAATGGCGGTAGATACCAATGTGTTGATCTTTGAGAGAATGAAAGAAGAAAAATCTGAAGGTAAAAACGATGACTCTGCTATCAAAATAGCGTACGAAAGAAGTCGAGCTGCTATCAAAGATGCCCAACTTTCTACAGGATTGATCGGATTGCTCCTCTTTATGATGGGAATCAATATGTTCAAAGGATTTGGATCCATGTTAGTAGTTGGAGTGGTCTTAACTCTGTTGATCAATGTGCCACTTATCAAAGAATTGTTATTCATCTTCTATCCTTCCAAAAAAGGGAAATAGTCTACACTTCACTTCATAGACACAAAAAAGAGAAGCCTTAAGACTTCTCTTTTTAGTATCCACAGCAGAAGACAAAGACTACCTCACCACACTTTTCCAGAGCATCAAGAGGATATTTCCTCTGAGTTCCAGCATATCAGGATTAGAGATAAAGTTCATAATACCGGCTTTTTTGAGTGCTTGGAGATGTCTACCATA
>JAITGP010000025.1 GCA_031280545.1 Candidatus Peribacteria bacterium
TATGGTAGACATCTCCAAGCACTCAAAAAAGCCGGTATTATGAACTTTATCTCTAATCCTGATATGCTGGAACTCAGAGGAAATATCCTCTTGATGCTCTGGAAAAGTGTGGTGAGGTAAAACCTTCTTTCGTCATAGAAACCCTCTTCCTTTGTCTTGTTAAGAGAGATACAAGACTCCTCTCTCTATGTAGCCAATGTAAAAGAATCTATCAACAAATTATAAAAAATCTCAACTCTACAGAGTTGAGATTTTTTGCTTGTAAGCTGAAATTATTTCACAGCTGATTTGAAATCAGAACCAGCTTTGAAAGTAACCACTTTCATTGCAGGGATTTTGATTTTCTGAGAAGGATTCTGAGGATTAACACCTTCTCTAGCTTTTCTTTTAGAAGCTTTGAAAGTTCCAAATCCTTGAATTCTAACTTCACCAGTTTTTTTAACACCTTCAATTACAGTTTCGATGAAAGCGTTAACGAGTTCAGCAGCGAGTTTTTTAGAAACTCCGAGTTCTTCTGCCAAGCTAGCGATAAGAGCTGTTTTAGTCATTAGTAGATACTAATAAATAAATAAAATCGTACATATGTACTTGTACATTGGTTATAATAGGGGATAGGGAAGGAAATGCAAGCCTTTTTTAAAGAAAATTTTCCCCTCTTTTATCTTCCTTGGCTAATTACCAGATTATGCTTATCCACTGATATTATTCTATATTGTATGAAAGATATGCAGGAAGTTTGTGTTGACTTATATAGAAAGCTCTATTTATTATCTATCAGGCTTTTAAGCTGTTTTAATGCTCTAGAGCATTTTTGTCTGGCGGAATCTTGAGTAATTCATAAAATTCCTGCAATTTCAGCATACTCTTTTTCTTCTATAAATTTTAAAAAGAGAACATCCTGACTGATACTATCCAATTGGAGCATCGTTTCTTGGATTTGCTCAAAGTTGAATTCAGTTTCCAAAATTTCAGTAATATCGGTAGGATCTTCTATTTGGTCAATGAAGGATTCATCATGCTCTATTCCTTCACCGATAGGAAAAATAAGGGTCTCTCTTTTTTTCCAGAAATCCTTGAGGTTATTTTTGAAAATTGATCGAATATATCCACTAAAATTTTGTTCTAGGTCAAACTTTGGCAAGGCATTTCGACATTTTACATAAAAATCTGCGATAACATCATCGCTTTCTTGCTGACCCATAGCATAATTGGCTTTGAGATAACGATAAAAAATATCTACAGTTTCTTGATAAAAATCACTAAAGCTAGGTTCATCTTGCTGGATAAGGAGTTGTTTGAATTGGATTTCAAAATCTATAACCATTCGCGAAATAACGAGACAAAAGGTCTTTTCAGATAAAACGAACTAAACAGGGGTTTGTGACAGGATTTTATTAATATACTTTTTGTAAGATGACCGTGTGCTCTTGATCATCACGGAAAGCTTCTGATTTGATACCTGCTACACAGGCAAGAATTTCCTGGGGATTCCCTTCTGTATCAGTAGGCAATGGGATGAGAGGAGTAGTGATTTTATCTCCTTGAAGGATTTCACCGCCCGTCTCTACTTTACAGAGGCATACTCAGCAAACTCCTCCTCCACAAGAGAGAGGAATATCGATTCCATGGAAGCTAGCAAGTTCTTGGATGCTTTTGAGGTCTTCAGCGAGAAAGCTTCAGAGTTCTTTTCCAGTGGGATCTTTTATGATAACGGTGACGCTCATTAGGTGATTAAACAAAAATAAAACTGATAAATTGTTGCGATAAGTGTATGTTTCCTTGGCAGATATGCAAGAGAAATTACTTACAAGAATAAAAAAAAGACAACCCCTAGAGGGTTATCTCATTTTATATTTCAGTTGTAGGTACTATTGTTTATACCACTTCTTCTGCCATGTTGGTAATATTTCTCCAACCCAAATCACGAAGCTCTCTAGCTACAGGTCCGAATACTCTCTTTCCGATAGGGTTCAGATTCCCTTTTGTGTCTTTAGTCAAAAGTACTACCGCATTGTCTCCGAAACGTACATAGGTTCCGTCTGGGCGAGCGATTTCTTTTCTTACACGAACAATCACTGCTGGTACCACCTGTCCTTTTTTTACAGAAGCAGTAGGAGAAGCATCTTTTACAGCTACAACAACTCTGTCTCCGATCGTACCGGTACGAGCGTTTCCTTTGATTATTCTGATGATTTTGGCTTTTTTAGCTTGCGTATTATCCGCAACTACTACCATACTTTCCTGTTTTAGCATTGTTTTTTAAGCTACGAGAATTAAAAGTTTACCTTATTTCACAATCTCCCACCTGATGAGTTTGCTTAGCGGTGGAATAGCTCTAATCTTTACGGTATCTCCGATTTGAGTCGCATTTTCAGTATCGTGTGCATAGTATTTTTTGCGAACTACAAATCTTTTTTTGTAGATAGGGTGCATTTGTACACTCTTTACCATCACGACACGAGTCTTTTGCATTTTGTCGCTTACGACTTCTCCGATGAGTTCTTTGATGTTTTTATCTCCAATAATGGTCATTAGTTAGCCAATTTAGAATGTAAAACCGTATTGATTCTTGCAATTTGTACTCTGATTTCTCCGAGTTGGTGAGTTTCTTTGAGCCCACGGATTTGATTTTTCATTTTGAGAGCAAAAAGTTCGTTTTTGAGTTTTTTTCTCATCGCAACGAGGTCTTTTGGTGATTTCTCAGTAATTTCATTCATAAATGATTTAGTTTTCATCGATAATGAACAAGAATAAAGCTGTAAAATTCTGAATGCAGTAGTGACTGTATAGTTATTTGCTTTCGAATTGCAAGAGGATTTTCCTTAATTTTTTTGTTTGCAAAAGCGACCCTAAACTTTATACTGCAGGGGAAAAAGAAAAACAAAAGCAGATGGACTTCCTTTACTTTGTATCTAATTTCCACCATGAATCTCTGCAAACTTAAGTCTCGACTAGTTCTGCTTTGTAAAATCTTTCTGATTGGGCTACTGCTTCAATTTTTTCTCCAGACGTTTGTCACGTTTCAATTAGGACGGGATGGAAGCTTTTGGACGGCTGTTTGGATGTGGAAGGAATTCATCCTTCTCCTTTTATTAGTGGCTGTGGGCTATGTGGCAGTGAGTCAAGGTACCAAACGGTGGAAAGAGTGGAAAATTACTGATCATTGGTGGACGTTCCTCAAAAAACATGCTTTGCTTCAATTTATTCTGCTTTTTGTAGGTTCTGCTATCGTCTTCTTCTTTCTCGCGGTGGTGGTTCAACGTGTGGAACTTTCCCCATTTATTCTTTCTCTCAAATATGATCTGCTTCCTTTTTTTATCTTTGGATTGGGGGCATGTATAGGAGTGTTAATTTTTACTGAAAAAGACAAAGAGCTTTTTCAAACCTATAAAAAGCTGATGATCCGATGTTTACGAGGAGGGATTATTTGGTGGGTAGTGGTGTATTTTTCTCCTAATGTTTTTAGACATTTTGGTTATGACGGACTCAATTATGAGGGAACTATTTGAGTGAGACCACCTTCAGCATATTATACGCTAGTAAATCCTCGTTTTCCTGGTAGTTATGTCAGAAATCAATTCCTTTTTGAGAGACCAATTAGTTTTGGATTTTGGTTAGTAGCGTTTTTTCCTTTCTTTGCCTTGGGATTCTTGAGAAAAAAGAATATAAAAAATCAGATTTGGTATGTCATTATTTTCGGACTTTTAGTATTTTCTACTTGGTCTAGGGCAGGGATCGCTGTCTTCGCGGTGGAAGTAGTAGCTGTAGTGTTACTATTGCACCGAAAAGCTTTGAAAAAGTGGTTGCGAGGAATTTTAGCTTTAGGAGTTTTGAGTCTCGGAGGTATTGCTTATTTGGGGACGTCTTTCTTCGCAAGGGAACACTCTAATACGGGACATTTAGTATTGGTGCAGGAGGGGCGAAATTTGGCAAAAGAACGTTTACTTGTAGGGCGAGGAGCAGGATATTCAGGACCAGCTTCCCATCAACTGTGTTATAATCCAAAGGGAAATGCGAGGTGTGAAGCAATTCAGGCAATTAACGAAAAACATAGTATTGGAACGTATGGGTATAATCCTGAGAACCAGTATCTTCAAATTCTGATGGAATATGGGATTGTGGGGTTGCTTTTTTGGCTTGCGATGCTGTGCTGGATTTTGTACTACACTGCAAAATTGGTATGGATGTATCGCAATACGGAAAAGTCATCGTATCAGAAATTGCTTTGGTGGAGTTTGATCGGATTTGAAATTGGTTTACTTGGGCTATGTGCAGAAGGAATGGTCTTGCATAGTTTAGTAGATAGAATGATTGTCTACCCGTTTTTTCTCCTCTATGGATTGGCGATTGGCTCTTGGGAAAGTATAAAAGATGATGTATATCTTCCTGTAGTAGCAGAAAAGAAATCAAAGAAAAAGAAAGCTGGTGCGAGATCAAAGGGAAAAAAGGCTGATAAGAAAAAGAGGAGAAAGAAGTAGGATTTACAAATTAACTCTGAAAATTTCATAACTTACTCTGCCTCTGACGATAGCATCTTTTATCATTTTTTCGTTTCTATTAAGAGTGGAAGTTCAGCTTTTTATTTCTAGTAAGATAATTTGTTGCAAATCTCCGCTAGCTAGCCCATCAAAGACTAAATAATCGATTCCTTTTCCGATGAAAACGAGATCTTTGCAATTATAAGGGAATCCCGGCAAGGCGGGTGCAACTTTTTCTGTAACGTCTCCGAGGATGACACTTCTGGATTGTTTAGCAGAGTGTTTTCTGGCATCTTGTATCGCGGAGCGAAGGGCTATTTTTGCGAAAAGGTAACCGATGATGGCTCATAGGATGATTCCGAGAAGGAGAGGGAGATGTTGAGATTCAGGCATTAGGATTAAAAAGAGACATAAAAGGGTTTAACCGCAAAGACGGCGTCCCCCGTATGAAGCTACGGGGCAAGGGACGCGAAGATAAAGAAAAGAAGAGTAGCAAGAATATATCCATTTGGTTGTAAAATGCAAAAAGAGCTTATAGAGGGAAGAAATCTTCCATATAAACTCTTATACGACCATCAATATGATGGTTTAAATTACAATGTCTTGTTCAGGCTGTTTGTCGTAGAAATTCAAATACCCCCAGAACTTCTCCAATTTTTTTCTTTTCCAGTTCCACGGTAGAACAAGCGATTTTGGTTGAGAAACCTACTCCTTCTACCCTGGTATAGTATTTCTTCCGATATTCACCGCTTCCAGTGATATCAATTTCTACTACTTCACCGTCTACGACAGGAATATTATTCCTTTTGCATTTTGAACATTCAGATGGCGTATAGCCAATCTTTAACATTGCTTCTTGCACTGCATTTTTCTCTTCAGTACTCATAATTTAAATTTTTTAGTATAACAATTTTGTTTTTGTCTATCCACCTGATAGACGTAATGGAGAATGTACAGATATATATATCTAAAGTCAAGCCGAAATAAGAAAAAAGTCTGATTTTTAATTTTAGCTTGCATTTTTTCTTATAATTTCTACAATTTCTCTTAGAAAAACTTTGACCTTTATTTATTTAATCTCTATTTTTTCCTATGTTAGACCTGAAAAAGATTCGTGAAAACTTTGACCAATACAAAGCTGACCTTAATAAAAGGGGAAATAGTGTGGATATTGATGCCATTCTTACTTTAGATGATGAGAGAAAAGTGCTTCAACAGCAGATTGATGCTCTTAAATTTCAACAAAAAGAACTCGCTTCCAAACAGGATTATGAGGGAGCTAAAGCCTTAAAAGCTGATGTACAGGCTATGGAAACTGATTATACTGAGTTGATAAAAAGGCTGAATACTCTCCTTTTGAGAGTGCCAAATTTTCTGTCTCCTAAAGTGCCAGAGGGAAAAGATGAAACAGAAAACGTAGAGATCAAGAGAGTAGGAGAGATTCCACAGTTTGATTTTCCTGTGGTGGATCATATTACGCTGATGAAAAAATATGATATGGTTGACTTTGAAAGAGGGGTAAAGATTGCAGGAGCTCGCTCTTATTTCCTAAAAAATGATGGAATGATGTTAGAGCAGGCAGTTTTACAATATGCTTTGCAAAAAATCGTTAAAAAGGGGTTTCAGCCTTTCGCTGTACCTAATATTGTAAATACGGATTGTTTAGTAGGAACGGGGTATTTTCCAGGAGGAGAAGAAGATGCGTATCGATTAGAGAGAGATGATCAATGGATGATTGCTACAGCAGAAATCCCACTGACTTCCTATCATACGGGAGATATTTTGAGTAAGGCTGAATTGCCGAAAAAATTTGTAGGGCTTTCCCCTTGTTATCGTCGTGAAGCGGGAAGTTATGGAAAAGATACGGCAGGACTCTATAGGGTACACCAGTTTAATAAACTTGAGCAGGTAGTAATTTTGCCTGAAAATGTTGCGATGTCCGATCAACTTCATGCTCAGATTTTGGCTAACGCCGAGGAAATTATTTCAGATTTATGATTGCCTTATCGTGTATTGCAACTGTGTGCAGGAGATTTAGCGATTGGGAAATATGATTCTCATGATATCGAATGCCGAATGCCATCTCGTGAGAGCTATGGAGAGACGCATTCTGCTACTTCCTTTTTAGATTTTCAAGCTAGAAGGCTAAATTTACGTTATCGTGATAGTGAAGGAAATATTAAATTCTGTTATACGATGAATAATACTGCAGTGGCGACTCCTCGTATTTTGATTTCAATTATCGAAAATAATCAGACGAAAGACGGGAAAATCAGAATTCCAAAAGTATTACAGCCCTACATGGGAAAAGAATTCATTGGATAGTAGGTATCTGGGTCATAGGTTCACCGGGAACAGTGTTGTTCATATGCTAGTAAGTTTGTAGAATATTTTATCTCTTACTTCTTCATCCATGAAACACAACAGACTCGTTAGGGATCAGCTCCCTCACCACATCACTGCTGATGGCAGAAAATGTGAGTTCCACAAAGCTTCCGATAAGGAGTTTCAAACAAAACTACTACAAAAGTTTTTTGATGAAGTGAAATCCTTTCTTAATGCTACCCAGCTAGAGGATAAAAAGGAGAAATTGGCTGATTTGCATGAAGTGTGTGAGCATTTGATGTACTGGTATGGTATAGAAAAAGAAGAAGTCAGAACAATTAAAGAAAGCAGAAAACTCAATCTCTGAAGTTTTGCGGAAAGGTGGATTTTGGATGAGGAGGAGATTTTGTTATGATGTTAAATCCTCGCTCATTCTGTTCGCTGCCCTCTTCTCAGAGGGCAACATAACTTATGGAAAGTACCTGTGAACATAAGTTGCGTTCTTTGCTCCATCTTGTGGGAGACACAGGCTTTGCAGTGAATTTTCTTTTTGGAAGAGTAGTATTTTCTGGATAAAAAAAGATAGCCTGTTGATTTAGGCTACCTTCTTGGGTTTATAAACTGATTTCCTCTGGTTTTACTCTCGTTTGTTGCATTGTGTCTCTATCTCTGAGTGTAACGGTTCCGTCTTCTAAACTCTGTTGGTCGATGGTAATGCAGTAAGGAGTTCAGATTTCATCCTGTCTTCTGTATCTTTTTCCAATGGCTCCATTATCGTCGTATTCACATTTGTATTGTTTGCTCAGCTTTCTGAAAAGTTCTTCTCAGATTTTTACTTGAGCTTCATCTTTCTTTATCAGCGGAAGAATGGCGAACTTCACAGGAGCGATATTTTTATGGAATCTGGCTACAGTTCTGATTTCTTTTTCTCCTTTTTGATTGGTGTATTCTTCTTCATCATACGCGTCAATCATCGCGGTTAAGATGGCTCTCGTTAGTCCTCGGCTAGGTTCTATGACATGAGGTACGTATCTTTTTCCTGTCATTGGGTCAGTATATTGGAGATCTTTTCCAGAAAATTCCATATGTTGTTTTAAGTCATAATCCGTTCTGTAGGCAATCCCTTGTAATTCTCCCCATCCTCGTGGGAAAGTGTATTCTACATCCCAAGTTCCTTTGCTATAAAAAGCGAGTTCTTTAGGATCGTGCTCTCTAAATCTGAGTTTTTCTTTTTTGATTCCTATTTTTTCGATTCGTCGTTCTTCACTGGTTTCTTTCCATTTTTGGAGTCGTTCAAGTCAGATTTTTTCATCATTTTCTACGAAGTATTCGATCTCCATTTGTTCAAATTCTCTCACGCGGAACATGAAATTTCCTGGCGTGATTTCATTTCTGAAAGATTTTCCGATTTGTCCTATACCGAAAGGGATTCTGACTCTAGTGGTATCAAGGATATTTTTAAAGTTTACGAAGATTCCTTGGGCAGTTTCTGGTCTGAGATAAATGTCTTTTCCCTCTCCCTCAATCACTCCTTGTTCAGTTTTGAACATTAGGTTGAATTTTTTTGGCTCTGTTCGATCTACAGATCAGCATTTTGGACATTTTACTTGTTCATCATTTAAGAAAGCTGTTTGCTGAGAGAAAGTTCGTGCTTCTGGAGTGGGCGAATCTACTCCAATTTTTTCTTGAATTTGTTTGAGCGTGATAGTATTTTTGTGGATATGTTCTTCAATCAACTTATCTGCTCTGTCTCTGTACTGACATTTCTTACAGTCTACCAAAGGGTCGGAAAAGTTTCCTACATGTCCGCTAGCTTCCCATACTCTGGGGTTCATCAAAATAGAGGCATCGAGTCCTACCATATCTGGTCTTTCCTGAATAAAATGTTTTCGTCGTGCGTCAATAATATTTCTTCTGAGCTCTGCTCCGTAAGGTCCGAGGTCTCGGGAGTTGGCAAGTCCGCCATAGATTTCTGATCCTGGGTAGGCAAAGGCTCTTCTTTTAGCTCGTGCAACGATGGTTTCTAGTGGGAAAGACATTGAAATGTATGATAAAAGGTAAATGATATGTTTGTTTTTATAGTTTTTGTTGGTAGAATTGCAATATAATGTTGCTTTGTGTGGTATTTTATTTGCTGACAGTTCCTCTTCCGCTGTCTGACAGGTCGAGACCAAGAGGTGCCCGAAGGGCGGAGGGGTTTATCTGAGAATGCACTAGTAAAAAACTCCCTGAAAAATTGTTTTTTTTGCATTTGTGAGTATACTTAAGAGGAAGAAAAATCTGCTTTTTTATTTCTTTTCCCTTTCTCAAATGGTAGAATGGCTTCTTTGGGCTTTCATTACTTTGTATGGAATCACAGGATTGGCGACATTTAGTGCGTATATTCCTAAAGTAACGAAAGGTGATGATGAATTTGTGCAAGGTAATGTTCGTGACTATTTGTTTCGGCTGTTGACCTCGATTATTTTCTTTTTGTATGCAATTGTTGTGATGAATAACTGGATTGTGTCTTTCCTTTTGATTTTTGAACTTGTTTTATTTATTGGAAATTTTGCGTGGATGGTGTACAAAAAAAAGCTCTATGTAGCTGATAGGATAAAAAAATTACATCTCTCGAAAAAAAAGTTCTTTTAATTGATACTCTTTTGTTAGCATGAATACCCATCTCTTAATCTGAATATTAACGGCTTTATATGGAGTAAGTGGAGTAATTTCATTGATTGCTTATTTCCCGACTATCAAGGATTTACTTCATGGAATCCCTTCTGCGAATTTTACGACGTATTTTTTGTGGTTTGTATATTATTTGATTTCTGTGTTTTATGGGGTATTCGTTCTTTTCGATTGGCTCTTTATTTTGGTGAGTATGCTAGATGCTGGAATTCTGCTTTTTATTACTATTTTGATTGTGCGTGTGCAGAGATGAGAAATCATAGCAAAGATCAAAGAAAAAGGCTGAAAATTAAAGGAAAGCTATGTGAAGGTTATCAAGAAAAAAAAGTATAAAAAGAACGCCTAAGCTTATACACTGGGCGTTCAATTTTTTGTTGTTCTTGCATTTTTTTGCCAATCCCGTATATATTTAAGACTTTACTTCTCAAATGAATCCATGTCCATACGACTGCGAATACTTATCACCTATATTCTCCTCATCAATCTCGCTACGTTCATCGTACGGGGATTGGACAAATGGAAAGCCGTTTTGCAGAAGTGGAGAATTAGTGAAAAAAGTCTGCTTACCTTCTGTGCTTTGGGTTGATTTTTGGGAGCTTTACTCGCAATGGGAGTCCGGCGTCATAAGACGGTGAAAACGAAATTCTTAGTCCGATTCTATTTGATTGTAGTGCTCTGGATTGCAGGATTGATAACGCTTTATTTGTTGATGAATTAAGAAAAAGCCTCCGATAGTAATCGTGGCTTTCAAATACTGTCTGTACTCGTAGTTTACCGACATCAAAGTCGACGATTCCGATAAGCTTTGATAACATCCCATAATATTAGGACTCCTCCGCCTATCCCGTAGATAATACCTACCATCCAAATCATAATATTTGAAATGGTATCAGGGGTTATAAAACGATTGTGAAACCAAATCACATATCCGCAACCACAAAGTAAAAACAAACCAATCAACGCATTCTTCATTTTATTTTTATTTTAGCTTCCCCGTCTTACCGCTTCCGAGGTCTTGCGTGTCGCGATAAAGAAAAACTCTATGTCGACAATTTAATTATACATAATAATACTTTGTCAAGCCAAAATTCACAGCTTTACAACTCGTATCTCTCAACAATGAAAAAAACAGATATTGAACAACTCCAAACAAAAATCCTCACCCGATACAAAAGGGAATGACGCCACTTCCCGCGAAGAGAAACCACCAACCCCTACGCCATCCACATCTGCGAAGTAATGTCGCAGCAGACACAGCTTTCCCGTGTTCTCCCCTACCGAACTCAGCGAATGAACGACATTCCAACCTACGAAAGCCTCGCTAATCTTTCCAAGCACGAACTGCTACAACATCGGTCAGGTTTGTGATTTAATAGCAGAGCGTTGAGATTGCAAGAATGTGCGAAAGTCATTATGGAGAAATACAGCGGAAAGCCTCCACACAACAAGGAGGAGCTTTTAAAACTTCCCTGAGTCTGACCCTACACCGCGAGTGCGATTTGTGCATTTGCTCGGAATATGGATGAAGCCGTAATTGACACGAATATTAGGCGTGTTTTGATTTTTCTCTTGAAACTAGACGAGAACATCTCAATGAAAGAACTAGAAGAAATCGCTAAAAAGCTGATACCTCTAGGAAGAAGTAGAGATTGGCACAACGCGTTGATGGACTACGGAGCGACCTACTTAACTGCAAAAAAAACAAAAATCAAATCCGTGAGCAAGCAGTCTAAATTTGAGGGTTCAGATAGAGAAGTCAGAGGACGAATTGTGAAACAGTTGGTAAACAACGGAACACGTAGGGACGGTTCGTTAAACCGTCCGAATAACACGGAAACATTAACCCTAAAAAAAATCAAATCTGAATTTCCCCACAAGGACATAGAAAAAATTGTGGCAGGCTTAGTCGAGGAAGGAGTAATTAAAATAACCCAACAAAAACTCACCATCAAAAACGAATAACCCCAAACAAATAATTCTTAATTTTTAATTCTTCATTCTTAATTGTTCATGCTCTACTTCATCCCCACACCAATCTGAAATAAAGAAGATATTACCCTCAGGGCACTCAGATTTTTTAAAGAAATTCGCTACTTCCTCTGCGAAGATACCAGAACCGCGAAAAAGCTCCTCGCAATGTACGACATTAACTACAGCGATAAGGAATTTTACGCCTTAACGAGCTTCACGGAGAAAGGGAAACTCAACCAGTATAAAAATCTGATTACCGAAAATGACGTTGCGATGGTCTCCGAGGCAGGAACTCCTGGGCTTTCTGACCCCTGAAAATCCCTCATTCAGCTCTGCAACGAAGCAAAACTCTCCTACTCGATTTTACCCTGAGCAAACGCCCTCGTTCCTGCGATTGTGTGAGCAGGCTTTGATACGACGATTTTCACCTTTCTCGGCTTCTTGCCACAGAAAAAAGGGAGACAAACCGCATTAAAAAAGATGATCACTGAAGACACTCCAACATTTTTTTATGAGTCCGTCCACAGAATAGAAAAGCTGATTGCTGAACTCAGGGAGCTTTGATTTCACGGGAAAATCAGCATCGCGAGAGAGATCAGCAAGATGTTTGAGCAGTACTTCACAGGTAGCTTGGAGGAAGTAGAAGCGATGATGAAAGGAGGGAAAATGAGCGTGAAAGGCGAATTTGTGGTGGGGATTTCAAATTAAATTTTCAATCACAAACTTACGCTCTCCTCCTCAACCTCTCCTCATTCTTCACATCAGGATTGAGAATTAAAGAAAAAAGGCTGATGGATATTCCAGTCAGCCAATATGCTACGAAATTACTTCTGGTTCGTAGCTTCCCAGTCTACTTTCCCTTCTTTAGTCCAATTTCCAATTAGCGAGTCGTTCTTCTGAACATTCAATATTCTCCTTTAGTTCTCCAATTCGCTTTTCCAACTTCATTATTTCTTGTTTTGAGGCAGCAATGTCTCTTTCAACTGCTGCTCGTATCTCATTGTCGTATTTGACAATTTGCTTTGTAGTAGGTGTCCAACATCGGAGAAGTAATTGAATTAACTTCTGACTACCCAACACTATTACTACACTAAAGAGCACCAATGTAGAGAAGAATAATAGAAGAGATAACGAAAGATCCAATTCTTCCAATACATCCAGTAGTCTTTCGATATTTTTTATACCTACGAAATAGAAAGTTAAGAATAAGTTAAAGAAAATCACCCATATGATTATACCATTTTCTTTTCTACTTCTTAATTCTTCAATAATTTCACTTTTTTTCATTTTTATTTTTTTGCAGACTGGTTACTGCTCCGCCTTTTTCGGAGTTATTTTGTTAATTTTTTATTTTTATGTCATATTGACATTTATGAGTATAATGATTTCAAATTAAATGTAAATAGATTTGATAATTTTAAAGAAATAATTATCATTATATGATAATATTAATATTGATACTGACAAGAAAATACTTACAATTCTTTTGATAAATAACCAACCGACCAGTGAATATCATCTTTTACTTACTATTAATCTTCTCGTATGCACTTTACCAAAACGCCTCTTACTATTCTAGAAAAGATAGAACTTCTCAAAGAAAGAGGTTTATCTATTCCTGATGAAGCTAGGGCAGAGAAGTACCTTAATCATATCTGATATTTCAGATTTACGGGCTATTTCAAATACTATCAAAATGCTGAAACTAATCAGTTTTATGAGTGAATTACCTTTGACCAAGTGCTAGATTTATACATCTTTGATAGAAAGCTGAGATTATTAGTGTTGGACGCAATAGAAAAGATTGAGGTGTCTATTAAAGCACAAATCGACAGCATAATGAGTAGTAAATACGGATGTTTTTGGTATACAAATGTAAATAATTTATGGTTAAAAGACCAGAAAGCAGAAGAAATGTATGCCAACTTTATCAAAATTGCTGAAGCGAAGAGAGAAAATTCTACTTCAATGTTTGGAAAAGCATATAGAGAAAAGTATGCTGAAGAAGCTTTCTTACCTAGTCGAATGCTCTTGGAAGAATGTATGATTGGTGAAGTGACAAACTTATATAAACTTTTGAATACTACAGACAGTAAACTTATTGCAGAAATGTATGCTACATATTTTGTGGATCTGAGAAAACGACTTCAGCTTATCGTGAATGTAAGAAACATTTCAGCTCATTGTGCCAGATTACGAAATAGAATATTTATCATAAAACCAAGAACAGAAGACGTTATTCTATGAAAATTTTATACTAAGGAAAAGGGAGGAAATGGGAAAATAGAAGTAATTCCTAATTTTTTCACTTTTGCTCTCATTACTAACTATCTGCTACAACGCATTTCTCCTGAAAATTCCTGGTTAGAAAAATTAGAACATTTATTTGGAGAATTCCCCGATGTCTCTAAAGAAAATATGGGATTTCCAGAAAATCGAAAAAAAAAATTCACAGCATAAAAAAAATCTGCCCGTCAAAGTAGATTTCTCTACCCTCGGCAGATATTGGTATCTATAGTATACTCAAAAAAAAACAAAATGCAAGAGATTTTCAAAAAAATTTTACCTATCTCAAACCAATGCAGCTTTTTGACCCACTCTACGACCTCGTTATCCATAAACTTATCGCCCATAAAGGCATCTCTACGCAGTCTCTCCATAAGCTCGTGAATGAGGAAATCCAGATTTCTCTCCCTAATTTTTATAAAGTTATTGAAAAGCTGATTACCAATTGGGTCATTATGAAAGAAAATGGGAAGCTTTATCTCCACAATAGGTGGATTTTGGGAATACTGGATTTAGCTGATGAGCTGAAGAAGAGCTATAGCACTGAAATTTCTAATGTCAGTCAACTCCAGGAAGGACAATCGGTCATTCACGAAGCATCAAGTATCAGTGCATTAGATGTAGTGTGGGCAGACTGGGAATTATCCATCAATAGACTCTATGGCGACCAACAAGACTCTTATATGTTCCATTCTCATCCCTACTATATCTTAGGGTCAAAAGAAACAGAATTTTCCTTTTGGAAGCAGGTTTCTAAAATAGCAGATTTCTATTACTTGTGTGCGAATAGTAAATTTCTAGATGTATATGGTGCCAGTCTCTATAAACAAGCTGGTGCAAAAGAAGTGTTAGCAAGTGATGATACACCATTTCTGAAAGAGGGATATTGTATCACGGTGGTGGGTGATTTCGTCTTTGAAGTGCTGTATCCACCAGAAATCAGCGATTATTTCAGAATTTTCTTCGATACGATAAGGGAATTAAAAGACTTTAATGCTGATCTCTTTCACCGTATCTTTGAAATGAAAGCAAATTGCAAATTGACGCTCAGACGTGATAAAGTGCAAGCCGAAGCGACAAGGAAGATTTTTCATAAAGTGTATAAAAAGGCGGAAAAAAAGATGTAAAAAAAAGCTGACCGAAATCAGACTTTTAAGCGTATAAGTTGTTTACGTTATCTTGTAATATTTTTTCTTCCTCAGCAAAGCTCGTAAGTGCTAATTTTTTTTCTTTCTCTTTTTTCTGTTCTTTATCTTTTGAAATACCCATCTTTTCATAGATAATCTTTCATAATTTCTCATCTTCTCCTGTTTTGGGTCTAGCTCCTCTATAGTAGCTATCCAATGCAGTTTTGAGACTTTTTATGAAATCATCGGTGGTGTTTATCTTTAGGAGATGTTCTTTTTTCACGTTTTCTGGTGGGATAGACTGCGTATAGGTAACAGGATCTGACTGATATGGATTGGGATTCGAATATTTTACTTCATGATATTTAAGGTAATAATTACTATCTACTTTGCTTTTCCACAAATAAAAATCCAACTTCATCGTTTTGCTAGTGGATTCATAATGGAGATCCACTCATTTATCAGCATTAAGTTCTTTGAATTTTTTGGTATCGGTGAGATTTTTTACCTCCCAGTATTTTAGTTTTTCTGCAGATTCAGAAACTTTTTCGTGATTTCCTGATGTTGGCATCTATTAGTATCTTATAAAATAAAGCTACTCTAAGTATAGCTTTTTTAGTCTGTTTTGTCAATTTTTAGCTCTTGTAATTTTCTATCTCTTCGTTATGGTAACGTCATGAGAGATTAAAAAACAGCCTTTTATTTCTCCTTTTTGTAATGTTGATAGCAGTAGATAAGCCTTTAGAATTGAGTAGTTTTGATATTGTGAAACGTATGAAACATGTTTTTCCCGGACAGAAAATTGGACATAGTGGAACGCTAGATCCCAAGGCGACGGGGCTGATGATTTTGGGGATAGGAAAAGGGACAAAAAGGCTGACTTCTTTGATCGGACTGGATAAGGTATATGAGACGGTAATAGATTTTTCCAAGATGAGTGATACATGGGATATGGGCTATCGAGAAAAGTATGAGGAGTTCCCCGTAGAAAGCCTGGATGCACCGAGTTTAGTACAAGTGGAAGAGAAATTACAACAGCTTATGCCGACTTATGAGCTTCCTTTGCCCGCGTTTTCTGCCAAGAAAAAAGAGGGGAAAAGGATGTATGAACTAGCGAGAAAAGGGAAAGAGCTTTCAGAAAGCAGGGTGATGAAGATTCATCAGATTGATATTTTAGAGTATGCATTTCCTGAGCTACGTTTGAGAATTGGAGTTGGTTCTGGGACCTATATTCGTTCTATTGGGTATTGGTTAGGCCAGCAATTTTGATTGGGGGGAATTTTGACTTCATTGAGGAGAGTTTCATTGGGAGAATGGAGTTTGGAAGAGTTAAATTTAAAAGAGGAAGTAGAGTATCATATGAGAGGAAATGAAGGGATGATGAAATGGGGAATTATTGAGCCCACATAGCATTCTCACCACTGCACCGAGATAGGGTGTGTGTTTTATACGTTTGCTTCAGCTTCTTCAGCATGCTCAGCTTCTCTTTGAAATTCAGCTTCTTTTGCCTCTTTTTTCTTTTTTTCTCCTTCAAAGAATTCGATTGCTTCGGCGAGTTCTACGTGATCTTCTGCGTAATCGTGGATATCGATTCCTTGTTGAATTGCTTCACAGGCTTGTACTAATGCAGTAGCTCCTGCTTTAGTTCCTCTAGGATGAGCATGAGTTCCAGCTCCCATAGTGGTAATGAAGTCCACGTTTCCCATCAAATCGATGAAAGGTTTTAAAAGCGTTGGATTCAATCCTCCTGAGATGATTGGGCAACATTTTTTGATTCCTCTCCAGGTATCGTCTGATAAAATTTCCATATTCTTGGCGTCGAGTTGTTCCATATTGATGAAGTCTTCATCATTGGTTGGAATTTTTGCCCAAGATTGCTCAAAGGTGTGTCCTTTTTTGAACAGATGCAAGATATTCTCTGCAGAGGTGATGTCTTCCCCTGGTGTCCCTGCCATTTTTCCTACTCCAGCAGTCCCTGTATGGATTCCACTAGCTCCCGCGAGTCTTGCGAATTTTGAGAGTACGAGTACGGTATATCCGATAGGGTTTTCTGGTCTAGTAAATGCTCCATGTCCTGCCCTATGAAAATGGATGAATACATCAGGATATTTTCTTCTCAGGGTTTGTACTGCCATCCATCCAGCAGTTGTTCCATCGATCAAGAACGCATAACTTCCTAGCTCAAATCAAGCGTTTATTACCATTTCACATCTTTCGATCATGGTGTCATAGTCGGCTGCAGACACATTGAAGGAATGCACTTTTTTATGTCAGGTTTCTTTTACTGCTTTGTCCATAGCCTGCTTCACATGAGCCACCATTTTATCATAAGGACAAAAATCCTGATCTGCTTGGGGTTCATCATTCTTTACAAAGTCCCCCCCTCCTACTCGGAAATCATAGCAGACTTCGGCATATTCGGCAGAACTCAGTCCCATTTTAGGTTTTACAATAGTCCCCAAAATTGGTCTCTCATAGACGTTCAAATATTTTCTCATATCATCAAGGGTATAGCTTGGTCCATCGTATTGTTCCAACATTACTGGAGGAAACCAAATATCCAAAAGTTTACAGGCTTTTGCCTCTTTCATTCCAAAAATATTCCCTGCGATGTAGGTCATAATGTTTTGTACATTCCCTTTCCTATCAAAAAGTCTCCATGGATAAGCAATTTTTACTACATTGTCTTCTAAATCTACTTCATAGACGAGGGCATTGAGTAATCTCGCATAGGCGGTTTCAGTTCTTACTTGGAAATTGGTTCCTGTACTGGATTCGGCAGAAACTTCAGCTGCTGCTTGTAAAATGTTTAATTTTCCTCCAGGGAGGAGATGATAAGAGGCGAGCATGTAGTCTCCATTGTAAGGATCTGCTAGATCGAGATTTACATACGCTAATTGGTGCTCATTAAGCGTAGAGAGGAGTTCTTTTGCATTTTGTGCCATTTGTGTTTAGGTAATAGGAATAAAAAATTGTATGTTGTAAGTATATTCGAAAATCAAAATTTTGCAAGAATTGAGAGATAATAATTCTGAATTAAATACAATGTATTTTATTTTGTCTTGACATATGATATATATATCATTATACTATACTAAATAAAATAAAAATAAAATAAACAAAATGAAAAATAAAATTAAGTGGTCGAAAATTGCAACTTTTGTGGACGTGTTTCATATTGTTTTTGTTCTGGGAAGTATACTATTATTAGTAAGTGGTAGTTGGTGGGAAGTGCTTCGGGTGACTCTATTCTACAAAATCCTCTCTTCATTATGGTCTTTTGTAGTGGTTCTTCAAATTCTCTGTTTGAATTGTCCCTTAACACAATTATCAGATTTATTAAAATCTCTTGATAACCCAAATCATCAACCTATGAAATGGGGATTTGTGTATTGGATTTGTCATGATTTATTGAAATTACCTGTAAGTGCAATAATTGTTACGATTGTATCATTATGTATTGCAGTTTCCGTCTTGGCAATTGTTATTGTCTGTATCTAAAAGATTCTGAAATTTAGATATTTCTCTTAAAAAAAACCTATCTATAATTGATAGGTTTTTTGTTAGGGTGTTTTAGTGTGATATATTATCCAATAGTGAAAGCTGGTTTTACTTTTTCCTGTTCTTTTGCCAATTCGATCTTTGGTTTATCATTGGCATACATCGTATAGAGGACTTCTCCTTTTCTCACACTTGCACCAAGTTTTTTATGGAGATACATTCCTGCTTGGTCTACTACAGGACATCCAAGTCTTCTGGCGATTTGGTTTACGTTATGTAAATCAATTACCTTTACTTTTCCGTCTTGCTCAGCAAGGACATCAAAAGTCTGAGTACCCAACGTTAACCCTTCAGAATCAATATCAGGATTCCCGTTTTGAGCTTTGATAATTCTTTGCATCATTTTTCGAGCTGCTCCTGATTTTAATTGTTTCTCTGCAAGTTCGTGAGCTTTTTTTCCTTTTGCAAGTCCTACGTTTTCAATCAGTTTTGCTGCGAGATGTAAAGCTTTACTTTCTAGGTCGAGCGGACGAAGTTCATGTTGTTGAAGTACTCTTAATACTTCTCTGACTTGTAGTACTGCTCCGACTCCATTTCCGATAACTTCCATTGCTGGGGTGATCTGTACCGACATTTTCATTCAGAGTCTTTTTCCTACATATTCAAATTTCTTTTTCCAGTCTAAAGCTTCTTCCATGGTGGCTACTTTTGCGGTAGGTCCAACGGGGATGTCAATGAGTGAATGGGTCACACCCATGGCATATTTTTTTGCCATAATACTACTTACTACTTTTGCTCTAGACTGCATTGCGAGAGGATACTGTACTTTGATGATTTTATCGTCTGCAGGTGCCAGATCCAATCCTCCTCCTCGTACAAGGCAACAATTAATGTCTTTGATTAGCTTTTCAATTCCTTCCTGATTAAAATTAATATCCATTACTACATTCACACACTCTCCCGTAGCAGCTGGTGAAGTAATAGATTTTGAGAAATTTTTTGGAATTCTGATACCCAGAGAGGCGATAATCGGAATCAAGATCATGGTCGTTTCGTTTCCTGGGACTCCACCGATACAGTGTTTGTCTGCTACGATTTCTCCTTTAGGATATTTAAACATCACTCCACACTCAGCCATGGCTTTGGCGGTTTGATACATTTCTTCATCGGTAGTAGGGTAGAAAAAGCTGGATGCGACGTAGTAGGTCATCATAATTTCACTCAGCTTTCCTTCACTGATATCCTGGATAATTGCAAACATTTCATCGTAGGTGATAGATTCTCCTTTCATTTTTTTTCTAATGGCATCATTAGCTATTGAGCTAGATTGAGCGATTTCCACACCGAGGTGTTCTCCTTCTTTGATGGGAAATTTTGCTATAATGTCTTCATAAATCCCGATAGTTCCAGCTTTAATCTCTGCCGAAATAATTGCGTTGGTGACGATACTTTCTCCGTCTTTATTAGTCAGCTTTACAATGTCTTGGGAGGTAATTCCGAAGGCGAGGGCTTGTGCTTCGTTAAGCAGGACATTTAAGCGTTGTCCGTCTTTGATTGGCAAAAGAACTGCTTTTGTATTGAAAAAGTTGTCAGAAGATTTGAAGAGTTTTGTGGCTTGATTAGTTTTCTTCCCGCTACTTAAATGGAGCTTGGAAAGAATGTCTTCGGTGATTTTGTTCATTATGTTTGTTTTGTAGAAATAAAGATATCTGATTATAGTCAGAATTAAAATTTTTGCAAAATTTAGAGTATTATAGTTCACAACTATTTGTAATCTTTTTATTTTAAGCTTGACTTAGATATATATATCAGTATAATAAAGTACAAACATAAAAATTTAAAGAAATGAAAAAGTTACTGTTGTTTATGATTTTGACGGTATGCCTATTGTCGGGTTGTCGTCAATCAGGAGAAACGACTATCACGGATGAGTGCGGGAATATAAAGACCGCTATAGGCGATCTCTCCGAAGTAAAGAAGCACATCCGTTTGTGTGGAGAAGGGAAGGGCCCTAGCGTTATCTATTACATTGAATATAACGGAGAATTCGCTGGTGCAGTCTTGGACTATTTTATCACTACTCATGCTGAGGACTTGGAATTTATTTCCTTTACAGGCAATGGTACAGGAAATGTCCCTACGTATGAACAGGGTAGAGATAAAGGCTATTTCGTTGCATTTCGCAATCTGAAATATATCCCATGAATTATAAAAAAGCGTGTCTGAATAAGACACGTTTTTTCGTATTTCTTCTTCTTGAAAATATTGAGTAGATGTATATAGTTTTTTCTATGTCTATCCACAAACTCCCTGATTATGTCATTAATAGATTAAAAGCCTGAGAAGTAGTCGAAAAGCCTGCTTCTATTTTAAAAGAACTCGTAGAAAATTCTTTGGATGCGGGAGCCACAAAGATTGAGGTGAATATCAATGATGGAGGGAAATCTTATCTTTCCGTGGAAGATAATGGAAGTGGAATCGAGCTTTCTGATATGGATTTAGTACTGGAAAGATATGCGACTTCTAAAATTCAGACGGATGAAGATCTGTATAGTATTTCGAGTTATGGATTTCGTGGAGAAGCGTTAGCAAGTATTGCCGAGGTAAGTAAAACAACGATTTTGACTAAAACGAAATACGCAGAAATTGGTACGAAGCTTGTGAAAAAAGGAGGAGAAATTATTATCAAACATCAGCCTGTGGGGTTCCCAAATTGAACGCTAGTGAGTGTAGAGGATTTATTTTTCAATGTGCCTGCAAGGTTGAAATTTCTCAAGTCGGCTCAGACAGAATTTTTTTACTGTTATAATTATTTTGTGGATGTTGCCCTTTGGCACTATGATAAAGAGCGAGTGATGAAAAAAAATGATAAAGTGAATTTTGATTTAAAACCTGCCCGTGATTTAAAGGACAGAATTGTAGATATTTACAAAAAAGATTGGAAAAAAAATCTGCATACCTTTGAATATCAGACTGAGGGAATGAAATTGAATGGAGTGGTATCGGATGCTTCGCTTCGTTTCGGGTCTGGAGAAAATATAAAGATTTACGTGAATGGAAGACCTGTACAGGATAAAATTATCAGAAAAGCATTGTTGGACGCCTATAATAGGCAAATTACTCCAGGGGAATATCCTTTCGTGGTGCTGATGTTGGAGATTGATCCAAAACTTGTGGATGTGAATGTACATCCGAGTAAGTTGAATGTAAAGTTTGCGAATAGTAAAACGGTCTTTGAAACAGTATATACTGCGGTTTCTCAGGCATTAGGAGGCGAGAGAATTGCAAATTTTTCACATGGCTCTTCTAATACCCCCCCGCTCACTTCGTTCGCTTCCCCCCTATCAGGGGGCAAAAAAATCGGATTTTCTTCTAAATTGCCATCTGTGGAACAGCTTTTTGATTTTAGTGAAGAAAAAAATTCTGTTTCTCCAGCGAAGGTGAGTTCGATTTTTGGGTTAGAAAGTTTCGTGGATGGGAATGAAGCATCAAAGCAATTTTTTCATGCTGAAGTGGGAGAATATCAGGTATTGGGACAGCTCCGAAATAGTTATATTGTCCTACAATCACAAGAAGCCTTGTATTATATTGATCAGCATGCTTTGGCGGAGAGGATTGCTTATGAGACAATGAAAAAAGAGACGGATTTGCATGGAGAAGTGCTTTTGCAACCGTTGAAATTTGAAATTACGCAAATTGCAAATCTGGCAGAAAAAATTGAGGAACTGAATCAGCTTTGATTTGATATTTCGATGTTGGGGGAAAATGTGATTGTAATTTATGCGATTCCCAAGATTTTTGTAGCCCATCCGGTGGATATTCAGATGTTGTTTAATCACATACTGTATTTAGAAGAGATTACGTTTGATCATTTGATGGACGGAGTATATGCGAGCAAAGCCTGCAAGACTTCGATAAAAGCTGGGCATAAATTGTCGCTTCCTCAGATGGAACAGTTGATAAAAGACTGATTTGAAAAAATCCCAGGATTGTTTGTTTGCCAGCATGGGAGACCCTTTTTCGTGAAAATTGATAAATGAGAAATTGATAAAATGTTTGATAGATAAATTTAAGCTTGACTTCGATATATATATGATTATATTTATTTCGTTTGTTTGATCTTTAACAAGGAAATTAGTGTATTTTTGTAGTAATAAAAATTAGGCATAATTAAAAAAAATGAAAAGTATGTTAGAAAAAAATGAAAAATCTTCTTATCAAAGAGCTTTGAGGGCAGCCTTAGAGGATGCCTTTAGTGCAAATCGTTTGAAAAAGGAGATGAGCCATAATTATGGTTCTAGAAATCTTTCCCAAAAGGTGGCAATTAGAAAAGCACTTATCTTTTGGGAATTTACAAAAAAAGAGTTTGAAGGCGAATATAAATCTGCTGGAGAACGTCTTGAATTCTTAGAGGATTTCGTACATCACGAAAATCCTTATCTTGCGTTAGTAGCGAAAGCAGAAATGCTCCCGACTTTAGTTTGGGAAAAAATTTTGTGGCGCTACAACATAGATTACTCATCCCTTGAAAACTTTCTAAGAAGGATTTTCTTTGAAGAAAATACCTATCAAAGGGAAGCTATTCAGACCAACTGGAATGACATCTATGTCGAAAAGAAACAACCTCAAGTGCTGAAAAAACGTTTTTGGGACCACTTAGGACAGAGTGTCTACGTTGCCATGAAATGGCTGGGACTGGAAAAATATGTTCCAGATTTTACCTCTTTCAAGGGAGAACGTTTATCCAAGGTTGCATGGGCCTATAATTTTATTGGTCTGGATTTTGGATTTGCTTTGTACCCCGTTGAAGGGAGTGATGAAAAAGAGACGCTTACTGCTGATTCTCCACTTGTGGACCAATTCGGGAAAGTTTTGTCGAAAAAGGCTCATGAAAATGATTTCGCTACGAACAACGTAGATGGAATCTATTGGTTCCTTTATCGATTTTTGCGTACATGGGGATTTATGTTATTCAAAAGGAAAGTGAAACTTAACGGTTGGGTTTGTCCGAGTTTTTGGTCGACCGTAATCGGAGTGCCAGCTTTTCTTGCCCTGCCTTTTTTATCTTTGGTAGTAACACCACTGATAGGAATTTGGGCGTGGATTATTTCTCTTCCTACTTTACTCTGGGCACTCTTTTGGGTGCTGGTAGTGATAGGTGCGTTGATTGGCGGTATTGGCTATAAGATTTGGACAAAAGTGTATCCAGCTGTTAAGAAAAGGAGTAAAACTCTTTCTCGATTCCTCATTGTAGGAACTGCTGGGTTGCTCTCTTTGATAAGTCTTTTGTTGGTAGGAAGTATTGCAATTGCTCTTCGGAAAGTTGCTTTATTTGCTCTATCTTTGGTAAAGCTTTTTTTCGTAACCTTCCCTTGGTATCTCAGTATCCCTCTGACTCTAGTGGCTGTGGTAGTAGTGGGACTACTGGTGCTTAGAATCCCTATAGTGAAAAGTACTAATGATACGATAAAAGAGATTACAAAACTGCCTTGGCTGAAATATATGTTGTTGGCTTTGGGAGGATTAATTGTAATAATTTTGGGGTATCATTTTGTTGCGGAGTTCCTATTAGCCTTAGGATCCTTATGGGGTACACTCAAAACTATTGGTAGCTTTTTAGCAACCAATTGGGCTTATTTTGTAGCACCTCTTGTGTGGATTGGGGCTTTATTCTATTTTATACATGAATTAGGTAAAGACTATGATACACAGGCTTTGCATAGAAATCGCATGATTTTGGTTGCTCTCGTGGCAATCATAGATGTTCTGCTGTTCTCCTTTGGAGTGACTCACCTTTGGGGATTTGAATTTTTCCTTATTCTGCCTTTCTTATATTTAATTCTCTTTGTGGTCGCATTGACCGAAGAAGTTATTATTGATAAGAAAAGAAAAGACGAGGTAGTTTCTTCTCTTCAAAGATGTGATCTGAAAATAAATTCCGAATTAAGGAATTCTTTGTATATTGTCATGAAGGATCAAAACGTTGCTCCTACGGTGGTAGGTGATAAAATTTCTTCACTATGGTATTATATGAAGAATTTCCCCTCTTATTTGGGAGATAACTCTGCAAATATATTCAATTTTATTTTCAAAAAAGCTAAGTCTTTGAAATGGGAACTGATTGAAAATAAGGAGCCTCAGGTGAAACAAGATTTGGTACAGCATCTGGAAAAGATTGAATCCAAATATCGTAAGCATGCTCTCTTGTTTTATCTCCAAGGTAAAACTTGGGAAGAGATAGCTGTAGCTATGGAAGAAATCAAAAAAGAGAGTTCTTTGTTCGCAGAAAAAGAGCGAAAACGTGAAGAGAAAAAAGCAAAAAGACGTGCTCGTAGAAAAAAAATCTCTTCTTGGTTTGCGTCTTTGGCTATTTGGAAATTTTTCCGTAGCTTGTGGTACGGTATTACTCGACCTTTTGTCTGGGTATGGTATTCCTTCGTGTGGGTTTGGAAGACAATTGTTAAATTAAAATTCATCTATGAAGAAATGAAAGAATATTGTCCTCGCAACACCCCGAGGAAACCTTTATAAGATCAAACAAACATTTTTTTGCATGGCGTCGGTGAGGTTTTCTCACCGGCGTTTTTGTTTTGAGAAAGCAATTTTTTTTGTAAAAAAAAGACCTCACAGTGTAGCGAGATTCTTTAGTGCTTTTTGGTTACATTGTTGTTTATTAAATTATTAGGACGCGTCATCAACGCGTCCCAACGAAATTGTGATTTTATAATTCAACTTCAACTCCCATGTTTTTAGCGGTACCTGCAATAACTTTGATACCTGCTTCTACATCGTGAGCATTCAAATCATTCTTTTTCAATTCATAGATTTCTTCCAAATCTGCTCTGGATAATTTTCAGATTTTTTTCTTGTTTGGTTCTCCAGATCCAGCCTGTAATTTTAATTTCCATTTAATCAACCCAGAAGTGATAGGATCCTCGATTTCAAGTTGGAAGGTTCTATCTACATAAATTGTGAGTTTTGCTTTGATTTTTACATCAACTCCTGCAAATTTTTGCATTAAGTCTTGAGTTTTATCGTTGAATTCTTTAATGAATTGTCCGATATTTACTCCATTTGCTCCGAGCATAGGTCCAAGAGGTGGAGATGGTTGTGCTTTTCCAGCAGGAATTTCGAGATTAAGAATGTTTTGTACTTTTGCCATTTTGCTTCTAATAAATAAATAAAGATTTAAGATAGGACTTGGACGTATAATATTTGTCAGCAGGAATTTGGAGTAACCAAGTATTCCCTTCAATTTCGATAACCATTAACACGAACTTCGTCTTGAATGCCACCATATTAATAAAGCTGACTTTCTCTCCAAACAGTTCGTTCTGGAGAATTTCGCTTTCTGTCGACATAGTGTATACATTTCCACCTAATTGTTGTACAGTCCTAACAAAATCGAGTCCCTTTTTTCCGTAAGAAGCAAAGTAATTACCTTTTGCATCTTGGAGCATATAGTCTGGTTGAACACCTAGGACATCAACGATGTCGAGCACTCCAAAGAATTGGCTGGTGTCGGGAAGTAGGGTAATGGATTCTGTAGAAGCAAGTCCTGTAGCATTAGAGGAAACGGTGATATTTGAGAGATTTTCTCAACTTGATTGGGGTGATGAATTTCCAGTTGTTCAAATAGTTCCGGTTGCGTTATTTGGTGTCATGGCTGTGATATCAATGATTGCGGTATCGGTATTCTGATTTCCTGTTTCTAATTGAGTGGAAACTTCATCTAGAGTTTGAGTGTCTTGACCTGCAGTAAAAATATCTGTCTTTCTCATATATGCGAGGGCATATACAATAGTAAGGGAAAGAAAGAGAATTACTAAAGATCGAGTGACTATTTTTTTTTCTTCTCGCATGTTGTTAGGATTTCAGAATGTAATAAATCTTCTGTAATCATCTGGCAAAATCTTTCCGAAATATCGGAATTTACATCTGTAATCTTTTATAAGAGCTCAATTTTATCCATATCAATGATTACAGGAGTCAGTCTTCCCAACATTTCTATCTGTACAACTACCTGTCCTTTGTCACCATCTACTTCTTTAATAGTTCCTTGCATTCCTTTGAAATCTCCTGTTTTGAGGAGGACAACATCTCCCATATGATATGGTACTTTTAATTCTGATCTTTCTTGGGATTGAGCGATTTGAACCATAATGTCTTGATATTCGCTTTCGGAAACAGGCACAGGTTTAGTGTCGGCTCCTACGATCAATCTTACTCATGGAGTATTTCTGACTACATACCAGATTCTATCATTCATTCTAGATTTGAAGAAAAGATATCCTGGATAGAGTTTTTTCTGTTTTACAATTTTCTCTCCTTTTTTGATAGAGGTTTCGTTAATTTTTGGATTGAGGAATTCTACAACATCATCTTTGAGACCTTGTTTATTGATTCTCTCTTTGAGGTTTTCTACGACTAAATCTTCTTGTCCAGAAGTGACACTGAGGACATATCGTTTAAAACTTCTATCTTCAATCTGTTTTTTTATTTCAACGGTATTTGTTTCTTGCATAAGAATAGGTTTAGAGAGTAAAAGAATAAGAGTTTAAATTCTGATTATGCTTCTCCCGTCATTACTTGGTAGAATAATTGGTATCCTTCTCCAAAGATTGCATCAGCCAAAACAAAGTACAGCCCTGCTACAATTACGATTGCGAAGATTGCGATGGTTAGAGTGAGATACAGCTTTTTGTCTGGATGTTTGAGATGTTTTACGGTTTCCAAACTGTCGTAGATAAAGTCTAACATTTCTCTATGAAAAAAATTAAAAAATTTGTCCCTCATTTTATAGTGATTTCTTGTGGGAATGCAAGAGGATTCTGAAAACTTTCTGGTTATGCTATCACGATATTTACAATCTTTCCTGGGACATAAATCACCTTCTTTATTTCGCCACTCGCGAGATATTCTTTCAGCTTTTCAATTCCTTGGATGAGGGTCATAACTTCCTCCTGGTTTGCGGTTGGTGAAGTCTCCACGGTTCCGCGGACTTTCCCATTAAACTGAATAGCAAGTTGAACGGTATCTGAAGTCAGTTTTTTCTCATCCCATGTTGGCCACTTTGCTTTGGTAAAGATACTAAACTCATTTCCGAGTAAAGACCAGAATTCTTCTGCCAAATGCGGTGCGAACGGTGCGAGCAGAATCATAAATGTTTCAAAAAGCTGAGTGTTAATTTTATCTAGTTCAGTGAGCTTATTTACTAAAATCATAAACTGTGAAATCGTGGTATTGAATCTAAATGCATCAATATCTTCCGTCGTCTTTTTGATGGTTTGATGAAGTAAAATTTCTACTTCCTTTGGAGTTTCAGCATTTTCATCCACCTTATCCCACAAGGCAATCACTTTATCCAAAAATTTTTTTACTCCTTTCAAACCATTGGTATTCCGTGAAATGAACTGATCAAAGGGTCCCATAAACATTTCATAGGTCCTAAATGCATCAGCTCCATATTCAGCAATCACATCATCAGGATTCACAACATTTCCTCGTCTTTTGGACATTTTGCGACCATCTTCTGCCATAATCAGTCAGACTTTTTCATATTTTTGAAACGGTTCTTGCTTGTTCACAATACCTAAATCATAGAGGAATTTTTGCCAAAATCTTGCATAAATCATGTGTCTGGTCACATGTTCAGCACCTCCAACATACACATCTACATTTCCCCAATACTGCTCATTTGATTTCCCTACTAAGGCATCAACATTTTTCGGATCCATATATCTTAGCCGATACCAGCTAGAACCAGCTCGTCCAGGCATGGTGTTACTCTCTCTTTTTGCTTCATTTTTGCAGACAGGACATTCAGTTTTCATCCGTCGGTCTACGTCATCTAGGGGTCCTTCTTCTCTTCCTGTTGGTTCATAATTCTCCACCTCAGGTAAGATTAAAGGTAAGTCTGAGATTGGAAGTGGGTTTATTTTCGCAATATCGACTAGTTCAAATTTTCGTCCAACCATTCCATTGGTCTCGATTTTCTCTACATATCCATCTGTGAAATCCCAGTCTTTTTTAAGTTGCTCTGGAGTTATTATGGTTTTGAAGTGTTCTTTATCGGTATAAATATTTTCTAACTCTGGTTCATTAAAGAGTTCTTCAAAACTCTTCCACAGATAGCATTCCGTTATTTTTCCATAGACTGCTTTTCCTGTATTCTTATTTACCATTTTCAAAATGTCTCCGGTTTTCACATTTCCAAAATATCTTTCAGGCTCTTCTGGATTTAAAGCTCTGGTTTCTATCGTTTTTATTTTTTTAATGATCCCATTTCGAGTTACTTGATTATAAAAATTAATGGTGTACAAATGCTCTCCGAAGGCTTTCTCGCCACAATGTTTACAGAAGACTACAGGAAAAGGTTCTCCCCAATATCTCTGACGAGAAAAGACCCGATCCTGAATTTTGTAATTATTTTTCTCTCCTCAGAGATTTCTCTCTGCAAGTCGTTTTTGCATTGCTTTGATCGCTTCGTCACTCGTCAGTCAGCTAAATGCTCACGAATTAACCACAATTCCCTTTTCTGTAAATGCTCTGTCACCATCAACGTGCATATCAAAGATAGCTCTATGATTCACTAAGTTGATAGTTTGTTCCATTTCCTCTTTCGTCAACCATACAGCGTCAAAGAGTGCTTTTTCTTCCTCACTCACTCTATCTTGTTCTCCATTTTCCAGTTCTATGAAGATGTTTTTCTGAAACACTGTTCTATTTACCCCCTTATGTTTTGCACAAAATCTATCCACATTCTCAAATAAAATTTGTTTTACTTCTCTAAAATTTTTATATCAGGTTTCTTCTTGCACTTCCCTTTTCGCTGCCTCTATTGGGTCTTCTCCTTCTTCAATTCCTCCTGTAATCAAATCTTTCCACGTTTGAGTTTTCCATTCTAAACACAGATACTTTTCTTCACTTCGATGTTTTATGAGGACAATTACCCCATTTCTCTCTGTCATTTCTAACCCTTCTTGTGGTGGATTATCTTGGTCCAAGTAGTCCCATGCTATAGAGGTCCTAATCGGAATATCATATTTTTTTGCAAACTCAAAATCCCTCTCATCATGAGCTGGCACCGCCATCACCACTCCTGTTCCATAATTTGCAAGTACATAATCACCAATAAAAATCGGAACTTCTTCGTTGTTAAAGGGATTAATCGCGTATGCTCCTGTGAATTGTCCTGTCTTCTCCTTTTGTAATTCTGTTCTTTCGAGTTGGGTTTTGAATTTTGCTTGCTCTTTGTACTTTGCCACAGCGTCTTTATATTTTGGTGTGGTAATTTGATCTACAAGGGTGTGTTCCGGTGCCATTACCACGAAAGACATTCCAAAGACAGTATCAATACGGGTGGTAAAAACAGAGAAAAATTTTTGAAAATTATCCAGAGAATTTCTGAGAATTATTTGGTTGCTATCTTCGCAGTCTTTTAACTGATTATCTTCTAATTCTCCGAAATTCTTCACGTTCATCTCAAATTGTGTCCCACTACTTTTCCCAATCCAATTTCTCTCCAATTCCTTCATACTTTCATCCCAATCCAAAGCATCCAATCCTTCTAAAAGTCTATCTGCATACTTCGTAATCCTCAACACCCATTGCCTCATCGGTCTTTGCTCTACTTCACTTCCACATCTTTCGCATTTCCCATCATCCAAATCCTCATTCGCTAACCCTGTTTTACAGTGAGGACATCGATTGATAGGTTTATAATCCACGTAGGCAAGTCTAACCTCATCAGGATTTTCTCCTTTATATTCTTCAATAGGTCTTGCTTGCTTTTTTTCTTCATCGTAGTAATGGGTATATAATTGCAAAAATACCCATTGAGTCCACTTGAAATAATCAGGATCAGCCGTACTAAAACTCCTGCTCCAATCGTAGGAAAATCATATTTTTTCTAACTGTTGTTTATAATACGCAATATTTTTAGTAGCTACATCTTGAGGTTTCATCTTGTTATCAATCGCATATTGTTCTGTTCCCAGTCCGAATGTATCAAATCCCATTGGATGTAAAACGGAAAATCCTTCCAACATCTTTTTTCTGGCGAGGGTGTCGGTAGCTACATACCCCTTAGGGTGTCCTACATGGAGCCCTGATCCACTGGGATAAGGAAACATATCTAGGATATAAAATTTCTCTTTATTGGGATTTTCTGTAGTTTTATAAATCTGTTCGGTTTCCCGCTTCTTTTGCCACTTTTTCTCCATTTCGTTAAAATCAATCTGCATTTCCTTGTTTGAAAAAATTAAAGAATATAATAAAATACTCTTTATAAAGTTGAAATCAAGATAAAAATAGATATATTAGGCATATGAAGATATTTAGCATAAAATCTCCACTCTTTTGGATAATTCTCGTACTTGTAGTTTTTGCTGTTGCTGGTGGATTTTGGTATATAAAGACCCCTTTTGAAAAAATAGAATTGAGTGAGGTAGTTTTGAATTCTGAATGAGATCTTGAGGAAGTGGAGATTATATTAGCGGGAGAAGTTCCAGACAAAGATTTATTTATGGAGGAGGAAACGTCTCCCTTAGAAGTAAAAAAAAGTATCAAAAAAGAACTACCCGTAGCGGTCTCAAAAGAACCAGAACTTTTAATCTCAGATTCTACAGAGGATGAAGAAGAAATTGTTTTTAATTGTGAAACGGGTAACGATGTGCAGGAGGAATAATTGGATATACGGAAATTAATATACAATATCAAATTCCTGTATGGGCAGACCTATGTATCTATCCTATAAAGTCAAACACCCAATTACATTTGTTGAACGTAATATCAAACAATCCATGGGCGAATATGATAACAATAAATCCTTAGGAGAACACATAGGTCCACACCTACGTTATGTAATATATTTGTCTATTTTGCACTTCTCATCAACATAAGTCGAACCCATTGCCTGAGCTCTAATCTAGCTTCAGGATTATCTATCTGAGTCAAGATCCCTTTTTCTTTCAGAGCTTGGAGATGGTTACTATAATACACCTTACCACCCGCATAAGTATTCCCAAATAAAAGCCTAGAGAGGATAGTACCAAATTGAGCTCTACTTACAACAGCATAAGGTTGGAAGTAGTCCATATCCATCCCCATTAAACCAAG
>JAITGP010000024.1 GCA_031280545.1 Candidatus Peribacteria bacterium
CTCAGAGAAGGAGTAGGATCTGAGTATACCGCAGAATTGGTAGAAGCTCTAACTACTGCAGATCAACTTATAGGTCCTGATGAAAATGGGAACTATATTTTAACGAAAAATGAAGAGATGCAGCTCATTGATAAATATGGGGAAGGTATAGGAGACTTAAGTGAGGATCCAACAATGAAAGTAGCTATAGAGACCTATCAGTCCACTATCGAAAATGGAGAAAAGTTAGGAGCCCTAACGTTTGACTATATTTTACCCTATGAAAAAGGAATTTATCTAGCAAGAAAAGAAGACATCTTGCTCTATATAGATGCCTCCACAGGACTACCTATAGAAAAACAACAGAAATGAGTAGCACCACTTCATAAAAATACTCCCAAAAAGCTTTTTGATGAGGTATTTAAAACACTATTACATAGCTATCAGATGTACCTAATAAATAAAAAGGGGATAAATTTCTCTCAAACATTAGAAACTTCTCAAAAACTGACAAAAGATTACAAAAAATTACTCAATGCTATTTACGGAGTCTACCGCTACTTTTACCATGGAGAAATAACTCCTCATTTGGCATGAAAAAACTCGGAATTATGGGAGTGAATGTTAGAATTCCCTGATTTTAAACAAAAATATCCCAATCTCTACTTAGCCGCTCATGAACTTCAAAAAATCAAAGAGATTCTTGTAAATGAAAATGGACAAGTAGTGGGTTATATCGAAAAAAAAGGAGATAAATACGGATATAGAACTCCTGACAAACAGTGGGATGAAGGACTAGAATATGATGATTTTATAGGACCAGATCCTCAAGGAAATATCATCACCGTAATCAATGGTAAAAAATTTTTTATCAATGATGATTTTCCTTACCCAAAAATGGAATTTGATCAAATCGATGGTCCTGATAGTCAAGGAAATTATGTTGCTCATCAAAAAAAGAAGCAATACTTTATCAGAAAAGATGGGACATTACTTACACTAAATCTCTCCGATTCTGACACACAAGAGAGTTGGGATAGAATAGAAAAAATTGATAAAAATCAGAATTATATCCTTGATCAAGGAGAGAGCAGCTATCTAGTAAATGCTGAAGGAAATTTTATCTCTAATGCCTATCTAGATATTAGCACAATAGATGATTGTGGATATTACCAAGCAATAACTCCTGAAGGAGGAGTAATATTATTAGATAAAACGGGAAAAGAAATTCTCTCTCAAGCCTATGGAAAAATCAGACTATTATCCGGTGGAGAATATGAACTTTCTCTCAATGGAAAAATAGGACTCTACACTATAGAAAAAGATGCATTACAGCTTGAATGCATCTATGATGAAATTATTCCTCTTACAGGTGAAGTTTACCAGGTACGAAAAGATGGAACATGCTGACGATGGAAAGATACAGGAGAATTTATAGTACCTCTAGGAAAATATGAAGACATTTCCGATAAAAATGCACAGGGATTTTATCCTGTATCCAAAATTGGGAAAAATAAAAATCTTACTAAAATTTCCTTGGGACTTCTGGATCAGGAAGGAAAAGAAATTATCCCTTGTGAACGGGAAGCTATCATCTGGGACAAAAAAAGAGGATACAATTGTACTAGACGAACAGAAGATAATAAAAAATTAGAAATGCATTACAATATTGAAGAGAATTATCTGAAAAATGGAAATTATGGAGTATATGACAAACATGATATAGATGAGGACCCAAAAAAGGAGAAAGAAAGAATTCGACTCCAATTACTCAATACCAAAAATCCAGATGGTAGTAAAAAATGGGAATGGGTAGATGAAGCAGATAAAAATGGGCTTTTCAAAGTAACAACACTTGATGAAGAATATCTTTTAACAAAATATGGAATGATGAAAGATCCAGATACAGTAATTATTCCTTGTGAGTATGATAAAATTTCTTTACATAAGGATGGGAAATATCTCGCTACCATGCCAGATAGAGAACATATCTATGATTATGAAGGTACAATGCATCACTATAAGCTAGGAGATGAAAGCAACGCTGATAGAGATGAAAAAATAAAAGCATATCGCGATCTCTGCAATGCAGGAAGACGAGAAATGGTAGACGAAGCAGATAAAAATGGGCTTTTCAAAGTAACAACTGTCAATCTAGCAGAATTAGAAATGAAATGTGGGATCATGAAAGATAAAGATACAGAGATCATCCCTTGTAAATATGATAAAATTTCCCTTCTCCCTGACGGAACATATCGTTGTCTTCTCCATGGAGAGGAAATTATCATAGCTCCTCAAAGATAATAGAGAGAAAGTAATAGGTAGGAAACATAAAATTAGATAAAGAAAAAATATATAAATTGAGTTGACTTTATAGAGCAAATAATTATAATCTAAAACAGTTGAGCAAAGAAATCTGCTCCGTGATGGTGATCTTTAACAATAATAAATAATTTAAAAAGGAAAAAATATGGTAAAAAAGAAAGAGGAGATTCCTCGAGAAGAAAACAAACGTAGATACGTCAATCTTTTTTCTAATGAAGTAAAAACAAATTACTTCAATAAGGGAAATGAAGATGTAAAAAAGCGGATCGAAAAGTTGTGGGAGAGTATCCCTCTACTCAGAAACCGTATTGTATCGCTCACTGACGATATCGAATCGATCGAAAACAAGGGGGGCCTTCGACAGAGGCTGGTCAAAGAGTTTAGTGACTTACTAAGCAGTCCAGATATTCTTAAGATAGAAGTATCTGGTGAAGAAGTCATAGTTTATACAGATCTTCTCTTTTGTTGGGACTCAAAGAACAAAGTGTACCGAGCAATCGGTAAATTTAAAATCACTCTTGATCGATCAAAAAAAGATAAAGACTCTGAAGGGGTCTATTGGAAAAATCTGACAGATCCACGTAAAGGGCTGTCAGATAGTGGATTAATGCAAGCTCCTCACATTTATCCAGAAGGGTATGCATGTCTAGGAAACAGAAAATCCATATTCAGAGATCTCCTTCAAGAAAGAGAATATGCCTCAGCGATAGATCTTGCCATTCAATTCGTGCAATACGCAAACGTTAATGATTCTGCTGGTAAATATGTTGATCAATGGCCAGAAGCCACTAGTCAACGCAATGCAGAAATGAAACGCAGAGAAAAAGAAGCTGAAGCACGCAGAGATGACAACTATGAGCTCAGAGAAAAACTCCAAAATGAGATTGACTCAATTGAAAAGAAAAAAAATCAAGCAGAAGAAACATTTTCCTCCCTTCAAGAAGATTGGACGAAAAAGAACAAAGCTTATTCTAAACTTCAGAGAGAGTACAATCAACTTTCCAGAGAGATCAAGGAATTTACCGTTGAACCAAAAATTGCAGAGCTGAAGGAAAAAAGAACTCAAAGAGAACTCACCTTATCTCAGCAATCGCAACAGCGACAAAAAGAATTGGGAAAAGAAAAAAAACAACTTAAAAAGCCTGGTAAATTCTGGCTAGGAGTTGGAGAATTCTTTTCAAAAAGCTGGAGTTGGACTCAAAAACAGCAGGAAAAATTTGATACAGAATTTGCATTTTTTACTCAAGAGACTGAGCGAATAAATCTATTAATCCAAAAAGAAGCCAATGAGTTATCAGAAGCTTTAACATTAAAAGAAATAGAGTATAACAAAGCATGTAGTGCGATTCGTATGGCAGGAGGGAAACTCTTAAAACTCAAAAAAGACCTCCTCGCAGAAAAAGAAACTGCATTACAGACAGCAAAAGTCGAATATGAAAATGTTAATGATCTGTGGGAAGATGCGAAACAAAAGGTTAACGAGTTAAAAGGACAACTATCCTTAAAACAAACGAGCCTGAAGCAAGCAACTCCCAAATTCAAAACTCCTGCTCGAAAAGAGAGGAAAGAGGATCGAGAGAGATACGTCGCTCTCATCATAGATCAATTAAATGATGGAGATGAACTCAGAACCATGCAAACAAAGCTAAAAGACGCCGAGGAAACCTTAAAAAAGAATTCCGAGGAATACATGAGGCTTACTGGTATTGATTTTGCGAACAGTCATAAAACAGATCTTGAAGAGTATTTTGCAGAGCAATTTGAAAGAATTTCCAGTTTACCAGAAGTTGAGAAGATCTCTATAGAAGCATATGAAGGAATAATAATCCTAAATATCCTAACTAAAAAGATAGAACTTGATTCTGGGTATGAAGAAATTTTTCAAATACAGATCTCGCGACAAGGATTTGCCTTTTATAAAAAGGGTGATGAAAACCGCATTATCTGGATAGAGCAACCTCACGGTAGTGAGGTAAGAAATGCCTTCATGCAACTCAACGGAAACTATGAACATGAGCGACTAATTCGCAAAATGTTTAAGTTTATAAAAACATTTAAAATAAAAAGATAATGGGAAATTTAATTAAAAAATGGTTCATTCTTAAGTTCTCTTGGCATCCTCGCTCTTTCGGTGCATTCATTAGAAATGAACGAAAACTCCAAAAAGAACGACAAAAGCTCCGTAAGGAAGATATCCACGAAGATCATTGTCGGCAATGGGAAGCGTTTAGAGAAGAATGGCAGAAAAAAGACGAGGCACTAGTAGAAACCTATGGGGATAGAAATAGAGGCCTCGGACCATTCAGAGAAGCCTCATATAAAAAGAGGCAAGCTGAAAGAGAACTCAAAAATAAATTGGAGAAAGACTATGACCAGCTTCCCAAAGAGGATGAAAAATACTCTGAATGGGAAAAAGGAAAATGGAAAGCTTTCTTTGATGGCACATTAGAGAAAGAGCACGATCCAATGGAGAGTGATTATCCTAGTGAAGTCTTAGAACAAAGACGAGAAGCACAAAAAGAAGTTGATCATCAACGAAAGCTTGACGCTCAACAGCAACGAGCGATTGCACATCAACAAAAAAGAGAAGCTGATGCTCAACGCCGTCAACAGAAGGCTGAAGAACAAAAGCAACGTGAACAAGCCCGAATAAGGCAAAAGCAAAAGGAAGCTGAAGCGAAAGCTTTAGAAAAAGAAAAAAATGAATTATTTAATAAACTATTCAAAAATAAAGAAATGAAACATTGGTTCAAGAGATGGAAAAAAGGAGATGGAGAAACTCCTGAGGAAAAGTTCTATAACTTTGTCCCCGAAAAATTTGAGAGTCAACCGTTTGGTCATACAGGACAAACAACGGTACGAATCACAAAATACCCAAAAATCATTTTTACGAAAAAAATGGACAAAATGATCAGAAAGATCGTTGGGCTAGCACCCGAAGAGATCGGCTGGTTTTGCGGTGTGAGAAGAGATGAATTACATCCGGAACAATTCTGGGTTGAGAATATTTATATTCTTGACCAAAAGACGTCGCCGGCCAACTGTACATTGGACTCGAAAGATTTAGCAAGACTCATGGAAGAGCTTGTCGCAAAAGGCGAGGAAGGTGAAGCAGAACTTGAGAGAATAAAATTCTGGGGACATTGCCATGTCAAATTCGAAGTTAACCCAAGTTCTCAAGACGTACAAACGTTTGACAAATTCGGGTTACCTGAGGAATTTTATATCAGAGGAATTTTCAACAAATTAGGTGCCGTAAGGCTTGACTTAATGGTTAAAGCCTTTGGTCTCTTCTTTGAAAACGTAGAATTTATGGTCTCTGACCCTGAATTCGATCGGGAAATTGAAAAAATGGCCCGTATATTGGAGCCAAAAATCACTCCGAGTATAGACCGTCGCCCATTATTTAATAGAACTCCCACAGATACCAATACGGTCACAAGTTTTGGATCTGAAGAAGAGGACGAAAATGATCACCAAGAAATGGGAGTAGGAGTATAAGAAACTCAAAAATAACAGAAAATGGAAAAGGGTTTTACAAACAAAGTAAGCACGATAAGACACAATGCTGTCTTTAGTGCGACCGCTTTTGGAGAGACCAGAGTCGACATCATAGGATGCGGGGCCACAGGGTCTCGCATTGCTATGGGATTGGCGAAACTGGGAATTCAAAATTTGCACATCTGGGATTTCGATACTGTTGAATCTCAGAATGTATCCAATCAAATCTTTTATCTTGACGAAGACATCGGTAAAAAGAAAGTAGTTGCCTTAGCGAAACATATTCGCAAAGCTACTGGCTTGGAAGTCACAATCCATGATGAAAAAGTAGACGGTAGTCAAGAATTGGGTGATGTAGTATTTTTACTTACTGATACGATGGCATCCAGAAAAGAGATTTGGGAGAAGTCCATCAGAGATTCGAATGTAAGGATAATGATCGAAACACGTATGAACCCCTTCTCAGGAAGAATCTACATGATTGATCCCAATCATTACAATGAATCAAAATTCTGGGAAGAAACACTAAAAAAGGACGGAGAAATCCCTCCTTCACCGTGTGGAGGAAAGACCTCAGTAGGTCCTACAGCTGAAAGAATATCAGGAGATGCTCAGATCCAGTTTCTGAATTGGATAAACTACAAAAACAGTTTACAAAATCCAAAGCTTGAACAAGTTCAGCATCCCACTAGAGAAATGGTTATCAATCTTCGACCTATCCCGTCAGTTCTTACTGATGATGACTTGGGCAATGTGTTTTAAAACAAAAGTTAATAATACTTAAAAAAAAATAAAATTATGGCAAAGATTAGAATCAAAGTATCGGCTTCACCGAAGCCAGATGATTGGAGTAAACTGATCAACTCATTTGATATTGAAGAAGGCATCAGTATGG